>NZ_JBTWNF010000019.1:0-146184 GCF_054796175.1 Actinomycetospora sp. C-140 | reverse complement strand
ATGCACGTCTTCGCCGAGTTCGGTGTCACCTCACGGGTACGGCTCGCCGCCGAGGGCGGCCCGTCGGGGCCATCCCGCTGATCCACCCCGTCTCTGACTCTGCGCTCCGAGGAGCACGCGGGGCGGTCCCGCCCCGCCCTTCTCGGACAGGAGGGGCTCGAGGTCGCGAGCATTCCATCGCACGAGTGCGTGCCGAGGCCCCTCCACTCCCACGGATCGGAGTCAGATGGTCGATGGCGCGTCGGTGGCGCCGGCGACGACGTTGTCGGGAATCTCGCCGGGGCGGTAGTCGGGCAGGCGGCTGGCGGGCAGGATCGCGAGCGCGCTGACCCCGGCGAGGACGAGCAGCCCGAGGCGTAGCGCGCGGAGGCGTGCTTCTTCGTTGAGGGCGACCGCGGCGTCGACCTGGGCGGGGGTGGCGGTGGTGCCAGCGAGGACGGTCTCGAGGCGTTCGTTGCTCACGAAGTTGGTGTTGTCCAGGTCGACCTGCGCGACGAGTTCCGGGGGGAGCTCGACGGTGCTGGCGAGGGTAGTGGCGACGTTGGCGCTGAGGATGCCGACGAGCAGGGCACCGGCGACGGCTGTGCCGACGGCGGAGGCAAGGTTCTGCACGGTGCCGCGCACGGAGCCGACGTCGCCGGAGAGCTCCTTCGGGGAGGCCGTGACCAGCACGTTGAACACCAGGGTGACCAGCGCGCCCTGCCCGATGCCGAACACGAACAACCCGAGGATCGTGGGCAGGGTCTCCCAGTTGTTGGTGACCACGAATGAGAGCCAGACCAGAGCCAGGGTGGTGAGCCCCAAACAGCCCATGCCGATGACACGGGGGGTGAACCGGCCGTAGACCCGCACCACGAGCATGGCGGTGACGAACACGGTCAGGTTGAACGGCAGCATCGCCAGCGAGGTGTCGAACGCGGTGCGACCCTGCACGATCTGGATGTAGAGCGGCACCGTGAAGTTCAGGGCCGCTTCCAGCGCGACCACGACGAACATGGCGTAGACGGCGGCGCGTTCGCGACCGGAGCCGAGCACCGACAGGCTCACCAGCGGCACCTGTCCGGCCTCGGTGCGGCGTCGGGTCCAGAGGAAGAAGGCCTGGACCAGCACGACACCGAGTCCGATCAGGACCGGGGCGGGGGAGAGCCCGAGGATTCTGAACGGGGCGTCGGGTTCGGCCAGGAGCAGGCCCCAGTCGTTGAGGTTGTTCACCCCGAGGGTCAGCAGGACGATCGCCGCCCCGATGAGCACGGCCGCCACGACGTCGATGCTGATGTCGGGGTTGCCGCGGTCCGAACGCAGCCGGAAGCTCAGCGCGAACACCGCGATCGCGATGATCAGGACCACCACGAAGACCTGCCGCCACCCGACGTAGGTGGCCAGGGTGCCGCCGATGAGGAAGGCGCTGACCCCGGCCAGGGCGCGAGCGGACCCGAGCGAGCCGATGGCGGTCGCCTGCTGGTCGCCCTGGTAGTTCTCGGCGATCAGCGCCACCAGCGACGGGACGATGATCGCGGCCGAGGCCCCGGCGAGTGCCTGGGCGAGGATCACCCAGCCCACGGCGGGCGCGAGGATCATGGTCAGCGCCGAGAGCGCGAACACGACCACCACGACCCGGAACACCACGACCCAGCCGACCCGCTGCCCGATCTTGGCGCCGACCATGACCAGAGCGGCGACGACCAGCCCATAGGTGACGATCGCGGTGCTGACGTCGGTCGGCGGCACCCCGAAGGTCTCCACCATGCCGCCGAGCGAGACCGGCAGCGCGGCCACGTTGTAGGACATCAGGATCTGCGCCAGGAACAGACCCACCATCGGCGTCCACGACGCCCGCACCACGTCCCCCCCACCGGCCGTGTCGGTCGTGTCGGGTACGTCGGGAATGTCGATGGTCATCGCGTACCTCTCTCCTCGACGTGGGGCTCGGAGGCGAACACGTGGAGCCCGAGTGCGCGGGACAGGTACGCAGTCGCGATCTGACCCCGCACGCTGTTGCCGGCCGCGTCGAGCCGCGGGGCGTAGCAGCCGATACCCGCCTTACCCGGGGCAACGGTGACCAGCCCGCCGGCGACCCCGGACTTGCCCGGCAGCCCGATCTCGAACAGCCACTCCCCGGAACGCTCATAGAGCCCGCTCGCCGCCAGCACCGCCAGGGTGTCGCGAGCGACCGTGGCGGCCACCACCCGCTCGCCGGTCAGCGGGTTGACGCCGCCGTCGGCCAGGGTCGCACCCATCACCGCCAGGTCGCGGGCATCGACGCGCAGCGAGCACTGACGGGTGTAGACCTCGACGACCTCGGCAGGGTCGCGCTCGATGCGCCCGTAGCTCTCCAGCAGTGACGCGATCGCCCGATTGCGATGGTTGCTCGCCATCTCCGACCGGTAGACCTGTTCGTCGACCTCGAGCGATCGTCCGGCGAACCGCGACAGCCCCTCACGGATGACCGTCCACAGGTCCTCGGCCGCGTCGCCCGGAATCAGCGCGGTGGTGGCGAGCGCACCGGCGTTGACCATCGGGTTGCGCGGGTGACCGTCGTTGAGCTCGATCGCCACCACGGAGTTGAACGCCAGCCCGGTGTTGTTGACCCCGACCACCTCGAAGGCGCGCTCGTGGCCCAACGCGTCACAGAGCAGGGCGTACACGAACGCCTTCGAGATCGACTGGATCGTGAACGGGACTCGGGTGTCGCCCATCTCATGGAGACCGCCCTCGACATCGGCCAGGCACACACCGAAGGATTCGGGGTCGGCGGCGGCCAGGACCGGGATGTAGTCGGCCACCGTTCCCTCGGCGTGGCGCGACGCGTGCCCGTGGGCCTCGGCGAGCAGACGGTCGGCCTCCGGGCCCGACGGGACAGCACCGGTGACCGCCATCTGCGGCACGTGGGACGCGTCCACCTCCACGCCGACCACACCTCTCGGGTAGCCCCACGAGCTGATCGTTCGGCCACGCATCATGGACCACCGGGCCTCCCGGTGAAAGCCCGGTGAGGTGAACGGTGGGGCTCTCCGTGGGCGTCGTTGGCGGTGGTTGGCCGGAAGGACATCATGCCGGCGTGACCAGCGACGATTCCGTTCCGCACGTGGCATCCCAGCGCGCGACACTGCCACGAGGTTTGTCCGTCCTGCTCGCGCTCGCCGCCATGGTGATCGTGGCGACAGGGGTGGCGCTCACCGCCTGCTGATCGCTCCGGTCTTCCTCGCCGTCGCCGTCGTCGTCGTGGTGGTGGTGCATCCGCTGCAGGCGCGCTGGCAACGTGCCGGTTGGCCGAGCTGGGCAACGGTGCTCGGCCTGCTCGTGGCCGTCTACGGAGTGGTCCTGGCGCTCTCGGCGACGGTCGTGTTCTCGCTGGCGCGGCTGGCCACCCTGCTCTCCGGCTACACCGCCGAAGCGAACGCCCTGCTGAACTCGGCGCTCGCGACGCTCGCCGGATACGGGGTCGGCCCCGAACAGCTCCGCGCCCTGATCTCCGGTTTGGACACCCAGCGATTCGTTCCGATCGTCACCGGCCTGCTGCGTGGAGTCGGCGGACTGGCCGGGAACCTGCTGTTCCTGCTCTCGCTGTTGTTGTTCCTCGTCATCGAGTCGACCGGGATCGGCGACCGTCTCGAGCGGCTCGGGCCACGGCGCGCCGCCCTGAGCCGCTTCGCACACGGCACCCGCCGCTTCATCACGGTGACCACGATGATCGGGCTGATCACGGGTGCCGTCGACGCGGTCATCCTCTGGTGGCTCGGCATCCCGGTCGCGGTCCTGTGGGGCGTACTCGTCTTCGTCACCAACTACATCCCCTACCTCGGGTTCTGGATCGGGGCGGCCCCGCCGGCGATCCTCGCGTTGCTCGTCGCACGACCGCCGCTCCTCGTCGCGGTGATCGTCGTCTTCCTGGTGGTGAACTTCGTGCTGACCTCGCTGGTGCAGCCCTACTACGTCGGCGACGCGGTCGACCTGTCGATCTCCCTCGTGCTGATCTCCCTCGTCTTCTGGGCATGGTTGCTGGGCCCGGTCGGCGCGGTCCTCGCAGTGCCCTTGACGCTCTTCGTCAAGTGCCTGCTCGTCGATGACGACCCGAGCGCACAGTGGGTGCAGGCGCTCGTCGGTGCGAAGCCCCCGCCGATCGGCTCCGGCCGGCCCGTACGTTCGAGCGTCGATACGAACGCCGAGGCGCACGAGAGCTGACCGGAAGACGCTCTGCTACGGCAGTCGCGTTCTCTGAGACCGTCGAGGCCCCATACCTAGGCTTTCCGCACCTACAGGACTCGGCTCGATGGCCTATGGACGTGGCACCCAAGCCGGTCGAAGCTGGTCGCCGGCAGGTGGGACATCGCCGTCGCCCGCTGCAGCAACCGTCGGGGCAACCACGGCTGGAGGCCTGATGAGCGCTGAGGTATCGAGTCGGCTGCGTGTCTGTCCGCCGGAGGTGCATCAGGCCGAGGGGGTGCTCTCGGTGCTGCTCGAGATCACGATCGAGCAAGCTGCTCACGCGCTCGACGAACGCGCCGCTGCGCGCGGCACCACCGTGTACGCCGCGGCGCTCCAGATCCTCGAAGAGCGCGCGGCTGGGCACCGCCTCGACTGCCTCGACCCGTGGGGCAGCTGCTAGCTGCCGTGCGGAAGGGCGAGCCGCTCCGCCGCCCGAGTGGGCCAGCGGTCACGGCGCTCAGGTTCGGGCCGCACGAAGAGTGAAGGCAGCGGTGCGGACGATGCCGTGGTGTTTGAAGTCGAGGAACGCCCGGTAGAGACCTGGGCTGGGCGCCACGACGTGGAAGCTGATCTCGGGCCCCGGCGAGGTGTGCCCGTCGCCGGGCTCGCCATCGGGGTGGACGTGGAGGTACGCGAGGTCGCCGACGCGCAGGGCCACGAGGTGCCCGTACGCGGCGAGGTAGGGCTCGAGGTCGGTGATCGGGCGGCCGTGGCGGCTCACCGCAAGCCTGAGCTCCGAGTGCTGGCCGGCGACGAGCGAGCCGGCGAGCGTGACGGTGTAGCCGTCGATCTCGGTGCTGCTGGCGCGTGCGGGCAGGGGCACCGGCTGGAAGTCGCCGGCGACAGCGATGTCGGCGCCGAGGATCAGGCCACCGACCTCGGAGCCGTCGGCCGTCGCCGGGGTGGCGTCGGCGAACACGCGATACGAGCCCGCGTCGGGGATCGTCAGCGGCACCGACCACGTGCCGGTCTCGTCACGCCGAGGGTGCACGTGCTGGAAGCCGTGCGTGTCGCGGCGCACGACGATCAGATGCAGCTCCTTGTCGTGCATCGGCCGGTAGTCGCGCACCGGGTGCCCGTCCGGGCCGGTGATGACGAACCGGAAGTCGCTCGGTACATCCCGGGGCAAGGTCGGCACGGCCGGTTCGAGCGTGTAGCCGTGCTGGCTGATCGCCAGACCGGCGGGCAGCGAGTGGGCGCTCATCATCGTCACGGTGGTCATCGGTTCGTCCTTCGGGTCCGTGGACATCTGCGGCGTGAAAATACCCCCCCGGGGTATATGAGTCGAGACGCCGCGGGGGCCGCGCCGCACCGTGTCACTCGTTGCGACCAGGCTCTCGGCCCTTCCGCTGCCCTGAGGCGCGGCGGATGGTCGGCGGTCGACATCGCTGGCCCGATCGCGTGGCCGAGGTCACGCGGGCACACGACCGACGCGCTGACCTGCGTGGGCTCGCGCTCACGGGCGGCCTTCCTCGGCGCGATGTGTCGCTGCGTCGACGACCCTCGCGATTCGGTGGGCGGTCTCGGCGAGCGCTCCCAGCCTCGCCACGTCACCGGACCGGCCGAGAGCGAGATCCGGGAGCGTCGATGTCGTGGCGTGCCGGGGGGGGGGTGCAGGTGGCGCTGTGTCGTGCTCAGCGACCCGTGCCCGGCGAACCGACGGAAAGGGTGACGGCCCGTCTCCTGCCGGGGGGACAACAGGAGACCGGCCGTCGGGGCAACCGTACCGGCCACAGCTGCCGACCGGAGCGGCCGGAGAGGCGCGGCGACGGTCCCGCGAGGTTCCTCCGGCAGCAAGGACGGTCCTCTTGCCCACGGGCATCGTGCTCGCGCGGAGGCGTTCACGAGCGTGGAGATGCCTCCCTGACGAGACGTCCTCGGACGACCGCGTCGGGAAGGCCCACAAGCTCGACTCCAGCGGCACTCGCATCCGTCCCCAGTGCCTGGATCGCGAGTTCTCGGCCTGTGATGTGGGACCCGATACGCTCTCCTCGGCGCCACGGACGTCCCCTCCCCGGGGCAGAGCCGTCCCTCAGGAGGACCGACATGCCCCGCGCGACCTACACGATCGCCGGTGGAGCGGCAGATTCCGATCGGCTCGCTCGTCAGGCGACGGTCATGGCCTCCGCGACGCTCTCGTTCCTCGAGCGAGCCGGAATACGCAGCGGGGCGTCCTGCGTGGATGTCGGCTGTGGCGATGGTGAGGTGACCATCGCCATGGCCCGTGCCGTCGGTGCCGCCGGGCGGATCGTCGGTGTCGACATCGACGAGGGCGCCCTCGAAATCGCGCGCCGGGCGGCGGCGGACGCCGGCGTCGCGGTGTCGTTCGTGCGCGCCGACGCCGGTGTCGAGGGCCTTCCGGCCACAGGAGTCGACCTGGCGTTCGCCCGGCTGGTCCTGAGTCACCTCGTGGATCCCATGGCGATGATCCGGGCGATGACCACGGCTGTCGATCCGGGCGGGGTCGTCGCGGTCGAGGACCTGTACACACCGACCCTGCGCGCCGAGCCGCCCGTCCCCGCGTTGAACGACCTGGCCGACGTGTACAGCGCGACGGTTCGCTTCCACGGGGGCGATCCGACGATCGGGCCCCGCCTCGCGGCGCATCTGTCGAGCGCGGGGCTCGTCGACGTTCACGAACAGAGCGTCGAGAACCGCATGACCAGCGTGGCGCAGAAGATGTTCCTCGCAGAGCTGGTGGACAACATGCACGAAGCGATCTCATCGGCCGGTACTGCCACACCCGACCAGCTGCGCACCATCCGCGCAGACGTGGCCGCCGGCGCACAACGACCCGACACGGTGTTCTTCCAGGCCCGGATGCACCAGGTCTTCGCGCGCCGGCCTAGCTAGCCGTCGCCCTCACATGAGGTTTCGTCCCACCCCCCGGCTCTCGGACTCGACGACGGCGCACGCAGGTCTTTCCGGGAACCGAGTTGACCCCTCCTTGACGATCCCGGTGGCACGATGATTCCCCCGGACAACGGGCAGACACGCTGGAAAACAGTGGCGCACCGAATGTGGAGTGGGCATGCCGATGACCCCGCCCACGCCCGATCCTGACCCCCGCGACGGGCGACCCCTTTCGGAACGGGAGCAGCGTGTGCTCGCGGGCATCGAAGCCTCGCTGAGTGTTGACGATCCGCGACTGAGCGCACGGATGGCCCACGACAGGGTGCGTCCAGCCACGTCCTTGTCCTCGCGGGCGCTGAACCGATCTGTGCAGGCCGGCGTCCTCCTGCTCGTCGCCCTGCTCGTTCTGCCGGCCGAATGGCGCGCGGCCCTGGTCGTGGTCATGGTGATGGTGGTTCCGGTCGTGGCCGGCCTGTGGGTCACCCGCCATGGGGAACCCCCGGAAGACACCGAGAATCGACCCCCGGCGTGACCGGCGAGACCGATTCGACGTCGTCGGTGACCCGGTACCTCTCCGACCAGGCCGGACATCGAGCCGCGTCAGGGAGCAGCGGGATCGAGCCGTCGTCGATGCGGTGCTCGCCGTCGACTGCGATCATCGTGAGCATCGTCCCGGAGCGCGCGCCCATCCGGCGCAGGAGGGACCCTCACCCGCAACGGGGTGAGGGCCCCTCCCGCCAGCGGCCGGGTCAAGGCTCGCCGTATGGTTCACGATAGCCGTTGCCGGCGCCTTTGCGGCCCCGCCGTCGCTGGCTGCTCAACGGCCGACGGAGCCGAGCACCAGCGGCTGCTCGCCAGGAGTGGACAACGCAGTTCCCGGTCAGCGAAGTTCAGAAAACCGAGCGCCGCGGAGCGACGACCGTGCCCCCTCATCGAGGGGAAACGGCCGGGAGCCTCGACCCTTCGTGCGGCGGTCGGTAGGTGAACCGACCGCAGGTCTCGCAGTAGAAGTAGCGATGGCCTGCTGGGGCGCCACCGGGAGTCCGGCCACAGGCATCGCGGCACGGCAGCCACCCTCGCTGGCCCGCGCCGTGGCACCCGTAACCGCATCGCAGCGGACCGTCGACGCGTCGCGTGCTCGTCTCCCGACTTCGCCCCGACACCCCCGAAGGATGCCCGCCACACGTCGACCCATCCCAGGAGCCCCGGGTAACTCCGGCACTGGGCGCCATGACGGGCATCACCCGCCAGAGCGAGAGGACGTTGCCCTGGGCGTCACGATCGGCCTTCGCGCGACGGACCAGCGCGGTCCATCGGCGGTCTCCAGGAAACGGCGTCTCTTGGGTCTCCGAGATCGGGACGGGGTGAGAGCCAGTTCGGCGGCACCGCCAGCGCGGAGCCAGGGACGCGTCTGGGGTCGAGGCCAGCCCTCGCGCGTCAGCTGATCATGCCGGCCCGCAAGGCCAGCAGCACCATGTGGGCTCGGTCGCCGGTGTGGAACTTCTTGCCGATGCGGTACAAGTGCGCCTTGACGGTGGCGGGGGAGAGCACGAGCGCGGAGGCGATGGCGGGATTGGTCGCTCCATCGGCGACCCGTTCGAGGATCTGGACCTCGCGAGGGGAGAGGCGAACCTCGATCAGGCCAACATCAGTGGGCACCAGCCCCGACCATCCGGTATTCATGATGTTGTCGCCGTCACACACGGGACCATTGGAGCCGGATCTCGACGCTCCGGAAAGAGTCGTGATCATGGCCCGCCCCGATCGTGTCGCTCCCGCCGATGCTGATGAGCAACGGTGGGACCGGGCCCGAGCCTTCGTGCCGCCGTGGGCCGCACCGTGCCGCTGGTGGTCGTGTGCGATGGCCGGCTGTCCTGGCGGAGCCACGGGAGGCCGATGGTGGCCGAGTTCCGATCTGGAATGGTTGCTCCGCCGGAGTAGGGCAGAGCGATCTCGGCGATTTCGGTTGAGCCCACCGTGGCGGGCGGCGAGCGGTGTGGGCGGGCACGCGCGCCTGGAGGACCAAGGCCGCCGTGATCACGGGGTCGAACGCCGCGTTCGGACCGCGGGATCGTGCCTCGTGATCGTCGCGACCGCGGTCAGGCAGGTCGTTGATGCGGCCGTCTGCGCGGTACGAGCTCGCGGATGTCGTCGTACACCGGTGGCAGCCTCCGCACGTCGGTCTCGCGCAACAGCTCGAAGAACTGCGTCCACGACGCCCCTTCGATCTTTACCGACAGTGTGCCTGCCCGTTGGTGGAGCTCTGCCCAACACTGCAGCCCGGCCCGGTCGCAGCTCGTCACCGCGGTCACGTCCACGATCACGTGGCGAGCTCGTTCTCGTTCGAGGTGCGCGCAGCGCGTCGCGAGATCGGCGGCCTCGAACTCGGAGAACACGCCGCTCAGTACGATCTTCTGCTGCCCGGCAGCATCCATGACAAACGCCTCAAATTTGTTGAAGGTTTCACCGGAACTGCTCGACGGACAAGGGGCTAGCAGATGCTAGTCCGATTCGCCGACCGCCGCAGAATGACTCGCCCCACAACCCCACGAGGCTGACGCGATTCTCGTTGATCGATCAACACGTCTCAGCTCCGTTGAAGCGAATGGCGTGCCGTCCGCGGCTGTCGAAGGGCTCGACCCCCACCGCCGGATGCCGTGCCGTGCCGTGCCGTGCCGTGCCGTGCCGTGCCGTGCCGGCCGGATCGACCCGGACCACGGGGCCGGGAAGCCGTCGGCCCAAAACCATCGGGACGACCGCGCCGGAGCGCGACCCGATGCCGGGCAATACCGGCGGCTGATCGCCGACAACGGGACATCCGTGGGGCCGGCGCATCATCGCCGTCGCGGTGGAGGCGGTCAGACATGTCCTGCCGGGCTCCGAGAGCATGACCTCTCCGTGGTCCGCGCCGCGCCGGGCTTCGAGCTCCCGCGCCTCGCTGCCGGCTGCAACTCCTCGACCGGTCCTTGTTCGCGTGGCAGCGGTTCGGTTCGATCTCGATCGACCACGGCATCGCAGACCCAGGGGACGGAGCAAACCTCGTGACCGGACGACCGGCGCTCTCGGCCGTGCTCGCCGCCCAGGACGGCGTGCGCGGGTGGCAGGAGAGTCTTTACCGCGACCTGCACCAGCATCCCGAGCTCTCCCACGCCGAGCAGCGGACAGCAGCGGCCGTGGCGAAGCAGCTGGAGACAAGCGGCTTCGACGTCACGACGGGCGTGGGCGGCACCGGTGTGGTCGGCGTGCTCCGCCACGGAGAGGGGGCGTGCGTGTTGCTGCGCGCCGACATGGACGCACTGCCGGTGCGCGAGACCACGGGGTTGTCCTACGCGAGCACGGAGACCGTCGACGACGCGTCCGGCGCCTCGACGCCGGTGGCCCACGCCTGCGGTCACGACATGCACACCACCTGCCTGCTCGGCGCCGCTGACCTGCTCGCCGCCGGTCGCGATCACTGGACGGGGACGCTCGCCGTGGTGTTCCAGCCGGCCGAGGAGACCGGGGACGGCGCCGAGGGCATGGTGAGCGACGGATTGCGAGAACGGCTCCCCGCGGTGGACGTCGCCCTGGCCCAGCACGTCGTCCCCATGCCCGCCGGGCTGGTCGCTACCCGGCCGGGGCCGTCGTTCGCCGCCGCGGACAGCATGCGCATCACCGTGTACGGCCGTGGCGGCCACGGCTCCATGCCGCACGTGACCGTCGACCCGGTGGTGCTCGCTGCGGCGATCGTGATGCGCCTCCAGACGCTGGTGGCTCGCGAGATCGAGCCCGGCGAACCCGCGGTCGTCACCGTCGGCAGCATCGAGGCCGGGACCAAGAGCAACATCATCCCCGACCGTGCGGTGCTCGAGCTCAACATCAGGACCTACGACGCCCAGGTGCGGGAGAACCTGCTGGCGGCGATCCATCGGGTCGTAGCCGCGGAGTGCGCCGCGTCGAACTCTCCCCGGGAACCGGAGTTCGAGCTCTACGACCGCTTCCCGCTCACCACGAACGACGCGGCCGTCACCGCCCGCGTGGCCGCCGCGTTCCGAGACGCCTTCGGCGACCGGGCACAGCCGGCGCCGCGGGCCACCGCCAGCGAGGACTTCAGCGACATCCCGAACGGGCTGGACGTGCCGTACACCTACTGGGTGTTCGGCGGCGTCGACCCCCAACGATTCTCCGACGCCGAGAAGGCCGGCCGCATCGCCCAGGACATCCCGGCCAACCACTCACCTGACTTCGCTCCCGTCATCCAGCCCACCCTCGACACCGGCACACAGACAATGGTCACCGCAGCCCTCGCCTGGCTGGCCCCATGAACCGCCCCGGCGCGTCCGGAGACCTTGGTTCGCCCCGGGTTCAAGCCTCGGCGGCCCTCGTGATTGCGGCGGCCTCGGTCTCGACGTATCGCTTGGTCAGCGATCTTGGTGGCGTCCGCGGTCCAGCTGCATCCCGAGGGTGCGCTGGTTGAGCGCGGCGGGCGACGAGTGTGCCGCCAGGCATTGTTCTTGACCACGCCGCGGCGCGGGACGCGCCGGGCGCTGTTCGGAGGTGGTGGCGCGGGCCCGGCGCCCTCCGCCGCTCGGAGAGTGTCCGCTTTCCGAGGAGACGAGTACGGTTCGCGACGCGGGCGATTGGAGATCTTGTCGAGCCCGGGCGCCAGCGACAGCGATGGGGCGGCGTCGGAACGACCGGTCCGGTCGAGATACTCGCAGGCTGGAAGGAGCGCGGTCGTTGGCGGTCGTCTCAGGACAGCAGCCCGAGGTGACGAGGTCGCGGTGGTCGAGCACCGACCCCGATGCTGCTGCCGAGTATCTGCGACAGACCTGGGTGAACCTGCACCCGAGCTCGATCCCGGCCACCGGGTTCGCGTTCTGGAGCGATCACAGCTCGATCGGTCCGCTGGCTGTGGGGCGGCTGCGCCACAGCGGACCGGTGACCGGATGGGCGGACCCCGCGCAGGCAGTGGTGGTCCTGCAGATCGTGGCCGGCGGCCCCGTCCACATCGATCACGGCGAAGGTCGCGGTCACGATCTGGTCAAGCTGGTGCCGACCTGGACCCCGTTCGGGGTGAGTTGGCAGGACGTCACCCTGCAGGCCGTCCCCCTCGATCTCGCCGAGGTCACCCGGATCGGGGGTGAGCTCGCCGAGCTCGAACCCCAGACCGTCGTGCTCAGCTCCGCGCGACCGATCTCGACCCCGTTGGCCCTGTACTGGTGCCAGCTCAGCGCCCACGTCCACGAGGCCGTGCTCGATCCGGACACGGTGATGGGCGAGCCACTCGTCCTGGGCAACACGGTGCGCAACCTTGCGGGGGCGGCGCTCGCGACATTCCCGAACACCGCTCTCGAGGTGCTCACCGATCCGGGGACACCGACCGCGGGGCGCGCCGAGCCGGCCACCGTGCGCCGAGCGATCGCGTTCATCGACAGCCACGCGCACCAGGACATCGGGCTGCCCGACATCTCGGCGGCCGCCCAGACCGGCGCGCGCTCGCTGCAGATCGCGTTCCGGCGATACCGGGACACGACCCCGCTGGAGTACCTGCGACGGGTCCGCCTCGACGGCGCGCACGCCGAACTGGTCGCCGCCGACCCCACGCGCGGTGACCGCGTCGCCGCGATCGCCGCCAAGTGGGGCTTTGCCCACCCCGGACGCTTCTCGGCGACCTACCGGGACCGCTACGGACGCTCGCCGGGGTCCACCTTGCACCTGTGATCCGCGCCGTCCGGCGCCCCCCGGCGACACGACAGGGACCTCGACGGGCGGTGCGGTTTCCCGGACCGGGCCGACCGGGCAACACAATTCCACCGCGGGCCCGATTGCCGGCGGACGGGGCGGCTTCGCCGGCCGTTGAGCAGCCAGCGTCGGTGGGGTCGCCACCGCCGGATCGCGCCCGTTGCTGACCTTGCGGATTCCGGGGCGGGTCAGCGTCCCGCGGACGGGTCGTCACGCAACCCGAACCGCCTCACCCACGGTGGGATAGATCGCGAAGACGTCCACGAGATCGAGGAGCTCGACCATCCGGGCGAGCTGTCCTCCGCGCGGGCCGACCAGGCAAAGACGGCTGTCGTGAGGGAATCGCTGGTGAGCGTCGAGCAACGCGCGCACTCCAGACAGCGCCAGGAACGTCACGCGAGTGCAGTCGATGATCATCGACGTCTCGTTCGACAGGGCGTGTTCGCAGGCGGCCCGCAGAGACACCCGCATCGACGCGTCGGTGCAGAGGTCGAGCTCGCCGGCCAGCGTCAGGACGACAACCTCGGTTCCGTCACCGCGACGACGGAACTCCAGCGATGTCATGACTCCTCCGTCCCTGCGGTGCGCCCGTGGGGCTGCCGCGTTCGACGAAGGAGAATGAGTACCCGGTATCACGGGCTGGTAACAAAATGACGCTGATGCGAAGACCGACCTGGGCTCGTCGGTACACCGCCCAGCCGAGGACGCGGAGGATCAGCCCGACCGCCAGAGCTTGAGCACACCACGAGGACGGGCAGCTGCCATCTACCGCGTCCGGTTGTCGGGGACGACGGCGCCCCCGCCGATGACAGGTGGAGGCGCCGCCCAGGGAGGCGGTCAGCCGACGCGTGCTGCCGCTCGGTCCGTGGTTGTCCCGATGAGCGCTGCCGCGACGAGCGGCGACGAACTGATGCCGGGTTGCGGGAGCTGACCAAAGCGCTTGCAGAGGCTACTGCCCCTGGCCCGTTCCGGGAAGACGGGCGACCTCCCGGGCCGCTCGTCGTTGGCCGGTCGGCTCCTCTGCGCTGGCACCACCACCGCCGAGCTCGGTTCGATGGCTCCTCATCGACATCGATCGGCATCCACCCACCGCCGTTTGCGATGTCGCTTTCGCGCGTCGCGGCAGCCGCCCGCCCACCGCCCACGCGTCTGCGGCGGCCCCCGCCGCCGAGGTCATCAGGCGCTGGTGGCGTGGGTTCGGATCTGGGCGAGGACGGTGTCGAGCGCGGTCCGCAAGGGCAGGGTGTCGCGGCGGGTCTGGGTCAGCAGTAGCCCTCCCTGCAGGGCGGCGAGCAGCGCGAGCGCGAGCGCGTCGGTGTCGGTGTCGGTGTCGGGGCGGAGGTCGCCGCGGTCGCGCATCCGGGCGAGCCCATCGCGGATCGGGGCTTCCCAACGCTCGAAGCCGGCCGCGAGGTCCGCGCGCGCGGCCGGGTCGTTCTCGGCGAGCTCCGTGGCGAGGGAGCCGATCGGGCATCCCCCCGTGCACTGTCGCTGCTCCTGGAGCGCGACGAGCGCGTCCCGCCACTGCACGAAGGCTTCGAAGCTGTCGAGGTGGTCCAGTAGTGGCCGTTGGGCGTCGAGCACCCCGTCTGTCTGGTGGGCGATCACGGCCCGTACGAGGTCGTCCTTGTCGGCGAAGTACCGCAACCTGCTCGTCTACAGCGCGATCGCGTCGGTGCTGTTCCTCGCCGGCGCGTTCCTGCCGGCCGGTGCGCGTCTCGTGGTGTGGGCCGTCGCGGTGGCGATCGACATCCTCGGACCCCGCGTCGAGTTCCGGTCCCGGGCCTGGGCTCCACCCCGATGGACACCTGGCCCGCCGACGCCGAGCACCTCGCCGAGCGGAACCGTCTCGTTTTCATCATCGCGCTCGGAGAGTCGATCCTGATCATGGGGCTGACCATCACCGAGCTTCCGTCGATCGACGCGTACGCGGTACTGATCGCCGTACTCGGCTTCGTCGGGCTGTTCGGGCTGTGGTGGTCCTACTTCGCGCTCGCCGGTGACGACACCACGGCCAGTCACGGCGACCGCAGCACGGCCGCCCTGCGCGGCGCGTTCCCGTACGCCCACGGCCTGATGGTGGCGGGGGCGATCCTGTTCGCGGTGTCGATCGAGCTGCACCTCACGCATCCTGAGACCGAGCCGGGACTCGTCCTCACCTCGATCGGCGGTCCGCTGCTCTACCTCGCCGGCAACGTGCTGTTCCTCCGATCGCGGAGCGGCGCGGTGGCCCGTGCGCGCTACCTCGCCGCCGGAGTGCTGGTCCTCGTCGGCGTCCTCGGTCTGCTCGTCGGGCACGGCCTGCCGGCGCTGGTCATCGGACTCGTGGTGCTCGGTGTCGTCCTCGCGCTCGCAGCTGTCACCGAGCTGAGCTCGAGCACTCCCTCGACGTCTGCCTGAGTCGGGACTGGCTCGTCCAGGCACCTGGTGGCGTTGGCGGCCGGCCGGGGTTCGCCCAAATCGGTTTGATCTTGTTGAAGATCGCTACGACTGACGCCAGACGATCGTCAGGAGAGCGGTCGAGAGGAGTAAGCGTGCCCCGAAGCGATCTGCGATCAGATCGGAGATCGCTCCGCGGAGCTGTGACCAGCAGAAAGAGTGCGCCGTCAGGGACTCGAACCCCGAACCCAGTGGACGAGAGTCACGCTTGCCGTGGTGACGTCTGATGCACGTTCCTGCTGGTCAGTGGACGTTTGCTCGAGTATCGATCATCAGCGGTGACCCTCCGAGGCTGGCCGTGCCGTGACGTAAGCGGTCCCCTAAGCGGGCCGTGGGGAGCTGCCCTCGGTGACTCCGCTTCGCCGATGAGGATGCCCGCGTGAAGGCGTAGGCCCCGAGCTCGGGAAGCTCGGCTTCCGACCAATGGCTACGAAGTCGGCCGACTAATGCTGGTCGGACGTGACAGATTCGAACATCGGAGGTGTGCGCTGCTCTGTCTTCGTCCGGCTGTCCTTGCGGCGTGGTGCGAGGCTAAGGAAGACTCTAAAGGGGCTGTGCTGGATCAGCTATTGCTACATTCCATCATTCGGATCTGGCAGGTCCTTGGTGCGCCGCTTCAGCTTCAACCAAGCTGAGCGTTCCCACCACGGCTTCTTGGTCGTGTGCAAGACCGCCTTCCGCGCCAGCCACTCGAAATAGATCCATTGGTCGGGTGCCTTCTTCGTTGCTCGCTGCTCCGCGGTAAGTGGAGCCAAAATTTTGAATAGGCGAATGCACCACGGCGCCCAGAAGTCCAGGAATGAGTTACGGTCAGCGTACGAGTTTCGCAGGAGAAACCCCAACTGGGAGATTCTAATCCCAACGCGAAGTGCTGCTTCGCGTTCTGCGCGAGACCAATCCGTGTAGGGCTTGTCGCCGAGCGCATACACGATGTCGCGGTCGGCGACATTTGCTGCTGACCAGTGCTCCTTCATGGCGTCACGGAGTATCTCGCCGCGAGAAGAGTTGCGGCTAACCCACACCTGTGCGCTCGAAATGAGCGCTGCGACTACAGCAACGATTGCTGAGATCTCGGCCGTCATTCGAAGGTCTCCCGCGAGTTGTTGGGGCAGGCCGCGTTGAAGGCTGTTTAGGTTCGGCGCAGCGCCCTTGCGCTTCGGTCGTTGTACGAACTGAACCCAGTCGAGACGGTGCGTGTGTGGGCAATTCGTTTGGAGGTGCCACGCCATCTACCAACGAGCAGGGTCTGCAACGGGGGAGAAATGCCCGGGCGAGCAAGGCTGCCGAGGCGACTTGTTGGGCGAGAACCGGTCAGGCGTCGCCGGCCCACGTCACCGCATTGCCTTGGATGCTGCCGAGGCTTGATGGGCCGATCTCCAACTCGATGGGCGTGGTTCGCGTGGTGAGCGCCCACGCCATGCCGAAGGTGACGGTCTGGCCGGGCGCCGTCGCATCGTGCGGGATCCCGCCGACCGAGTCGCCACCCGACATTGACACGTCCTGGACCGACATCGTGTTGGCGCCGTCGATCGTGATCCCGGCGTAGAAGTCGTCGCCGAAGTTGATGTAGTGGTCGGTGTTGTTGGTCAACGTGACGACTACACGCACGACCCTGGCGGCTCCCTCGTCTCCCGCCGCGGTGGAGCGTGGGCGATAGGGCGCGGGCGTGCTCGCGGTCGCGGTGACGCCCTGCGCGATCTCGACGGTCTCGCCGAAGGCTGCTGTGGCCGGTTGAGCCGTTGCCGGCGGGCTCCATGGCGCTGCCGTGGCGACGGCACCTTGGGACGCGGGTGGTGCGACTGGGGCGGCGACGTTGGGCGAGTCGCTGCTCCTGGCGATCAGCGCGGCGGTGAAGGCGCCGGCTATGAGGAGCACGATGGCAAGCGATGCTGCGAGAGCGACGACGGTCCTCCGGCGACGCCTCTCGCTCTGAAGACGCGTCGCCGCTTCGGCGGGAGGGTGCGGCGGCCCGGATGCGACTTGCGTTTCGATCAGTGCCTGGCGCGGTTCTGACAGGGGATGAGCGAAGCTGGTGAGTGCGGTGGCAGGGCTGCTCGGCTTGCCGGCAGCCGGGACAGCGCGCAGCGCTTGCGCGAGTTCGTGGATGGTGCTGAACCGTTGTGCCGGGTCCTTGGCCATGGCCCTCAGAGCGATGCGATCGAGCTCTGGCGGGACCGCGACGCCAGCTGCGCTTGGTGAGGTGGGCTCGAGCATGAGGTGCGCTCGGATCAGTGAGGGCGTGCTGTTGTGGTCGGCAAAGGGCCGGCGGCCGGTGAGGAGCTCGTGCAGGACGCAGCCGAGGGAGTAGATGTCAGCGCGTGGGTCGGCGGCGGTGCCGTCGAAGCGCTCGGGCGCCATGTAGCCGAAGGTGCCGACAGTGGTGCCGGTGGCGGTGAGGCCAGTGTCGGCGGTGCTGGTGGTCGCGATGCCGAAGTCGACGAGGTAGGCGAAATCGCTGTCCGTGAGCAGGATGTTCGAAGGCTTGACGTCGCGATGCATGACACCGCGGCTATGTGCATCGGAGAGGGCGTCGCAAACCTGCAAGACGATGTTGACCGCGCGCTCGACGCTCACCGGATGGCCATCGAGGCGTGTGGTCAGGTCGGCGCCTTCGATGAGGCGCATGTCGATGAACAGGCGTCCCTCGACTTCGCCGAAGTCGTGGATCGGCACGATGTGAGGGCTGACCAGCGACGCCGCGGCCAATGACTCTCGGCGAAATCGCTCGCGGTACTCCTGGTCGTGGCTGAGCGACTCGGGCAGGAGCTTGAGCGCGATGGTGCGCTGGCGGCGGGTGTCGAACGCCTTGAACACCTCGCCCATGCCGCCGCGCCCGATCAGCCCGTCGAGGCGGTACGGGCCCACCATGGTCGTTGCCGTGTCAGATGTCATGTTCGTCCCCCGCTGGTCTGTTCGCCGAAGATGCATCGCGGAGGAGCACACAGCGTTACTCCGGTCGCCAGGAACCTTGCAGGGGTGCGCTGGACTAGTCGGCTCGGCTAACGGACCGCGAGAGGATCTCGATGTCGCGGGGGAGCGGTCGGGGGCGGCCGCAGGGTGGGGGGCGTACGTGACGAGTCGGGCTACGAACGCATCTGACCAACCGGGCTCGCCGCAGTCAGAGCGAAGCAGGCCCGGGCTGTTCGGTGCCAGGCGTCGTTTGGAGCAGGTGGAGGCGGAGTACGCGCAGCTGGAGGCGCGGGCGCAGGCTGCGGAGGCTGAGCTGGCGCGGCAGCGCTTCGAGGCCGGCCGCGAGATCCACCGGCTGCACGGTCAGATTGGGGCGCTGCAGAACAAGGACGCGGCCGCTATCGAGCAGGAGGTTCGAGCCGCCGGTAACCACCTGCATCAGCTCCGCGGTGAGCTCGCGAAGGCGAGTCAGGCGCGCCAGCAGGAGGAGGCGCGCGTGCAGAGTGCCCGTGGCGAGGTCGAGCGCGCCCAGCACGCAGCCCACCAGCACGTCGCCGAGGCACAGACTGCGGCGCAGGCGCGGCTGGCCGAGGCGGCCCACGAGGCCGACGGGATCGTCGCTGCGGCCCGGGCTAGAGCCGCCGATCTCGTGGGGCAGGCCGAGCGGGAGGCCCGGCAGAAGTATTCGGAGCTCGCACAGGTCGAGCGGCAGGTGGTGGCCACGGAGGACGTGGCGATGCTCCAGCAGGCCGGAGTGTACGAGTTCCGCCACCGCCTGGACGATGCGGTCGCCTACAAGAGCCAGCTCGAGCACCTCAAAGAGGCCATCAAGACCCTCGTGCGCCGCGACGCGGCGATCCTCTCGGCCACGAGCTGGACGGTGAACGGGTCGAGCACCGAGGGCAAGAAGATGGTCCGCGACTTCTCCAAGCTCATGCTGCGCGCCTACAACGCCGAGGCCGACAACTGCGTGCGCACGATGAAGCCCCACCGCCTCACGTCGTCGATCGAGCGGCTGACCAAGGCCCGCGACCAGATCGCCAAGCTCGGCGCCACCATGCACATCCGCATCGACGCCGGCTACCACTCCGTGCGGGTGCAGGAGCTCGAGCTGACCGCGGACTACCTGGCCAAGCAGGACGAGGAGAAGGAACGCCAGCGCGCCGAGCGGGAGCGCCAGCGCGACGAGGAAGCCGCCCGCAAGGAGTTCGAGCGCGAAAAGGCCCGGCTGGCCAAGGAACGGGCGCACTGGGAGCGGGTCCAGTCCAAGTGGCAGGCCGCCGGCGAGGACGCCAAGTTCGCCGAGGCCCAGGACAAGCTCGACCAGATCGACGAAGCCATCGCCGGTGTGGAGGCCCGCGAGGCGAACGTTCGCACCGGCTGGGTCTACGTCATCTCAAACATCGGCGCCTTCGGCTCCGACATGGTCAAGATCGGGCTGACCCGCCGCCTCGATCCCCACGAGCGTGTTCGTGAGCTCGGCGACGCGTCGGTGCCGTTCAAGTTCGACATCCACGCCCTGGTCTTCAGCGAAGACGCCGTCGGGCTCGAGACCGTCCTGCACCGCGAGCTCGCCGACAAGCGGGTCAACCAGGTCAACATGCGCCGCGAGTTCTTCCGCGTCAGCCCGACAGAGGTGCGCACGCTGCTCGAGCAGGTCTACACCGGACACCACCTGCTCGAGTTCACCGAGACCGCCGAAGCCCCCGAATGGCGCGCCAGCACCGCCACCAGGCACGGAGCGCCCGCGGCCTCCGACCCCGCGGTGGCCTAGTCACCTCGGGCAGCTCAGTGCACGTTCCGCAACGCGCTTCCTCGCATCGATAGCAGTAACGCGGGGTGCCGCGGCGCGATGGCATCTTGACGACGACGTGGGGGGAGCGGGCGGTGTCGGTGGATGCGGGGGAGACGGTCGGCCCATACCGCCTCGAGGGCCTGATCGGCCGAGGCGGGATGGGCGAGGTCTATCGGGCGTTCGACACCCGGCGGCAGCGCACCGTGGCCCTGAAGTTGCTGCCGACCTGGCTGTCGAACGACAGCAATTACCGTGAACGCTTCCGGCGTGAGTCGCTGACCGCGGCGGGCTTGTCGAGCCCCCACGTCATCCCCATCCACGACTTCGGCGAGGTCGCCGGCCGCCTGTTCATCGACATGCGCCTCATCAACGGCTCCGACCTCGCCTCGCGACTTGCCCAGGGCCCGTTCGAGCCCGACCGGGCCGTGAACGTCCTTCGGCAGGTCGGCGACGCCCTCACCGACGCCCACCAGCACGGGATTGCCCACCGCGACATCAAGCCCTCGAACATCCTGCTCACCGACACCGACTTCGCCTACCTGGTCGACTTCGGGATCGCCCGTGCCGGCGGGGACACCCCGCTCACCGAGACCGGCACGACGGTCGGCACCTTCGGCTACATGGCCCCGGAGCGGCTCGCCGACTCCGCATCCGATCACCGCGCCGACATCTACTCGCTGACCTGCGTGCTCTACGAGCTCCTCACCGGCCAACGCCCCTTCGGCAACCTCGCCAGCGCGCCCCGCCTCATCCAGGCTCACCTGCGCGAGACCCCATACAGCCCGACACGCCTCAACCCAGGCGTGCCGTCCGGCTTCGACGAGATCATCGCCAAGGGAATGGCCAAGAACCCCGGCAACCGCTACCACACCGTCGAGCAGCTGATCGCCGCGTGCCTCCAAGTCGGCCGGGATCACCGTGCACCGGCTCCCGCAAGCGGCGATGGATTCGTGAGCTTCACGCAGCCCCAGCCACAGCAGAAAACACGACCGTCGGCGCCCGGAGCGATGGAGTTCTCGATCGCTCCCGAGCCGATGCCAGCGGGGTCGCCCCGACACCGGCCCCTTCGTCTTGTGCTCACGGCCGCAGCAGCCGTCCTGCTGATCGCTGTGGGAGCCAGCGCGGCACTCCTGTTGCGCGCCCCGCAGGACATCGCGACAACCCCGAACGCTGCAGCGCCCCCGAACGGTGTACCAACAACAACGCAAACCACAGCGGCGCCCGCCGGCTCGTCTTCGCCGGCCGCGGGCGCATCAGCACCGGTGCGCTACATCTTCCGCTTGTCGGGCACCGCCCGCGCCGCGACGATCAACTGGGGCGCGGACGGTTCCATGGGAAGCGCTACCGAGGCGCCGCTGCCCTGGAGCAGGGACCTCGACACGAACCAAGGCGCCTCGTACCACTTCGCGACCCTCGCCGCGTTCACGCCCGGCGGCGATCCCGGGGACCTGACCTGCACGATCCTCGACCAGACCGGCCGCGTCATCAGCACCCAGACCGCCGCATCTCAGGGCGGACCGTATGGGTCCGCCACTGTCAATTGCTCTGGCACCTAGCCGGTCGACTGGCGGGGAGGTGCCTCAACGCTGCCCTAAGTCGTTCCAGCGCCCAGTAACTTGGGGACAGTCCGGTCTAAAGGTTCTGCTTGCAATTAAGGAGAGACTCAATGTCGGGAGACGACGAAGCCGCTAAGCAGTCAGGGGAGCCTGAGAAGCCGGATTTCGCCACTTGGCTCTTTGTCGCGGGAGCAGGTTGGGGTGCGATCGCCTTCGTCGCGACCGCTATATTTACGCAATTTGTTTGGGCCAGGATCGGCCTCGCCATCGTCGGCGCCTTCGCGGCGTGCGCCATAGGTGCGGTCGTAGGCTTTCTCTTCGGCGTCCCGAAGTCCCGCGGCGAGGCCGGCGGCTACCGCACAACGTCCGACGGAAGCTACAAGCCAAACACCAACCTTGAACAAGTCTCGGATTGGCTTACTAAGATTATTGTAGGCGTTGGATTGGTGCAGATCAGACAGATTGTTGGCGCCGTCAGCTATGTCGGCGACAGGTTTGGCGCAGCGATTGGGGACTTGAGTGGGTTGCCTGGGTCCGGATCAATCTTCGCGGTTAGTCTTCTGCTTGGATGCGCGGCTATAACGTTTCTGCTCATGTATATGTGGACGTGTACTAGATTGTACGAAGTATTTACGAGGAACGGGCAGTCAACGCAGTGATACTGTCAGCTCATTGAACCGCCCCGACGTGTCCGGAGACCATGATGTTCCCCGAGTGTGGCGGAGTCGGGTTGTTGGGTTCACGCGGTCGCGGTGGAGTGGAGCTTCTCGTAATCGATGGGCGTTGAGCATGCCCAGTGCGCTGTGTCGGCGTCGTCGGTTGTGGAAGATCTCGAGGTACTCAAAGAGGGCGTTGGCCAGCTCGATGCGGGTCTTCCAGCGGCGGCGGTTGAGCAGCTCGGTCTGCACCCGACGCGCAGTAAGCGTGCCATGGACGATCTGGAGCAAGCACCGCAGGCCCGACACCTGCAACGATGGGTGCGCCGTCAGGGACTCGAACCCCGAACCCAGTGGACAGGAGCCACGGCGACAGGGGTGATACCCGGTACTCGTTTGTGCTGGTCAGTAGACGTTCCTACGAGTCGATCATCAACAGTGGCCCCGTGAGATCGGCCGCAGTGTGACGTAGCGGTACCGAAACCGGGCCTGTGTGCTCTCGTGCGCCTCACCGGGTTCGCGCTGGGTCCACGGCGTGGCCGCCGTTGGCGAGCGTGGAGACGACCGCGCTGCCGAGGGGGCCGTGGCGGTCGAAGACGGTCGTGGTGCCGGTGGCCAGGCCGTCGGACTCGACGCGTGAGGTGGCGATCATGCCCACGCCGTCGCCAGGGGCCGGCAGGCGGGTGAGGGTGAGGGTGGCGTCGGCGTTGATGAACTCGACGCCGCGGGTGCCCCAGCTGCTGGTCAGGTTCGCCGCGTCGGCCAGGACCGCGACGTGCTCGAAAGGGGTCGGGTCCTCGCCCTCGATCAGGGGCGCGACCGGGAACCAGACCGCCTTGCGCGCGGCGTTGGTGTGGGCGCCGGGGTCGTGCGACCAGCCGTCGTCGCTGCGGTAGAGGATCGGCTCGGCGGGATCGGGCCCGAGGCCCGCCGGCGGGGGCTGCGGGGTCTCGGGGAGCGGGCCGGTCCACGCCGTGCCCGACGACGGTCCGCCCCCGGCGAGCAGCAACAGGGTGGCGCGGGCGACGGTCGTGCCGTCCTGGACCAGGAACGCGTCGACCAGGCGGAGCCTGCGCCCGCCCCGCACGATCGTGGTCTCGACGTCGCTCGGCACCATCGCGCCGGGGCGGAAGAGGTCCAGCGTCCACCGCACGGGGCGGAAGCGGGCGGCGCCCTCGAGCCCGTGGGCGGCGCGTTCGGCGGCCCGCGCGAGGAGCCCGCTGACCGCGGTGCCACGGAGCTGTCCGGCGCCGTCCGGTCCACCCCAGCCGCTGGTCGCTCGTGGCAGCGGTACGAGCAGGCCGCCCTCGACCCGGAAGAACGCCGTGGGCGGGGTGTGGTCGGGAGGCGTGCCGGCTCGTGCCATGAGGTGAACCTCCCACGCGACGCCCCCGGCCCCGACGGGGAGCCGTGAGTTCGGTCTTGTGATCTCGACCGACGGCTTAGCATCATATATTTAACATGACCGGATCGTCCGGCATGTCCCCGTGGCGGATGCCGCGGGCGGTGACGGGTGCCTCCGGGTGCCGGAGGAGAGGCAGGCGATGACGCTTCACGACGACGCCCGGACAGAGGTGGAGCCCACACGGACGACGACCCGGTCCCGCAAGGTCCTGCCGGCGGCGATCGCCTCGCAGTCGATCGAGTTCTACGACTTCCTGATCTACGGAACGGCGGCGTCGCTGGTCTTCGGGAAGCTGTTCTTCCCGGCCGTGAGCCCGGTGGCGGGCGTCCTCGCCGCGTTCGCCACGTTCGCGGTCGGGTTCGCGGGGCGTCCCGTCGGCGCGGTCGTCTTCGGTCACATCGGAGACCGTTACGGCCGGAAGCCCGCCCTCGTCGGCGCCCTCATGCTGATGGCCGTCGCGACGCTGTTGATCGGCCTCCTGCCGACCTACGCGAGCGTCGGCCTGCTCGCGCCCGTGCTGCTGGCGGTGCTGCGGGTCTTCCAGGGCATCTCGATGGGCGGCCAGTGGGCGGGCGTCACGCTCATCGCTCTGGAGCACGCACCGGCGCGACGTCGGGGCCTCCACGCCGCCCTGCCCCAGCTCGGAGTGTCGATCGGCATGATCAGCGGGACGCTGGTCTTCCTGCTGATCAGCACCTCCACCTCGGCGGACCAGTTCGCCTCCTGGGGGTGGCGGATCCCGTTCCTGCTGACGTTCCTGATGTTCCCGGTCGCCTACTACCTGCACCGTTTCATCGAGGACACTCCGGCCTTCAAGCAGGCCGAGAACGCCATCGCCTCGGACGGGGCGCGACCCCGCTCGTCGGTGATCGAGGTGCTGCGACGGCCGCGCCAGATGCTGCTGGCGATCGCGACCTATCTCGTGGCGTCGGTGTTCTTCTACGTGATCGTGACCGGCAGCCTCGACTACGGCGTGCGAGAGCTGGAGATCCCCCGGGGCACGATGTTGACCGCGATCATGCTCTCGATGCTCGCGTTTGCGGCCGCGACGGTGGGCTTCGCCTGGCTCTCCGACCTCGTCGGGCGCAAGCCCGTCTACGCCGGCGGGGCGGCCCTGGCCGGGGTCTGGGCCTTCGTGACCTTCCCGCTGGTGGAGACACGCAGCTTCGGCCTGATCCTGCTCGGGCTGTCGATCGCGCAGGTCTCCATCGGTGCCATGTACGGCACGGCGACGTCGATGTTCGCCGAGATGTTCCCGCCGAGCATGCGCTACTCGGGGGCCTCCCTCGGCAACCAGCTCGCCAACATCCTCGGCGGCGGGCTCGCGCCGTTCACGATGGTGGCCCTTCTCGCCGCAACGGGCACGACGGTGTCCGTGGCCATCTACGTGGCGATCACCGCCGTCATCTGCCTCGTGGCTCTTGCGTTCATCCGGTTTCCGGACCCCGACGCCACCTAAGAGCGCCGGATCGCCGTCGACAGCGCGTCCTGATCGGGCGCGCTCGTCGACGGCTGCGGACTCACTCGAAGGAGATGCGGGTCAGCAGTTCGGCCACGCAGGCCGGCTTGACCACGTTCTGGAGCTCGACCGTCACCCGGGTCAGGAGCTGGAGCCCGCCGTCCGGTAGGTCGTCGGCCGTTGCGATCACCAGCCTGGCCCGGAGGCGCGAGCCGACCGGCACCGGCGAGGGGAAGCGGACCTTCTCCAGTCCGTAGTTCACGGCCGTCGCGCCCTCGAACTGCCGGATGCCGTTCGCGAGGACCGGCACGAGCGACAGGGTGAGGAACCCATGGGCCACCGTCGTGCCGAACGGCCCCGCGGCGGCCCGCTCGGGGTCGACGTGGATCCACTGGTGGTCACCGGTGTCGTCGGCAAACCCGTCGACCCGGTCCTGGTCGACGGTCATCCAGTCCCCAGGGCCGATCTCGCGGCCGAGGGCCGCTCGGACATCCGTCACGTTGCGCCGAGCCAGCATGCAAAATATATTATCTGACATGGGCGTCACGGCGAGCGCGACTGAGACGGAGTTCTGTGGGCTCGCTGACGCCGTCTCGCGTCACGTCCGCCCAGGCGACGCGATCCACGTCGTGATGGGTCACAGCCGGTGGAGCGCTCTTGTCCGCGAGGTCGCTCGCCAGCACTGGGGCCGGCCGTCGGGCTTCACGCTGATCATGGCGAGCCTGTCGTCGCTGGGCACGGTGCTCGTGCGGTCGGGGTGCCTGCGCAAGGTCCTCTCGGTCTACTCCGGGGATTCGTTCCCCGTCTTCACCCCCAACCCGGTCTACCAGCAGGGATTCCGGGAGCTCGAGGTCGAGCACTGGTCGTTCCTGACCTTCATCCAGCGGCTGCGGGCTGCGGCGACCGGCGTGCCGGCGGTCGTGACGAACTCCGTGCGCGGCTCGTCGATGGCCGCCAACGACGCCTACTCGGAGGTCGACACGGCGTTCGGCCAGGTCGGGCTCGTGGCGCCTCTGGCCCCGGACGTCGCCGTGCTCCACGCCGCCGTCGCCGACCGGGAGGGCAACCTGGCTGTCGCGCCACCGGTGTTCGAGGGGTTCGTCGGAGCGCTCGCGGCCCGGCGGGGGGTTCTCGCGACCGTGGAGCGGGTGGTCGACGACCTGCGTCCGTGGTCGGGGCTGGTGCGCATCCCGGCGCACCGGGTACTCGCCGTCGTCGAGGCACCCTTCGGCGCGCATCCGGGTGGCGTCTTCCCCGGACCGGAGGGGATGGCGCTCCCGGTGCGGGGCTACGCCGAGGACATCCCGTTCTGGATCGACGTCCGGGACGCGAGCCGCCGTGACGACTTCGACGAATGGATCCGCGAGTGGGTCCTCGAGCCGCCTGACCACGACGCCTACCTCGCGAAACTCGGGAGGAATCGCCTGGACGCGCTCGTCGCGCGGGCCACGACCCCCCGCACGCCGTCGACGACGCCGTCGGACGAGCCGCCGTCGCCCACCGAGCGCGCCGCGGTGTGGCTCGCGGATCTGCTCGTCGAGCGGATCGCCGCGACCGGAGCCGACTCGGTACTCGCCGGCGCCGGGCTCGCGAACCTGGCCGCGTGGGACGGCGTCGGCCGGTGTCGCGCTGCAGGCTCCCGGGTCGCCCTGATCGCGGAACTGGGTCTCTGGGGCTACGACCCCGCCCCCGGCGATCCCTACCCGTTCAGCTTCGCCAACTTCCCGACCAGCTCGATGCTGCTCGACACCGAGCAGGTCCTCGGGTCCTTCGTGACGAGCCCGACGACGTGCACGGTCGCGTGCGTGGGCGCCGCGCTGGTCGACCGGCACGGGAACATCAACACCACCCGTACCGACGACGGCACGCACCTCGTCGGTTCCGGCGGCGCCAACGACATCGTCACCGGCGCCGACGAGACCCTGGTGGTCGGCACGATGAGCCCGCGCCGCTTCGTCGCCGAGACTGCCTACATCACCAGCCCGGGCGACCGGGTCCGCGCGGTGGTCACCGACCTCGGCGTCCTCGAGAACGTCGGTGGTGAGCTGATCCTGACCGCCGTCGCGCCCGGCCCCGAGCCCCGGCAGGAACGGATCGAGCACGCCCGGTCGCGGTGCGGCTGGGCGCTGAAGACCGCCGACCACGTCCGAGATCTGCGCGAGATGACCACGGACGACGTCCAGGCACTGCGCACGTTCGACCCGCAGGGACTGTTCCTCGGGCGCCGTGCCACCACCCATGACGGGAGACCACGATGAACCAGGTCGCTCAACCGGTTGCCGACGAGGACTTCGCGTACATCCGCGATCAGGTGCGGGAGTTCGTGCGTGAGGCGGTCGTGCCGCGGGAGGCCGAGATCGCCGAGACCGACGCGATTCCCGACGACCTGCGCCGCCAGGCCGCCGAAATGGGACTGTTCGGGTACGCCCTCCCGCAGGAGTACGGGGGGCTCGGGCTGGTGATCACCCAGGACGTCGAGCTGGCGTTCGAGCTCGGCTACACCGCGCTGTCGTTCCGCTCGCTGTTCGGGACCAACAACGGCATCGCCGGGCAGGTGCTGGTCGGCTACGGCACCGACGAGCAGCGCAAGCAGTGGCTCGAGCCGATGGCCGAGGGCCGGTGCATCGCCTCGTTCGCGCTGACCGAGCCCGAGGCCGGCTCGGATCCGTCGGGCATGCGGGCCACCGCGACCTGGACCGACGGTGCCGACGGGGGCTGGGTGATCGACGGGCAGAAGCGCTACATCACCAACGCGCCACTCTCGGACCTGCTGGTGACCTTCGCGAAGGTGCGGGGGACCGGAGAGTCCGACGGGCGGATCGCGGTGTTCCTGGTGCCGACGACGGCACCCGGTGTGATCGTCGGGCCGAAGGACCGCAAAATGGGCCAGGAGGGCGCCACGTCCTCCGAGGTCACCTTCGACGGGGTCCGGATCGGGGCGGACGCCCTGGTCAGCGGCGAGATCGACACCGGCTTCCGGGCGGCGATGTCGGTGCTCGCCCGCGGGCGGGTGCACATCTCGGCGTTGGCGATGGGGCTCGCGCAGCGCGCGCTCGACGAGTCGGTGGCCTACTCGGTGGTGAACCGCCAGGGCGGGGTGCCGACCGGTGAGCGCCAGCTGGTGCAGGCGATGCTCGCCGAGCAGGCGTCGCTGGTGATGGCGGGCAAGGCCTGCGCCCGCGAGGCCGCCGCCCGCTACCTCGACGGGTCCGACCGCAGAGTCGGCCCGTCGGCGGCCAAGCTGTTCTGCACCGAGGCGGCCGGGAAGGTCGCCGACCTCGCGGTCCAGGTCCACGGCGGCGCGGGCTACATGCGCGAGATGCCCGTGGAGCGGCTCTACCGCGACGTGCGGCTGCTGCGGTTGTACGAGGGCACCAGCGAGATCCAGAAGCTGATCATCGGCCGGGAACTGGTCAAGCAGGCCGGCGCATGACCCCCTACCAGCGGTTCCCGAACCTGCGCATCGACGGCCCCGACAACGACGGGATCGTCGAGCTGGTGCTCGACGCACCGAACCTCAACGCCGTGAGCGAGGCGGCCCACGCGGAGCTCGCGGAGGTCTGGCGGGCGTTCGACGCCGACGACGCCGTGCGGGTCGTGCTGCTGCGCGGCGAGGGCAAGGGCTTCTCGGCCGGGGGCTCGTTCGACCTGGTCGAGAAGCTCGCGACCGACTTCGACGCCCGCACGCGCACCATGCGCGAGGCCCGCGACCTGGTCTACAACGTCATCGACTGCTCGAAGCCGGTCGTGTCGGCCATCCACGGGCCCGCGGTCGGGGCCGGCCTCGTCGCCGGGATGCTCGCCGACGTCTCGGTGGTGAGCCGCACCGCGAAGATCATCGACGGGCACACCCGGCTCGGTGTCGCCGCCGGCGACCACGCCGCGATCTGCTGGCCGCTGCTGTGCGGGATGGCCAAGGCGAAGTACTACCTCATGACCTGTCGTCCGCTCTCGGGCGAGGAGGCCGAGCGCATCGGGCTGGTGTCGCTGTGCGTCGAGGACGCCGAGCTCCAGGCGACGGCCCGCGAGGTGGCCGTGGAGCTGGCGCACGGCGCGCCGAGCGCGATCCGCTGGACCAAGCAGTCGCTGAACAACTGGTACCGGCAGGTAGCGGGCGCGATCTTCGACCAGTCCCTGGCGCTGGAGTTCTACGGTTTCGGCGGTCCCGAGGTCCACGAAGGACTGGCCTCGCACCGCGAGCGGCGTGCGCCGCAGTTCTGAGGAGATGACGCATGGAGTTCGAGGACCTCTTGGGATCGCGGTGGAGCTGCCGCGCGTTCCGCGACGAGGAGCTGCCCGATGACCTGCTGACCGACATCTTCCGCGTCGCGCAACGGACCGCCTCGTGGTGCAACACCCAGCCGTGGCAGGTGCTGCTGACCCGCGGTCCGGCCACGAAGCGCTTCGCCGAGAGCCTGACCGCCCACGTCCGCGAGAACCCGCCGAGCCCGGATCTCGAGATGCCGGCCGAGTACCGGGGTGTCTATCGGGATCGGCGCCGCGGCGCCGGGTTCGCGCTCTACGCCGCCCTCGGCATCGGCCGCGAGGACAAGGCGGCCCGCGACGCGCAGAGCATGCGCAACTTCTCGTTCTTCGGCGCGCCGCACGTCGCCGTGATCACGACCGACCGCCTGCAGGGCACCTACGGTGCGATCGACTGCGGTGGCTACGTCGCCAACCTGCTCACGGCGGCCCGGGAGCGCGGGGTCGCGACGATCCCGCAGGCCGCGATCGCGGTCCATTCCGGCCATGTGCGGGAGTTCTTCGACCTGCCGGAGGACCGGCTCGTGGTGTGCGCGGTCTCGCTCGGCTGGGCCGACGAGGCCGACCCGGTCAACGGCTTCCGCACCGAGCGCGCCGACGTCGCCGACGCCGTGACGGTCGTCGACCGCTGACGTCTCAGCGCCAGGTCACCGCGCCGGTGACCGACGGCTCGCCGCCCATCGGTCCCGCGGTGAGCTCCGGCTCGGTGTCCACGACCACCGGGGTGCCGGCGAAGGCGGGTCGGCGCAGCCGGAAGGTGAACGCGGCGATGTCGGCGGATCGGCCGGCGCGGCGGGCGGGCTCGAGCAGCAGCAGGGCGAGCAGCGGCCCGTGGACGACGAGGCCGGGGTAGCCCTCGACCTCGCGCGCGTAGGTCTCGTCGTGGTGGATGCGGTGGGCGTTGTAGGTCAGCGCCGAGTACCGGAAGAGCAGCGGCGGGTCGGGCACGATGCCGACCCGGCCCTCGGGTACGTGGTCGTCGCCGGGCGGTCGGGGAGCGGGCGGCGTCGGGGGCACGGCGTCCGCGGGTGCCTGGCGGTAGACGATGTCCTGCTCCTCGACCACGGCGAGCCCGTCGGCGTCGGCGAGCTCGCGGCGTTCGGTGACGAACAGCATCGGGCCGCTGCGGCCGGTCTTGGGCACGACGTCGGTGACGCTGCTGGTGCGCGTGACGGTGGTCCCGAGGCGCAGGGGACGGTGGAGCTCGACGCGCCCACCGGCGAACATCCGTCGGCGGCGGGGGATCGGCGGCAGGAAGTGCCCAGAGGCTGCCTTACTGAGGGGGTGCCCGTCGGCGCCGAGTTCGTCGGTGCTCGGGTGGTCGAGGAAGAACAGCCAGTGCCACAGCGGGGGGAGGTCGTCGCCGGCGGGCGGCGGTTGGTCGAGCAGCGCGGCGAACGCGTCGATCGGCCACCGTCGCAGGGTGTCGGTGGCCGTCTCGGGCGCCGGTTCCCAGGCGCTGACGGCGTCGGCGAGCTCAGATGCCACCCAGTCCTCCCCGTTTGACGAGCTGGGAGGCGATGACGCCCTGCTGGATCTCGTTGGTGCCCTCGCCGACGATCATCAGCGGGGCGTCGCGGAAGTAGCGCTCGACGTCGTACTCGGTGGAGTAGCCGTAGCCGCCGTGGATGCGCACGGCGTTGAGCGCGACCTCCATGGCGATCTCGGAGGCGAACAGCTTGGCCATGCCGGCTTCCATGTCGGCGCGCTGGCCGGCGTCGTAGCGCTCGGCGGCGTGCAGGATCAGCTGGCGGGCGGCGGTGATCTTGGTGCCCATGTCGGCGAGGTAGTTCCCGATCGACTGGTGGCGCCAGATCGGCTGCCCGAACGCCTCGCGCTCCTGGGCGTAGCGCAGCGCGTCGTCGAACGCCGCGGTGGCGACGCCGAGCGCGCGGGCGGCGACCTGGATGCGGCCGGTCTCCAGGCCCTTCATCATCTGGGCGAACCCGCGGCCCTCCTGCCCGCCGAGCAGCGCGTCGGCGGGCACCGCCATGTCGGTGAACGTCAGCTCGCAGGCCTCGACGCCCTTGTAGCCCAGTTTCGAGAGGTCCTGGGAGACCTCGAGGCCGGGGCCGTGCTCGACGAGCAGGATCGACACGCCGCGGTGCTTGGGCTCGGCGGCCGGGTCGGTCTTGCACATCAGCGCGATCAAACCGGACCGGCGCGCGTTGCTGATCCACGTCTTGGACCCGTTCACCACGTAGCCGCCGTCGGTGCCGGCACGGGCGGTCGTCGTCATCGCCTGCAGATCCGAACCGCCGCCGGGCTCGGTGAGCGCCATCGTGGCCCGCAGCTCCCCGGTGGCCATCCGCGGCAGGTAGCGGTCCTGCTGCTCGCGCGTCCCGAACTCGACGAGCAGCTTCGCCACGACGGTGTGCCCGCCCATCGCCCCGGCCAGGCTCATCCAGCCGCGGGCGAGCTCGGCGGTGACCAGCGCGTAGCAGGGCATCGACACCGGGGCCTCGCCCCAGGGCTCCGGGATCGCCAGCCCGTAGATCCCGAGCTGCTTCATCTGCTCGATGAACTTCTCGGGATAGGTGTTGGCGTGCTCCATGTCGCGGACCTGCGGGCGCACCTCACGGTCCACGAAGTCGCGGACCGTCTCCACCACGAAGCGTTCCTCGGACGACAGCAGCTCCGACACGGCGACCACCCTTCTCGACTATCGAACATAATATATGATCGTTGCCGAGGTGGCGAGGATGGTCGGCCTGCGCGGGGGCCTCGCTCAGGAGGCGGTCTCCTCGTCGGCCCAGACGCCGCGCTTGGTGAGCTCGTCGACGAGGCGGTCGGCGCCGGCGAGGATGTGCTGGCTCATCAGCGAGCGCACCTTGCGCACGTCGCGCCGGTGCAGGGCTTCGACGATCTTGGGGTGGTCGCGGCGCGCGCCCTCCACGTGCCCTTCGATCGAGGCGTAGAAGCGGTTGGGCAGGTGCTTGACGGCCGCGGCGAGCAGGAGCGCGAGCCGGCGCGAGTCGGCCGCGAGGTTGATCTCACGGTGGAACGCGTGCCCGAGGTCGGCCATGCGATCCGTGTCGTCGACGTCCTCCGCGCGGTCGTGCTCGGCGAGGATGGCGTCGAGACGCTCGAGCTGCTCGGGGGTGATGCGTTTGGCGGCCCGGGCCGCCAGCTCGCTGGCGAGCTGGGCCTGTACCCAGAACAGGTCGCGGACGTCCTGCTCGGTGAACGCGGCGGCGACGAAACCCCGGCGGGGGACCAGTTCGACGAAGCCCTCGCTGCGCAGGGAGAGCAGGCCCTCGCGCACCGGGGTGTTGCTGACCCCGACGGCCTCGGCGATCGGCTCGAGACGCAGGAAGTCGCCGGGTCGGACCTTGCCCGAGATGATCTGCTCGCGGACGTACGTCGCGACCTCTTCAGGTAGCTGCTGACGCCTGCTGTCGCGGTCCGGGATCCTGACCACCTCGTCGACCATGACATCTCCCGTATCGAACATCATATGGCAGACGCCGCTGTCCGATTTCCCGTCGATCGCGGAGTGTAGCAACGGTGACCGGCGTCCCGTCGCGCCGACGCGCCCAATCCTTGATGCGACGTACTGTGCATTTTATATTTAGACCCTCGATGAGGGAAGGTGCGAGCATGGACGTGCGCGCGGGCAGACCGGCCTCGGCTGCCCACTGGAGCTGGGCGGAGGTCCTGCCGGCGGACGAGGCCCGGCGGGTGCAGGAGGAGCGGCTGCGGGAGCAGCTCGACCACCTCGCCACGCACAGCGCCTTCTACCGGGCGAAGTTCGCCGAGCACGGGGTCGACGCGTCACGTGTGCGGACGGTGGAGGACCTCGCTCACCTGCCGTTCACCGAGAAGCAGGAGCTCCGTGACAGCCTCGCCGCGGCGCCGCCCCTCGGACACCACCTCGCGGCCGACCCGGCCGACGTCGTCCAGATTCAGGCGTCGTCCGGCACCACCGGCAGCCCGTCCTACGTCGGGCTCACGGCCGACGACGTCATCACCTGGTGCGAGCTCGGGGCGCGCGCCCTCTACGCCAACGGCTTCCGGCCAGGCGACCGGCTCCTGCACGCCTTCGGGATGAGCAAGGGGTTCGTCGGCGGTCTGCCCGTTGTGCAGATCCTCCAGCACATGGGGATCGTCGACATCCCGATCGGCGCCGAGGCCGGCGTGGAACGGCTGCTGCGGGTCCAGGCCGACCAGCGCCCTGAGGCCGTCATCGGCACGCCCTACTTCCTCACCCACCTCGCCGAGCAGGCGCCCGCCGTCCTGGGCCGCGAGGCGCACGACCTCGGCGTCCGATCGATCAGCGTCGGTGGGGAGCCCGGCGGAGGTCTGTCTGCGGTCCGCGAGAAGCTCGAGGGGCTCTGGGGCGCGACCGTCCGCGAGATGCTCGGCGGCACGGACATCGCGTGCACCTACTGGGGCGAGTGCGAGGCGGCCGACGGGATGCACTTCCTCTCGCCGGACCTCATGGTCGCGGAGCTGATCGACCCGGCCGACGGCACCGTGCTCGATCCGGTCGCGGGCGCCGAGGGCGAGCTCGTCTACACCGCGCTGCGGCGGCAGGCCTCGCCGCTGCTGCGCTTCCGCACCCGTGACCAGGTCGTCGTCACCGGCACCGACTGCGCGTGCGGGCGAACCGGCTACAAGGTGCGCTGCGTCGGGCGCACCGACGACATGCTCATCGTGCGCGGCATCAACGTGTTCCCCTCGGCGATCCGCGACCTGGTCGGCGGGATGGCGCCGTCGACGACGGGGGAGATGCGCATCCGGCCCGACTTCGACGGCCACTCCACGCAGCGCCCGCTGCCCGTGGTCGTCGAGCACGCAGCGGACCTGCCCGCCGAGCGCCACGGCGAACTGCGGGCCTCGATCGAATCGACCATCCGGTCCGCCCTCAACGTCAAGACCGCCGTCGACCTGGTGCCCGAGGGGACGCTGAAGCGCCCGGACCACGTCAAGGTCGCCCTGGTCGAGCGGGCGGGCTCGTGACGCTCGCGTCGCACGTCCAGGACGGTGCGCTCGGGGCCTGGTTCCGGTCGGGGCTCGCGACGCCGGACGGGCGTGCGGCCGTGCACGACGTCCTGGCCGAGGCGCTGCGCGGCCGTCGACCGATGCGCTCCCCGCGGCACGCGGGTCCGGGCCATGCGGCCCAGGTGCAGGCGGCGGTGGGCGCCCGACTCGGGTTCGTGGTGCAGCACGCCCCGCCCTACCGGGCGCTGGCCGGGGCGCACCGCCTCGGCCTCGCCTCGCCGGGCCACGTGCACGAACTCGCTGCCCGGTTCCCGAGCCACGCCGCGCTCGATCCCGTTCGACGCCGCGAGGCGCTGCGCTGGCGACCGAGTGCCGCCGGCTGGGTGGACGCCGGGCCGTGGCCCGGTCCGCGCGAGCGTGCTGCTCGCCCGGCCCGCCCGTCCTGCCGTGACGTCGTCGGCGATGTCGTCGGACGGGCGCTCGCGCTGCTCGACGTCTGCGCACCGCCCGGGCGGCTGGGCGGCCGGGCGGGCGAGGCCGAGCTCGCGCGGGCCTGCACGGTCCTCGTGGGCTGGGGGACCGGTCTCCCGGTCCGCGCTTCGGTGCCGGAGGAGGTCGCCGACCTGGTCGCGCTCGCGAGCGAGTCGGGCGTGCTGCACCGCTGGCGCGAGCGCGCGGGCTCGCCGCCGTGCGGCGTGGCGCTGGGCGTCGCCGACGCCGTGTTCGTGCCGGGGTGGGCCGAGGGCGGGGCCGTCGTCTCGGGCGCCGGCGACGGGGCACTACTCGTCGACGTGCTGACGACCGCGGACCCGCTGCGCCGCCTCGACCAGGTCGTCGGCCGGTTCCACCACCTCCTCGCCCGTGCCTGGCTCGACGGGCAGGGTCGCCACGGCGTTGACGAGGTGGGGCTCTACCTCGCCCGGCACGGGGTCCTCGTGACCTGGCCGGTCGACGAGCTGGCCGTGCTGCTGGGCGGCGGGACGACGTCCTCGGGGTTCCGTGACGCGGCGTCCCGTGCCGCGGTCGCGGACGGAGTCAGGCTCGGGACAGGGTTCCTCGCCGCCTCTAAATAATATATTGTGCATGGCATGAAGCCTTACCGATCCATGCTCTTCGTCCCGGGCCACAAGGCGAGCTGGGCCGACAAGGCCGTCGCCTCGGGGACCGACGCCGTGATCCTCGACCTCGAGGACTCGGTCCCGGCCGCGGACAAGGACGCCGCACGCACGACCGTGCGGGAGACGCTGGGGCGCCTGCGCGCCGAGGGAGTCCGCGCCGACCTCTGGGTGCGCCCCAACAGCATGGACTCGGGCCTGTTTGGCGCGGACGTCGAGGCGGTCCTGGCCGAGGGGCTCGCCGGGCTCTTCCTCCCCAAGGTCTTCACCGCGGAGGAGATCGTCCGCATCGACGCCGTCGTCTCGCACCTCGAGGCGCGTGAGGGCCTCGCGGCCGGGTCGGTCGGCCTGATCATCAGCTTCGAGACCGCGGTGGCGATGGCGCACTGCGAGGAGATCGCGGCCGCGAGCCCCCGGGTGTCGAGCCTGCTCGGGGCCACCGGACCGAGCGCCGACGTCGGGCGGGAGCTCGGCTTCGAGTTCACCCCGGAAGGTCTCGAGACGCTGTACCTGCGCAGCCGGATCGTGCTGGCGGCTCGCGCCGCCGGGTTGCACCACCCCGTCACGGGCGTGTGGCAGGACATCAAGGACCTCGACGGCTTCCGGCGCTTCGCGCTCGACGCCCGTGGACTCGGCTATCGCGGGATGGTGTGCATCCACCCGTCCCACGTGGCGGTGTCGAACGAGGTGTTCACGCCGTCGCCGGAGGCGGTCGACCACGCCCGCCGCATGATCGACGCCTTCCGCAAGGCCGAGGCCGAGGGCAGCGGGGCCGTCGACTTCGAGGGTCAGCACATCGACCTCGCCCACGCGAAGACGGCCGAGGGGATCGTCGCCCTCGCCGACGCCATCGCGGAAGGTGCCTAGCGCGCAGCGCACCGCGCGGTGTCGGACGGGCGCTCGCCGAAGCGGGCGCGGTACTGCTGGGCGAACCGGCCGGGGTGGAAGAACCCCCAGCGCGCGGCGACGTCGGTGACCGCGCCGCCGCGGGTCGAGAGCTCGAGGTGCACGCGGTCGAGCCGGACACCGCGCAGGTACGCCATGGGGGACATGCCGGCGACCTCGCGGAACCCGGCCTGCAGGGCGCGCTCGCTGACACCGACGCGGTCGGCCAGGTCGGCCGTGCTCGCGTCGCCCTCCGGATGGGCGTCGAGGTACTCCATGACCTCGCGCACCCGGGTGCGGGCGCTCGGCGACGCCGACGGGTGGAGCTGGTCGGTCAGCTGGCTCGGGATGGTCATCAGCAGCTGGGTCATCAGCGCCGACTCCATCTCGTGACGCGCCGTCGGCATCGTCGCGAGGCCCCCGGGGCGGGCCAGCTCGGCGTAGAGGAACCCGGCGGTCGAGAGGAGCGCCTGGCCCGGGCCCCCACGGACGTCGAACGTCAGCGCGAAACGGATGGACCCGTCGAGCGGCCGGCCGACGAGCTTCGCGGCGTGGGCCTCGAGCATCTCCTTGGGCAGCTTGACGACGTACTGGGTCGCATCCGGCGCGAAGCGGATCGTCAACGGGGCGTCGGGACCGAACACGTTGCCGGTCGTCCCGGCGCGAACGGCGCCCTCGGCGCCGTCCTGGCGCACGTCGCAGGTGCCGGCGATCGGCAGGTTCACGTGGTAGCAGCGCTGCATCGGGGGGCCGTCGATCGTCACGTCGGCGCCGTAGCCCAGCTTGCCGAGGACCACGCGCGAGGCGGGCGCGAGGTCGAGCCGGAAGTCGAGCGCGCGGCCGTCGGCGACGCGGACCTCGTGGTCGGCGAACGTCTCGGTGATCCGCTCGCGCGCCACGTCGAGGTCGTCGGTGCGGAAGCGGAGCGGACTCGCGTCGCCGGGCCTCGTCGTCTCGTCGAGCATGCTTCCTCGCAGGCGCTCGGGCCGGCCGCTGTCGTGAGCCAGAGACCTTATCCTAGCACATAATATTTTTTCTAGGGGGCCACCACCGAGGCTGTGACGTGCTTCGGTTGGCGGACTGAAGCCAGCGCTCACGGGATGGTGACTCGGCTCTCGTCGGCCCTAGCGTCCCGGTGCATGACAGAGGCACCTGTCCAGGAGCGCGCACCGGTCGAGGGCGACTGCCCGCGGTGCGGCGCCGCCGAGCTCCGCCGCTACCCGGTCAATTCCGAGGGCGGCTGGTTCGACGTCGTGAAGTGCCAGTGCTGCCTGTGCTCGGTGAGCCGCGAACACGGACCGCGTCTCGGACCCATCCAGCTGCTGTCCGACCTGATCTAGGAGGGGCCCGATGATCGCAGTCGACGTGGGCGGCACGTTCACGGACGTGGTCGCCCTGCGGGACGGGCGGATCGAGACGGCGAAGGTCTCGACCGACTACACCGACGTGGCCGCGCCGGTGCTCGAGGGGGCCGCGCTGTTGGGGGTCGGCGACGCGCCCGTGTTCAACCACGCGAGCACCCACGGGCTGAACGCCGTCATCACCCGCAACCTCCCGAAGATCGGCTTCCTGGCCACCGAGGGGCACCGCGACATCCTCGACATGGGCCGGGTCTGGCGGCCGGCCGAGGCGATCCTGGACCCGGGCTGGCGGCGCAGCTTCGGCGACGCCTCCCGTCCACTCGTGCCGCGCTACCTGCGCCGCGGGATTCGCGAGCGCGTGACGGCCGACGGCGGTGTGCTCTTCGACCTCGACGAGGACCAGGCCCGCGCCGAGCTCGAGGTGCTGCGCCGCTGCGGGGTCGTCGGCGTCGCGATCTGCCTGATCAACGCCTACGTGGACCACACCCACGAGGAGCGCCTGCGCGAGCTGGTGCGCGAGGTCCTCGGTGACGTCCCGTGCTCGATCTCCAGCGAGGTCTCGCCGCTGGCCAAGGAGTACACGCGGGCGTCGACGACGGTCGTCGACGCCCTGATGAAGATCATCTACTCGGACTACGCGGCCACACTCGAGAAGGGTCTGACCGATCTGGGCTTCGCCGGGCGGCTGCACTTCGCGGACTGCGCCGCGACCCTCGTCCCGGCGCACCGCGCCATGGAGCAGCCGTTCCGGATCGTGTTCTCCGGGCCGGCGGCCGGCACCGTCGCGAGCGCCCACTTCGGCTCCCTGATCGGGGAGACCGACCTGCTGTGCGCCGACGTCGGGGGCACGTCCTGCGACATCAGCGTCGTCACCGCGGGCGAGCCGTTCGTCAACACGACCTTCGAGCTCGAGCACGACCTCGTGGTCAACGCCCTCGCCAACGACGTCACGGCGATCGGGGCGGGCGGGGGCAGCGTCGTCTCGATCGGGCGCAACGGCGAGGTCCAGGTCGGTCCCCACAGCGCGGGCTCGACGCCCGGCCCGGCCTGCTACGACCGCGGGGGCACCGCACCGACCACCACCGACACCTGCCTGATGATCGGCCTCATCGACCCCGGCGGCTTCGCCGGCGGGCGCCTCACCCTGCGGCCGGAGCTCGCGCAGCAGGCTTTCGAGGGCCTCGACTGCGAGCTCACGCTCGCCCAGCGCGTGCGCCACGCCTACGAGATGGCCGTGCACACCATCGCCGAGGGCGTCGTCAACGTCGCGATCAAGAACGGCGTCGACCCCCGGGACTACTCCCTCATCGCCTACGGCGCGGCGGGCCCGATGCTGCTGCCCGCCGCGATGGACGAGGTGCACTGCAAGCAGGTGATCGTCCCGCCGAACCCGGGCCTGTTCTCCGCGTTGGGCCTGCTCTCGACCGACCAGGTGTTCACCCTCAACCGCAGCGCCTACATGATCCTCGGCCCCGAGGTCGCGCCCCGGATCGACGAACTCTTCGCCGAGATGGAGCAGCAGGTGCGCGAGCGGCTCGAGTCCGGCGCGACCGTGCGCCTCGAGCGCAGCTTCGACGGCCACCTCATGGGGCAGAGCTGGGACACCCCGATCGTGCCCGTGCCCGACGGCACCATCGACGCGGACGCGGTCGCCACGATGATCGCGTCCTTCCACACGACCTACGAGGAGCGCTCGCGCAACCGCTTCGACATGGTGCCGGTCGAAGGCGTCACCTTCCGGGTCCGCGCGATGATCGAGACGCCGAAGGTCGACTACCCCGAGCTGCCCGCCCGGGCGGCGGGCGAGGACCTGGCCCCGGCCCGGACCGCCACCCTGCGGTTCCTCACCGACACCGACCAGCAGGCCCCGGTCTACCGACGCACCGACCTGCGGGCGGGCGACGAGCTGGACGGTCCCGCGGTCATCGACGAGGGGCTCTCCACGACCCACGTGGGTGCGGACCAGCACCTGACCGTCGGCCGCCACGGCGAGCTCGTGATCACCAGGAGCGCACGATGACCCGCATCCGCGAGATGTCCGACGAGGACTTCGAGGCGACCTACCACGCTGACCGCTTCACAGCCTCGGTGATCCGCAACCGGCTCAAGTACGCCGTGGAGCACATGTCGACGGCGTTCCTGCGCGAAGCGTTCTCGCCGATCATCCGGGACTGGTACGACTTCGCGTGCACCATCAGTGGCCCGCCCGAGCAGGACTACCGGATGGCCGTGGTCAGCAACAGCCTGACGGTCTTCCTCGGCTCGATGCCCGACGCGGTGCGCAACGCGGTCGAGGAGTACGGGGCGGAGAACCTCGGGCCCGGCGACGTCCTGATCTGCAACGACCCGAACCGCGGCGGCCGGCACGTCAACGACGTGCTGTTCACGCGGCCCGTGTTCGTCGACGGGGAGATCGTCGCGTTCGTCAACATCTGCGCCCACCAGCTCGACATGGGCGGCACCGTGCCCGGCGGCTTCTCGGCGACCAAGGCCAACGTCTACGAGAACGGTCTGGTGATCCCGCCGATCCTGATGTGGCGCGGCGACGAGCCGGTGCGGTCGACGTTCAGCCTGATCTTCGACAACTCGCGCTTCGGGGCGATGCTGCTGCCGGACTTCAAGAGCATGCACCAGCAGCTGCAGCTCGGGGAGCGGCTCGTCCGGGAGAACATCGAACGCTACGGCCGCGACGCGGTACTGGGCACGCTCGTCTACGCCTGCGACACCTCGGCGGACCGGATGCGCGACGCGCTCGCCGCCGTCCCCGACGGCGACTACCACGGGAGCGCGACGCTGGACGCCGACGGCCTCGACGCCTCGCGCTCCTACACCGTCGAGGTCACCCTCCGGAAGCGCGGCGAGGACATCGAGGCCGACCTCTCCGGCACCTCCGGGCAGGCCCGCACCTGCATCAACTGCGGGATCACCGACGCGAAGACCGCGCTCGGCGTGGCCCTGACGATGTTGCTCGATCCCGAGATCCCGTTCACCTCCGGAACCTGGCGCCACGTCGACCTCGTGGCCCCGCCGGGCACGCTGGTGACCGCCCTGCCGCCCGAGGGCGCGCCGATGATGTTCTGGGAGGCGTCGGGGACGCTCATCGCCGCCGTCTTCCGGGCGCTGAACCCCGTGCTCGGCGAGAACGCCGTGGGCGGGGACTACGGCTCGACCAACACGCACAACGCCAGCGGGCTGCGCGCCGACGGGTCGTTCTGGACCAGCGCCACGCAGTGCGGCGGCGAGCACGGGCCCTGGGGCGCGACCCGCGACGGCGACGGCGACAGCTACACCGTGCTGTTCAACCTCAACAACCTCGACCCGGCGACCGAGACCATCGAGCACGACTCGCCGGTGGTCGTGCTGCGCAAGGAGCACGCGATCGACACGGGAGGCCCGGGCCGCCACCGCGGCGGCGCGGCCAACCTCAAGGACAGCCTCTGGCTGACCGACGCCGAGCAGTACCTCTCGCCGTTCCGCACCAAGGAGCCCAGCGGCGTCGGCGCGAACGACGGCCGGCCCGGCCCCAACGGGGCCATGTGGATCTTCCCGCCGCACGGGGAGCGCACCGGCCTGGTCGGGACCGGCGACGACGTCTACGCCGGCAGCACCCCGGTGGCCGGCGTGCTGGACCCGGCGACCAAGGCGCTCGACCCCGAGCACGGGACCTACCACCACTTCGGCGGCGAGAAGGCCTGGCGGACCACGGCCGGCTCGGTGCTGCGCTGTCTGACCAACGGCGGCGGTGGCTGGGGCACCCCCTTCACCCGCGACCCGCAGAAGGTGCTCGCCGACGTCCGCGACGAGTACGTCAGCGTCGAGGGGGCCGCGCGCGACTACGGCGTGGTCGTCGTCGGCGACCCGCACTTCGACCCCGAGAACCTGCGCATCGACGAGGCCGCGACGGCCGCGCTGCGCAGCGCCTGAGAGGAACCCATGCCCCCTACGTTCACCGAGCGCAACCTCTTCTTCGCGTGGAGCACCTACACCGGCGACTACGAGACCTACGCGCACTGGTACGACGTCGAGCACATCCCGCAGGTCATGGACACCACCGGGATGGTCGGCGCCCAACGGTTCCTGCTCGGGGACACGAAGAACCTGCCCGGCGTCGTCCCCGTCGACCTCGGCCACCTCGCCCTCTACGAGATCGAGGGCAGCTCCGCGGGTTTCCGCGAGGAGGTCAAGCAGATGCTGATGTCCGGCGCGATGGTGCTGCCGGACTTCATGAACCAGCCCTTCGACGCCCTGTTCCTGGCGCCCGTGAGCGAGCCGCAGTACGGGGCGAGCTGGGACAAGGCGGACGACTCCACTGCCCTCGACGACCGGCACCTGTTCTTCGCGTGGTGCAAACCTGCCGCCGACGCCGTGGCCGACGGGACGTTCGCCCGCTGGTACGACGGCGAGCACATCCCGCAGATCCTCGGCGCGACCGGAATGCTGCGCGCCCAGAGGTTCGAGTCCTCGCCGGTCAAGCCGCTACCCGGTGTCCGCGTCCCCGACCTCGGGCACCTCGCCCTCTACGAGATCGCCGGCGACCCGTCGGCGTTCCGCGAGGAGATCAAGCAGATGCTGATCTCCGGCGAGATGTCGATCCCGGACTTCATGAACCCGCCGTTCAGCTCGATGTTCATGAGGCCGGCGAGCCCGTTCCACGCGGCCACCTGAATGATCGACGTGCCGCACGCGGACGACATCCTCGTCGGGAGCCGGTGGCAACCGGCCACCGGCGAGCCCTACGCGGTGATCTCGCCCGCCACCGAGCAGCCGGTCGCCGAGGTGACACTGCCCTCGGAGAAGGACGCCGAGGCCGCCCTTGCAGCGGCGGACACCGTCGGTCGCGCGTCGTGGAGCCGGCTGCCGGTCGCCGAGCGCGTCGCGGCGGTCGGGCGGTTCTGTGCGGCGATGGAGGGCCGGCTCGACGAGATCGGCGAGCTCTGGGCGTCCGAGGCGGGCATGCCCGTGCGGTACAGCCGCACGCTGCACCGGTTCGGCGCCGTCGGATCGTGGACCGCCACGCTGGAGTGCGCGGCCGACGCGCTGCGCGACGACGTCCGCCCATCGCCGCTGGGCGAGACCCTCGTCCGCCGCGAGCCGGCCGGGGTCGTCGGGGCGGTGATGGCGTTCAACGGCCCACTGGTCACCGTCGCGACGAAGGTCGTGCCGGCACTGCTCGCCGGGTGCCCGGTGGTCGTCAAGGCGGCGCCGGAGTCGCAGCTGGTCCTGCGCGTGGTCGCCGCGTGCGCGGAGACCCTGCCCGAGGGCGCGCTGTCGATCCTCTGCGGCGGCGCCGACCTGGGGCGGGCGATCACCGCCGACCCCCGCGTGGACATGGTCAGCCTCACCGGCGGGCGCACCGCAGCCCTGGAGATCGTCGACGCCACGAAAGCCCGCTTCGCCCGCACCCACCTCGAGCTGGGCGGCAAGTCGCCAGCGCTGGTCCTCGACGACGCACCGCTGGACGCGGTGCTCAAGTCCCTGGTCCCCGGCGCCACCGGGGGCGCCGGCCAGGTGTGCGCGCTGCTCTCCCGCGTCCTCGTCTCCGAGCGGCGAGCCGACGAGCTTGTCGGGCGTCTGCGCGAGGCGTGGCAGGGGCTGCGCGTCGGCGACCCCCTCGACCCCGGCACGCGCATCGGGCCGATGCTGAACGCCGCGGGCGTCGCACGCGCTGCCGGTTTCGTCGACCGGGCCCGGGTCGCGGGAGGCCGGATCGAGGTGGGCGGCCGGGAGCCCGACGGGGCGGGCTTCTTCTACGAGCCGACCCTCGTCACGGGCCTCGACCGCGACGCCGACCTCGCGCAGCACGAGGTGTTCGGGCCGGTCACGGTCGTCCAAACCTTCACCGACCTCGACGATGGGGTCCGGCTGGCCGGCGACACGAGCTACGGGCTGGCCGCGACCGTCTACACGACCGACCGCGACGTCGCGCTCGACGTCGCGTCCCGCATCGAGGCCGGGTCGGTCGCGATCAACACCTTCGGGCCGACCGTCACGGCGCCGTTCGGGGGCCGGAAGGGCTCCGGCTGGGGACGCGAGTGCGGACCTGAAGGCATCCAGGAGTTCACCGAGCTCAAGCAGATCGTCCTCGGACCAGGAGTGTGACGTGGTGACGCAGCGACGCAGGAAACCCGAGCTCGCCCTTGTGACGGGCGCGGCCGGGGGACTCGGCTCGGCGACGACCCGGCGGCTGGTCGAGGACGGCGCGAAGGTCGTCGTCACCGACATCGACGCCGACGGGCTCGCGGCGCTGGCCGACGAGACCGGGGCGCTCGCGCTGCCGGCCGACGGGACCGACCGCGAGGCGGTGCGCGCGGTGGTGGCGGACGCCGTCGCTCGGCTCGGCGGGCTGGACACGGTGGTGGCCGCCCAGGGCGCCGCGATCGCCGGGACGGCCGCCCCGAAGCACGCCGACGCCTACGAGCGCGCCCTGGACGTGAACCTGCACGGCACCTACCACCTGGCCGGTGAGGTGCTCCCGCACCTCGTCGACGCGCAGGGCTCCCTGGTGCTGGTCGCGTCCACCGCCGGCCTGATCGCCGGCCCGCCCGGGACCGTGGGCTACACCGCCGCGAAGGCGGCGATCATCGGCGTCACGCGGTGGCTCGCCCGCGACTACGGGCCGAAGGGCGTCCGGGTCAACGCGGTGTGCCCGGGGTGGATCCGCACGCCGCTGGGGGAGGGGGCCATGAGCTACCTGTCGCAGCGCGAGGGGATCGGCCTGGAGGAGGCCTACGCGCTCATGGCGGCGCACGTGCCGCTGCGCCGGGTCGCCGAGCCGGAGGAGATCGCCTCCTGCTGCGCCTTCCTGGCCTCGGGCGACGCCTCCATGGTCACCGGTCACGTGCTCGTCGCGGACGGGGGCGGTGCCGTCGTCGACGCCTCGACCATCGCTCTCGACTGACGGGGCCGCGCGGATGAGCGAGGAGATCCTCCTGGGCCGGGCGGCTAAGGGTGTCGCCACCCTCACGCTCTCGCGGCCCGAGCGCCTCAACGCGCTGGACGGCCCGACGGTGGCGCGCCTGCGCGCTGCGATCGACGGGCTGGAGTCGGAGTGGCCGGCGACCCGGGTCGTCGTGCTGTCCGGTGCGGGGTCGTCGTTCTGTGCCGGCGCCGACCTGCGGTGGGTCGAGTCCGAGGTCCTGGGGGACGAGGCGGCGATGGCGGCGTTCCTCGACGACCTGGGCGGACTGCTCCGCCGCCTGGAGGCTTCTCCGCTCGTCGTCGTGGCCGCGGTGCACGGTCACGCCGTGGCCGGGGGCTTGGAGATGCTGTTGGCGTGCGACGTCGTGCTCGTCGCCGAGGGCGCCCGCGTGGGCGACGAGCACATCCGGCGCAACCTGGTCCCGGGGGCCGGAGGCACCCAGCGCCTTCCCCGCAAGGTCGGCCGGTCCCGAGGGCTCTACGCCCTGCTCACCGGGCGTCGGCTGACCGGTGCCGAGGCGGTCGACTGGGGGATCGCGCACGAGCTCGTCGCCGATGGCGAGCTCCTGGACACCGCGCTGGCCCGGGCGGCGGAGATCGCCGGGCGCGACGGGCACGCGCTGCGCGCCACCAAGGCGCTGGTGCGGCGGGGCACGGAGCTTCCGCTCTCCGAGGCCCTGCTGCTCGAGCTATACGAGCTGCGGCGCTACCGCGACATCTCCGGGGCGCTGGACCGCGGCGTCACCGGGTTTGCGCGCCCGGACCGGGACTAGGGCGTGCCCGCCAGGAACGCCTCGAGGATGGGCGCGGCCTTCTCTGGCTCGTCGAACAGCACCATGTGGCCCGCACCGGGAACGACCTCCGTCGTCGCGTGGCGCAGGCGCCACGCCATGAGCCGCGCGTTGGCCACGCGCACGACCGGATCGTCCTGACCGTGGAGGACCAGCGTCCGATGAGGCAGCGTCGGGAGCCAGCAGAAGCTGGTCCATCCCAGCACGGCGAGCTGCTGGAAGTGGTAGCCCAGACGGCTCGGGGGGTGGCCCTCGCGATCGGCCAGGATCGCTGCGAGGACGTCAGGGTCGCGGGCCGTCCGGCCGCCGGCGAGGATGGGGATCTCGCGGGCGGCGGCCTCCCGGCTCCGGTAGCGACGGGTGGACATCAGCGCGCGCTGGACCGCGAGGCCGGGCGGACGGGCCCAGACACCGCAGATCGTCGCGACGAGTGCCAGCCTGCGGACGAGCGCCGGATGGCGGTGCGCGATCTCCTGTGCCACCACGCCGCCGAGCGAGAACCCGAGCACGTCCGCCCGCTCGACGCCGAGCTCGCGCAGCGCGCCCACGACGTGGTCGGCGATCGCGGGAACCCGGATCGGCAGCGTCGACCGTTCCGAACGTCCGACGCCCGGGCAGTCGACCATGACGACGTCCCGGTCGGGCAGGTGCTCGAGCAGCGGCGTCCACGACTCCATCGAGCCGCCGATCCCGTGAATGAGGACCAGCGGCGGACCGACCGGTCCCGGTCGGCGCCGGGTGTGCAGGCGCAGCCCGCCGCTCACGACGTCCTGTACGAGGTCCATGTGCGCTCCTCGGACTCGGCAGATGCTCGATTTAATCTAGCATCATATATTTTACTGAGAAACCAGACGTTGAAGCTCGGTCGGCGCCTCCCACGGGACGAGGTGGCCGACCCCGGCGAGTTCGACGTGCCGAGCGTGGGGGATGAGCGCGGCGAGCAGTGCGCTGTTGCGCGGCGTGACCACCGGGTCGTCGCGGCCGGCGACCACCGTCGTCGGCCGGTCGATGCCGCGCAGTCGTGCCGGATCGCGCCAGGCGACGATCGCGCGTGCCTGCGCGACCACGCTCGCCGCGGGCGTCCCGCGGCGCAGCAGCTGCTCGGTGAGTTCGTCGACCAGCGCCGCGTCCGGGGCGAAGGAGCGCGAGGACGTGCGGAGGTAGAACCGCGCCAGCATCTCGGCCCGGGTGCGGCGATCGACCCCGAGCCGGCTCCTGGCGACCTGCATCATCGGTCCGTAGAGCCCTGGATACAGCACGGTCGGGACGTGCGCGGGCGCCGGCGGGATGGTCGAGACCAGCACCAGGCGATCGATGCGCCCGGGGTGTCGCAACGCCAGTTCCTGGGCGACGATCCCGCCCATCGAGAGGCCGAGCACCGTCGCGGTCTCCAGGTCCATCCGGTCGAGCCCGGCGGCCACGTCGTCGGCGAGGTCGGCGATCGTGAACGGCACGGCGGCCGCCCTCGACCACCCCGTGCCGCGGGCGTCGAGGCGGATCACGCGGTGGGTCCGCTCCAGTGCGTCCACCCACGCGCGGGGCCACACCAGCCCGCTCGCACCGATGCCGTTGAGCAGGACCAGGGGTGGCCCGTCGCCTCCGACGTGGGCTTGCACCCCGCGTCGCCCCGACCCGGACCCGATCGCTCTCCGCGCGATCTGCTCGGTCCGGATGCCCCATCCGGCGGCGGCGGCGGTGACGGACGCGACGGTTCGGCGCACGCTGCTCCTCCTCGGTCCGCGGCCCTTGACCTGAGCGGCCGCGTACTTCACATTATATACGATTAACGGTGAGGTGGATCACCGCAAGAGGAGACGTCGTGAGCTTCAACTGGGTCCTGGACAGCGCGGTGGAGCCGATCCCGCCCGCCGGGTGGGACAACGTCGCGGTCAGCTTCGACGGACACCACCGGCTCACCTACCGGGAGCTGAGGGACCGGTCCCTGTCCTACGCACGGGCCCTGAGCGAGCTGGGGCTGACGAAGGGCGACCGCCTTGGGCTGATGCTCTACAACGACGCGGAATACCTGCCGCTCTACTTCGCGGCGATGCGCCTCGGCGTGATCGCCGTGCGACTGAACTTCCGGCTGGCCGCGCCGGAGCTGCGGTTCATCCTCTCCGACTCCGGGTGCCGCACGGTGCTGATCCACGCCAGCCTGCTCGACCGGCTCGAGCCCGTCCGGGAGGAGAGCGGCGCGGAGACCGTCGTCGTGCTGCCCGACGGCGACCCGCCGGACCGCGACCTGCCGGAGTGGGCGCTCCCCGTCGAGACGCTGCAGAGGCGATCCCCGCTCGTGGAGGTCCCGGCGATCGCGCCGGACGATCCCATCGCCCTGCTCTACACGTCGGGCACGACCGGCCTGCCGAAGGGTGCGCTCCTGAGCCACGCCAACACCGTCGGCACCGCGACGATGCAGGCACTGAAGTGGCGGTTCTCGGAGCGCACGGTCGCCCTGGTCCCCGGGCCGCTCTACCACGCGGGTGGCTTCGAGGCAGTGACCGCGCCGGCCCTGCTAGCCCACGGCACCGCGGTATGCCTGCGCTCGGGGAGCTTCAGCATCTCCCACCTGCTCGACGTGATCGCCGCCGAGCGGGTCACCGACTGCCTGCTCTTCTCGTTCATGCTGGGCGAGATGCTGCGCTTCGACGACCTCGAGGCGCGGCTGCCCGACTCGCTGGACCACCTGATCATCGGCGGCGACACGATGATGCCGTGGACGGTCGGCGAGGTGCGGCGCCGCATGCCGCACGTGCGGCTGACCCAGGTCTTCGGGCTGACCGAGGGCGGCGCGATCTGCACGACGCTCGACGACGGCGACTTCGACGCCCAGCTGGGCAGCATCGGACGCCCGCTCCCGCTCGCGGAGGCCAGGGTCGTCGACGACACGGGCCGCCCGGCCGGGATCGACGAGGTCGGCGAGATCCTCGTCCGCAACCCGGGGACGTGCGGGGGCTACTGGCAGCGGCCGGACGCCAACCGGGCCACCTTCACCGACGGCTGGTGCCACACCGGTGACCTCGGCCTGGTCAACGCCGACGGCTTCCTGTCGCTGGCGGGCCGGGCGAAGGACATGATCCGGAGCGGCGGCGAGAACGTGTACCCGGCCGAGATCGAGAAGGTGCTGACCGAGCACCCCGGCATCAGCGACGCCGCCGTCGTGGGCGTGCCCGACCCGAAGTACCTCGAGGTCGGCTGCGCGGTCCTGGTGCTGGAACCGGACGTCGACCTGGACGAGGCAGCGCTGCGGTCCTACTGCCGCGAGCGGATGGCGGGCTACAAGGTGCCGAAGTACTTCGCCCGCCAGGACGAGCTGCCGCGCAACGCCTCGGGGAAGGTCCTGAAGTACGTCCTGCGCGAGCAGTACGTCGCCGTCGGCGACCAGCAGCCCGCCCACTGACCGGTGCCGTCGCCGGGTGCGGCGGCCCCTCTCGATCACATCAAAAACATGATATGCCAACAACGACGCGTTCACGCAGGAGGCGCTCATGACGACCCACCCGGACCTGGCCGACCCCGCCTGGGTGGTCGGCATCGACGTGGGGGGCACGTTCACCGACATCATCGGGCTGCACCGCGGGACCGGCGAGGTCCGCGACGGGAAGGTGCTCTCGACCCCTCGCCAGGAGGAGGGCGTGCTGGCGAGCATCGCGGCGATCGGGCTCGGGGCGCGCGAGGTCGCCGAGATCGTCCACGGACACACGGTGGGCATCAACGCCCTGCTCAGCCGGGCCGGCGAGCGGACCGGGCTGATCGCCACGCGCGGGCACCAGGACCTGCTCGACATCGGGCGCATGCACCGCGAGTTCGGTGAACGGTTCTACGACCCGACCTGGCTGCGTCCCCACCAGGAACGCCCGATCGTGCCCCGGGAGCTGCGCTTCGGCGTCCTCGAGCGGATGCGCTACGACGGGTCCGTCCTCGCCCCGCTGGACGAGGACTCGGTGCGCGAGGCCGCCCGCGAGCTGGCCCGGCAGGGCGCGAAGTCGGTCGCGGTGTGCCTGGTGAACTCCTACACCAACGACGAGCACGAGCGGCGCGCCGCCGAGATCGTCGCCGAGGAGATCCCCGGCGCCTACGTCCAGACCTCCGCGCTCTACCCGGTCACCAAGGAGCACGAGCGAACCACCACGGTGGCGCTCGACGCCTACGTCGGCCCCCGGGTCGTCGGCTACCTCGACCGCCTCGAGACCGGTCTGACCGAGCAGGGCTTCGTCGGCACGCTGTGGATCATGATGATGAACGGCGGCGTGGCGACCGTCGCCGACGCCGGCCGCGCACCGGTGTTCCAGCTCGTCTCCGGCCCGGTCGGAGGGGTGAGCGGCAGCATCCGCCTGGCGAACGAGGGCGCGACCCCCAACCTGCTGACCATCGACGTGGGCGGGACCAGCACCGACGTCGCCGCGATCCGCGGTGGCCAGACGCCGCTGACCGACCTGTGGACCCTCGAGACCGGCCTGACGCTGACCATGCCCCTGGTCGACGTGGAGAGCATCGGCTCCGGTGCCGGGAGCCTGATCCGCCCCAACTCCCTGGGCAACGTCGCCGTCGGGCCGGCCTCGGCCGGGTCGGACCCCGGGCCGGTCTGCTACGGCCGCGGCGGGACCGAGCCCACCCTGACCGACGCGTGTGCCGTCCTCGGGGTCCTGCAGCCGGACCTGTTCGCGAATGGGGCCATCGAGCTCGACGTCGAGGCGTCGCGGGCCGCGCTGGAGAAGGCCGGCGACCGGTGGGGGATGTCGGCGACCGAGCTGGCGGCCGCGGCCTACGAGGTGGCCTGCCAGGACATCGCGGCGAAGGTCCGCACGATCTCGGTCTACCGAGGCCTCGACGTGCGCGAGTTCGCGCTGCAGCCGTCGGGTTCGGCCGGCCCCATGCTCGCCGACCGCGTGGCGCAGATCCTCGGCGCTCAGGAGGTGATCGTGCCGCGCAGCCCGGGGCAGTTCTCGGCGCTGGGCCTGCTGCGCACCGACCTCCGGGTCACCCGCGCACAGTCGATCATGGCACCGCTCGACCCGGGCGGCACCGAGGCGATCGAGGCCGCCTTCGCCACCCTGGAGGCCCGGGTCCACGACGAGCTCAAGAGCCAGGGCGCCGACGTCGAGCGGCTGCACTTCGAACGGGCGGTCTTCGCAATGTACCGCGGCCAGACCTGGGACAACCGGATGCCCATCCCGCCCGAGAGCCTCACGGCCGAGCGCGTGCAGGAGCTGGTGCCGGCGTTCCACGCCTTCTACGACGAGCACTACGGCTTCGCCGCACGGGAGATCCCCGTCGTCGTGTCGACCGTCGAGGTGACCGCGGTGATCCCCCGCGAACAGGGCCGCTTCGAGCTCGCCCCCGACGAGGGCGACGCGTTCCTGCGCACGGCGGCGCTCGTCCTGCCCGGAGCCGGCAGCACCACAGCCGCGGCCGACGTGTCGGTGTTCGTGCGGGAACGCCTCGCTCCCCGCGAGCGGGTTGACGGCCCCGCGCTGATCACCGAGAAGTTCGCGACGACGGTCGTCCTGCCCGGGCGCACCGCCCACGTCGACGACGACCTGAACCTGATCATCGAGCCGAAGAGCTGAGGATCCCATGACCGTGACGACCCCCGCGCCCGCCGGCTCGGACGTCGAGCTCGACATCCTGCGCTACGGCCTCATCGAGGTCGCCCGCGAGATGCTCGACTCGCTGATGCGCAGCGCGTTCTCCCCGATCTGCCGCGACATCCTCGACTGCACCGTCGTCATCCACATGCGCACCGACGAGGGCTGGGAGGTGGCCGCCCTCTGGGAGGGCTGCATGCAGCACGCCTTCGTCGCGCCGCACATCGCGAACTTCCTCATGGACGACTGGGACATCGACACGATGCAGCCCGGCGACGTCGTCTTCACCAACGACCCCTGGCGCGGCTCGCTGCACCAGGCCGACGTCAACCTGTTCCGGCCGGTGTTCGTGAACGGCCGCGTCGAGTTCCTGCTGCAGTCCACCTCGCACCTGGTCGACCTCGGCGGCCCGATCCCCGGGGGCTTCTCCAACGGCGCGACGTCCCACTTCGAGGAGCAGCTCAAGCTCCCGCCGACGCTGCTCTACGCGAACGACGTGGCGGTCCGCCCGACGTTCAACTTCCTGCTGGAGAACAACCGCGTCCCGCACCTGGTGCTCGGCGACTTGCGCGCGCTGCACGGCTGTCTGGTCGTCGGCGAGCGCCAGCTCCAGGACCTCGTCGCGCGCGGCGGTCTCGAGCAGGTCCGGGCCGCCGGCCGGTACGCCATCGACGCCACCGAGGCGAGCATGCGCCGCGGGATCGCCGCCATCCCCGACGGGGACTACACCGCGGAGGATCTCCTCGACGAGGACGGCGTCACCGACGAGCTCATCCCGGTCCGCGCCACGGTGAAGGTCCGCGGCGACTCGATGGAGATCGACTTCTCGGGGTCGGCCCGCCAGCCCCTGGGCAACAGCAGCACCGCCTGGTGCGAGGCGGGGCGCTGCATCGAGGCGGTCAAGCTGATGGTCGACCCCTCGACGCCGGTCAACAGCGGCACCCTGAAGCCGATCGACGTGCTATTGCCCGCGGGCAGCGTGGTGCAGACGCTGCCACCCTCGAGCTGCTCGAGCCACGCCGACATCGGCCCGCGCGTGATCAACGTGGTGACCCAGGCGCTCGGCCAGGCCACCGAGGAGTCCTTCGCCTGCGACACCGGCACGGCGGTCTACATCGGCTTCAGCGGCATCGACACCCGGCCCGGGCACGAGGGCACACCTTGGGGTGCCTACGGGCTCGCCGGCGGCGGTTGGGGCGGCACCTGGAAGGAGGACGGCGTCTCCTTCTGCGTCACCCCGATCGGCAACTGCCGGACCTCGGTGCAGGAGCACGTCGAGATCGAGAGCCCGCTGGTCGTGGCTCAGCACGAGATGCTGATCGACACCGCCGGGGCCGGACGCTTCCGGGGCGGGCTCGGCTCCGTCTACACGATCGTCGCCGAGTCCGACACGCTGGTCACCGTCGTCGCGGACCGGCTGCGCCGCGGGGCGGCCGGGGCGAACGGCGGCGGACCCGGCGCCCCCGCCGTCGGCTGGTACATCGCGGGGTTCGACCTCGCCGCGCACGGCGACCCGATGAACCTGCGCGGCGCCGAGCCGCTGTTCGGCGTGTTCGACGAGCAGGGCCGCCCCGACCCGGTGCACGGCGAGTTCGGCCGCGGCGCTCGCTACACGACGGGCAAGTTCTCCAACCTCGTCATCAAGGCAGGCGACGCCATCCGCCTGATCATCGGCGGGGGCGGCGGGTGGGGCGACCCGCTGACCCGCGACCCCGAGCGGGTGCGCCAGGACGTCCGCAACCGGCTGGTCAGCGTCGAGGGCGCCCGGCTGACCTACGGCGTGGTGCTGGCCGACGGCGGGACCGACGGGGTGGTCGACGCGGCTGCCACCGAGGCCCGCCGCGCCGAGCTGGCCGCCGCTCGCGACGCCGGGACCTGGGAGGTCCCGATCGCGGCACCCCTGGAATGGACCGTCTGACACCCGGCCGACCCGAGCAGGAGCACACCATGGCCACCGACCGCCTCATGTTCCCCCGTCCCCAGACCGCGCGCATCTCGGTCGAGCGCACCCCCGTCGAGGCCGAGTGCCCGTCGTGCGGCAGCCGCGACGTCGCGCGCTACCCCGTGTCGAACCACCTCGGCCCCCGCATGGTCGTCAAGTGCCAGGCCTGCTTCACCCGCCTGTCGGTGACCCGCGGCGAGCCCGAGGACATGTGGCCGGCCTGGCGCTCGCCGACGCGCGACTGGCCCGCGTCCCGGGTCGGCTGAGCCGTGGTGACGACCATGTCCGACCTCGTGCCGCTGGGGCGGATGTACGCGAGCACCTTCGCCGAGTTCGCCGACCGACCCGCCGTGCGCGACGACCGCGGCGAGCTCACCTACGCCGAGGTGGGCGTGCAGGCCCGGCGCCTCGCCTCCTCGCTGCGCGGGCTCGGCCTGGCCCGCGGTGACCGCGTCGTGATCGTCGCGCCGAACAGCACCGAGTGGGCCGTGGTCGACCGGGCTGTCGCGATCGGGGGCTTCGCGCGGGTCGCGCTGCTCCCGCGCCTGCACACCGCCGAGCTGACCCAGATCGCGGCGGACGCGGACCCGTCCGTGCTGTTCGCCGACGCCGGCTGGCTCGGCGCCCACGGGCGGGCCTGGCTGCCGGCGGAGGTCGGGACGGTCGTCGCGATCGGACCGGGGGCGGCGCCCGAGGGCGCCGTCGGGCTCGCGGAGCTGGTGGCGGCGGGCCGCGACGAGGAGGCGCCGCTGCCCGACGGCACCGATCTCGCCGCGATCCTCTACACCTCGGGATCGACGGGTCGGCCCAAGGGCGTCGAGGTCACCCACGACAACGCCGGGGCCCGCATGCGCGGCATCGCACACGAGCTCCCGGCCCTCCGCGTCCTGGGCGAGCGGGCCGTCGCGCTACACACCGCGCCGATCAGCCACTTCAGCGGCGGCATCAACGAGGCCGTCACCGCCGCGGGCGGGCTCAACGTCTTCGAGCCTGCGTTCGACGCGGCCCGCGTCGTCGACCGGGCCTCGTCGGGGGAGATCACCGTGCTGCCCCTGGTGCCGACGATGATCTCGATGGTCATCGAGGAGCTCGAGCGGCGATCGGCGCCCACCGGGCGGGTCGGGGCGGTGACCGTCGTCCCGTACGCCGGCTCGGCCATCCAGCCCGACCGAGCCGAGAAGGCCCACCGCTGGTTCGGCGACACCATGCACCAGCTCTACGGGGCGAGCGAGGCCCAGATGCCGATCTCGGCTCTGGCGCCGCAGGACCACGTCACCGACACCAACGACCGCGGGCTGCCCCGGCTTGCGTCGGCGGGCCGCCCGGGCGCCCACGCCGAGGTCGCGATCGTGGACGCCGACCACCGGCCGCTGCCGTCGGGGGAGACCGGCGAGATCGCCACGCGTGGCGCGCACGTCGGGCCGGGCTACTGGCGCAACGACGCGGCCACGGCCGAGGCGTTCCGCGACGGGTGGTGCTACACCGGCGACGTCGGCTACGTCGACGAGCACGGCTTCCTGTTCCTCCTCGACCGCCGCAAAGACATGATCATCACCGGCGGGTTCAACGTGTACCCCCGCGAGATCGAGAACGTGGTGTCGGCCATCCCGGGGGTCCGCGAGGTCGCGGTGCTCGGCGCTCCGGACGAGCGGTGGGGGGAGTCCGTCACCGCGTTCGTCGCGCTCGACCCCGACCGCGGCCCGACCTCGGACGCCGTGATCGACCACTGCCGGGAGCACCTTGGCGGCTACAAGGTCCCCAAGCGGGTGATCCCCGTGGACGAGCTCCCGAAGGGCGGCACCGGGAAGGTCGACAAGGTGTCGCTGCGCGAGCGGCTCTGGGCCGGGCAGGAGCGTCGGGTGTGACCGCCGGCCCCCTGACCGGCGTGCGGGTGGTTGAGATGGCCGGCATCGGCCCGGCCCCGTTCGCCGCCATGTCGCTTGCCGACATGGGCGCCGACGTCATCCGTGTCGACCGTCCCGTCGCCGCCGAGATGCGGACCGCGCCGCCCGAGCAGGACGTGCTCAACCGCGGCAAGCGCTCGATCGTGCTCGACCTCAAGCACCCGACGGGCCACGCGGCGCTGCTGACCCTGATCGAGGACGCCGACGTCCTGATCGAGGGCTTCCGCCCCGGCGTCATGGAGCGCCTCGGACTCGGGCCGGAGGTGCTGCTCGCGCGCCGTCCCGGCCTGGTCGTCGGACGGATGACCGGGTGGGGCCAGAGCGGACCCCTGGCCGACACCGCCGGCCACGAGGTCAACTACCTGGCGGTGGCCGGCGTGCTCGGGTCCCTCGGGACCGCGGGCGGGCCGCCCCAGGTCCCGCTGCCGCTGATCGGGGACTACGGCGCGGGCGGCGCCTACCTGGTGATCGGCGTGCTCGGCGCGCTGTTCGCGGTGTCGCGCACGGGGCAGGGGCAGGTGGTCGACGCAGCCATGGTCGACGGCACGACCCACCTGCTGGCGGCGACCTACTCGATGCTGGGCGCCGGGGCCTGGAACGACGCCCGGGGCACCAACGACCTCGACGGCGCCGCCCCCTTCTACGCCGTCTACGAGACCGCCGACGGCGGGTGGGTGTCGGTCGGGGCCCTGGAGAACACGTTCTTCGCGACCCTGTTGCGGGAGCTGGGGATCGACGGGTTCGACCCCGCCGACCAGCACGACCGCGCCCGGTGGCCGCACCTGCGTGCGCTGCTGACCGCGGCGTTCGGCACCCGCACGCGCGACGAGTGGGCCGCGCACTTCGCGTCCTCCGACGCGTGCGTGACGCCGGTGCTCGGCCTGCGCGAGGCCGCGCGACACCCGCACCTGGCGGCGCGCCGCAGCGTCCTGACCGACGGCCGGCGCATCCAGCCCGGCACCGCGCCGCGGTTCGGCGCGTCCCCGCCGACCCCGCCCGGACCCTCGCCGCGACCCGGCGAGCACACCGTCGCCGTGCTGGCGGAGGCCGGGCTCCCGGCCGCCGAGCTGATCGAGAGCGGCGCGGCCCGCTCCGGCTGACCCGACCATCACGAAAGGCCGACTCGTGCCCTCGCTGCCCTCGCTCGACGACCTGCCCGGAGCCTCGTCCGTCCTGGGGCTGCTACGTCGGGTCGGGGCCACCGCCGTCAACGCCACGGACGTTCTCGCGCACGGTGGCTTCGTCACCGACGAGCAGTACTCGCCCTACGAAGTGGTGAGCACCCACCGGGTCCACAAGCTGCGCCGCTACTTCCCCGACGACGTGCCCCCGGATGCGCCAGTGATGCTGCTGGTGCACGCCTTGATGATCTCCGGCGACGTCTGGGACATCTCGCCGGACACGAGCGCCGTCGCGGCCCTGCACGGGATGGGCATCGACGTCTGGACCATCGATTTCGGGTGGCCCGAGCGCGAACCCGGCGGGTTGGAGCGCACCCTCACCGACCACGCCCTCGCCCTGAGCGACGCCGTCGACGAGGTCAGCGCCGCCACCGGGCGCGACGTCGTGCTGGGCGGGCAGTCCCAGGGCGGCATGTTCTGCTACCAGGTCGCCGCCTACCGGCGCGGCGCGAACATCGACTCCCTGATCACCTTCGGGTCGCCGGTCGACACCCGCGCGCCGATGGGCGTCCCGATGTCGCCCGAGAACGCGGCGGTGCTCGCCAGGGCGTACCTCGCCTCGGGTCTCGCCCGGCGAATCTCGATCCCGGGCTGGGCGATGCGGGCCGCGACCCAGATGCTCACCCCGATCGGCGTCGCCCAGGGCAAGGCGCAGTGGTACGCGAACCTGCACGACCGGGAGCGCCTGCTGCCCCGGGAGCGCCTGCGGATGTACCTCGACGGGCAGGGCTGGACCGCGTACGCCGGGCCGGCCTTCGCCGAACTGCTCGAGCAGTTCATGGTCCACAACCGGATGCTCGAGGGCGGCTTCGTCTTCCGCGACCGGCTGGTGTCGCTGGCCGACATCGACGTCCTGATCCTCACCGTGGTCGGCAGCGCCGACCTCCTCGCGACGCCCCCGGCGGTCCGCGCGATCCGGAGGGCGGCACCTCGGGCCGAGGTCTACGAGCTCAACGTCCCGATCGGGCACTTCGGCATCATCGGCGGCGCGCGGGCCCGCAAGCTCACGTGGCCGACAGTGGGCGGGTGGATCCACTGGCGGGACGGGCAGGGCGAGCTCCCCGCCGCGCTGGTGCCCGCGGACCGCGTGGAGGAGTGGGACGCCGACGCCCTGAGCGGGATGCGGCGATGGTTCGGGACCGCCGCCGATCTCTCGGTGGGCACCGCGGTCAGCGCGATCTCCGGAGCCGTCGGGGCCGTGCGCGGCGCGGAGGATCTCGTCCGGGCGGGGGTCGACCAGCTCGCGCGGCTCGGCGAGCTGGGCGACGTCGGGTCGGGGACGCGGATCTCGCTGGGGCTCCTGCTCGACGAGGCGGCGCGACGGGATCCGGGCGCGATCGTCTACGCCTTCGGCGACCGGGTGATCCGCCACGGCGACTTCAAGCGCCGCGTCGACAGCATCGTGGCCGTGATGCTGGGGCTCGGGATGCGCCCGGGGGAGCGGATCGGCGTGCGGATGGCGTCGCGCCCGTCGCTGCTCAGCGCGCTGGCCGCGATCAGCCGCCTCGGAGCGACCGCCGTGCTGCTGCGGCCCGACGGCGAGCTGGCCCGGGAGCTCGCGCTCGGCCGGGTCACCCGCCTGGTGACCGATCCGGAGAACGTGCCCGTGACCGCGGTCACGGACCTGCCGTGCTCGGTGCTCGGAGCGGGGTCGAACCGCGACGACCTTCCGGGACACGTGATCGACATGGAGGCGATCGACCCGGACCGGGTGCGCGTGCCGGCGTGGTACCGCCCCAACCCGCGGAACGCCGAGGACCTCGCGTTCGTGCTGTTCACCGGCTCCGGCGCGGGGACCCGCGAGATGCTGATCACGAACCGTCGCTGGGCGCTGTCGGCCCGCGGCGCCGCCGAGGCCGCGGGCCTCACCGCGACCGACACCGTCTACTCGGTCGCGCCGCTCCACCACTCGTCGGCGATCCTGCATGCGATGGCCGGCGCGATCGCCTCCGGCGCCCGGCTGGCCCTCGCGAGCGATCCCGACCCGGACACCTTCTGGAACGAGGTCCGCCGGTACGGCGCCACCCACGTCTCCTACACCTGGACGTCGTTGCGGGCGATCACCGACCGGCCGCCGCACGCGAACGAGCCCGACCACCCGATCCGGGTCTTCATGGGCTCCGGTCTGCCCCGCGGGCTGTGGCGCCGCGTGGCTGAGCGGTTCGCGCCCGCGCGGGTCGTCGAGGTGTACGCCTCGGCGGAGGGCGAGGCGATCCTCGCCAACCCGAGCGGGGAGAAGGTGGGCTCCGTGGGGCGGCCGCTGCCAGGCACCCCCGAGGTGCGGGTGGTCGACTACGCGCTCGCCTCCGGACCCCATGGGTCGAGCTCCGCAGGCTCCGTCTCCCGGGGAATCGTGACCGACGCCGACGGCTACGCCCGGCCGAGCGCGCCCGGCGAGGTGGGCCTGCTGGTCGTCCGCGGTCGGGGGTCTGCCCGCCAGGACGTGGTCCCGCTGCGCAACCTGGTCGAGCCCGGGGACAGCTGGCTGGCGACCGGCGACCTGTTCACCCGCGACGAGGACGGCGACCTGTGGTTCGTCGACCACGTGCGCAGCCTGATCACCACCGCCGACGGCCCCGTGCTGCCGTCGGTGGTCAGCGGCACGCTGGAGACCGTCCCCGGGGTCGCCCTGGCCACGGCCTACGGGGTGGGGGACGACGGGAACGACGGGAACGAGGTCCTCGTCGGCGCCGTGCGCCCGCTACCCGGCGCCCGGATCGCCGGTGACGCGCTCGCCCGCGCCGTCCACGGCCTGCCCCGGGCGCAGCGGCCCGCGTATGTCCAGTCCGTCCGCATCCCCACCACCACGTGGGCGCGCCCCGACGTGGCGTCGCTGCGCCGCGGCGGGGTCCCGGCCCCGCGCCGGAACGTGACGGTCTGGTGCCTGGCGACCGACGGGGAGACCTACGCGGAGCTGCCCCGCGCGTGACGCGCGCTCGTAGATTATATATGATGCGTGGATGCGACGTGCTGCGATCGTGTCCCCCGTCCGCACCCCGGTGGGGGCCTTCGGCGGGGCGCTGCGGGCCGTGTCGGTGGAGGACCTCGCGGCCGCGGTGGTGACCGCCGTGATCGAGCGGACCGGGGTCGACCCCGAGCGGATCGAGGACGTGGTGTTCGCGCAGTCCTACGCGAACTCCGAGACACCGTGCGTCGGGCGGTGGGCGGCGCTGCACGCCGGCTTGCCGATCTCGGTGCCGGGCCTGCAGACCGACCGCCGGTGCGGCGGCGGGCTCCAGGCCCTGGTCACGGGCTCGATGATGGTGCAGACCGGTGCCGCCGACGTGGTGCTCGTCGGCGGTGTGGAGAGCATGTCGAACATCGAGTACTACTCCACGACGGCCCGGTGGGGCTCGCGCGCCGGCACCGTGTCGCTCTACGACCGCCTCGACCGCGGTCGGGAGCGCTCGCAGCCCGAGCACCGCTTCGGTGCGATCAGCGGCATGATCGAGACCGCCGAGAACCTCGCCGAGCGCTACGGCATCACCCGCGAGCAGGCCGACGAGTTCGCCGCCGCGAGCCAGCAGAAGGCGGCCGCGGCGTGGGAGCGCGGGGCGTTCGCCGACGAGGTCGTGCCGGTGAGCGTGCCGCAGCGGCGTGGCGAGCCGGTGGTCGTCGACCGCGACGAGGGGGTCCGGCCCGACTCCACGCCGGAGACGCTCGGGAAGCTGCGCACGATCACCCCGGGCGGCACGGTCACCGCGGGCAATGCCGCCCAGCAGAACGACGCCGCGGCGGCCTGCCTGGTGGTGGCCGAGGACGCGCTCGGCGACATGGAGCCGCTCGGGTTCCTGGAGGGCTGGGCGGCGGCCGGCTGCGACCCGGCGGTCATGGGGATCGGACCGGTGCCCGCGGTCGAGAAGCTGTTCGCGCGGACCGACGCGACCTTCGAGGACCTCGACCTCGTCGAGATCAACGAGGCATTCGCGGTGCAGGTCCTCTCGGTGCTCGCCGCCTGGGGGTGGCACGACCCGGACCGGCTCAACGTCAACGGCTCGGGCATCTCGCTGGGACACCCCATCGGAGCGACCGGCATGCGGATCCTGACCACGATGCTGCACGAGCTGCGCCGGCGCGGCGGGCGGCGCGCACTGGAGACCATGTGCATCGGTGGCGGCCAGGGCATGGCCGCCCTGTTCTCGGCGGCGTGAGGGAGGCCTGACGTGGGACCCCTGGACGGACTGAAGGTCGTCGAGCTCGCGGCGGTCGGGCCCGGCCCGCACGCGGGCATGTACCTGGCCGACCTCGGCGCCGACATCGTGCGCATCGACCGGCCCGGCGGCGAGCAGATCGGCCGCCCCGACGCCTCCGACCCGATGCTGCGCGGGCGCCGCCGCGTCGACGCGGACCTCAAGACCGACGAGGGCCGGGCCACGCTGCGCGCCCTCGTCGAGCACGCCGACGTGGTGCTCGAGGGCTACCGTCCCGGGGTCGTCGAACGCCTCGGCGTCGGGCCGGACGAGCTCCTCGCGGTCAACCCGCGGTTGGTCTACGCCCGCGCGACCGGCTGGGGACGCGAGGGCCCGCTGGCCGACCGCGGCGGCCACGACCTCAACTACCTCTCGCTGACCGGGGCGCTGCACGCCCTCGGCGCCGCCGACGCGTGCCCGCCCCCGCCGCTGAACATGGTCGGCGACTACGGCGGCGGATCGATGCTGCTGCTCACCGGCGTCCTGGCCGGGCTGTGGCACGCGGCCCGCACCGGGCGCGGACAGGTCGTCGACGCCGCGATGATCGACGGTGTCGTCGGGCTCTCCCAGAAGGTGTGGTCGCTGCTCGCGCAGGACCGCTGGGTCGACGCCCGGGAGTCCAACGTCATCGACGGGCACGCCCCGTACTACCGGACCTACCGTTGCGCCGACGGCGGGTTCATGGCGGTGGCCGCCATCGAGCGGAAGTTCTACGCCCAACTCCTCGACGGGCTCGGACTCGACTCCGCCGACGTCCCCGACCGCGACGACCGCCACGCCTGGGGGCGGCTCGCCGCGCGCTTCGAGGACGTGTTCGCCACGCGGACCAGGCCGGAGTGGGAGGCCGTGTTCGCGGACCTCGACGCCTGCACGACGCCGGTGCTGTCCTGGAGCGAGGCGCCGCACCACCCGCAGATCGCGGCACGGGGCAGCATCGTCCACGCGCACGGCGCCCACCAGGCCGGGCCCGCCCCGCGCTTCTCGGCGACGCCGCCCGCCCTCCCCGCGCCGATGGCCGACCCGATCCCGCTCGACCACGTGCTCGCCGGCTGGGCGCCGTGACCGTCGCCGAGCACCTCCGTCCGGGCGACACGGTCCTCATCGGCCAGACCGTCGCCGAGCCACCGGTGCTGGTGGACGAGCTCGTCGACGCCGCCCGGACCGTCGAGGGCGTCACGGCGGTGTGCGGGTACGTCACGAGCGACGCGTGGCGACGGGCTACCCCGGGACACCCCCGCGTGGTCGGCTACGCCGCGGCCGGTGCCTTGCGCACGCTCGCCCCCGGCGTGCTCGACTACCTCCCGGTGCACCTGAGCCGCATCGAGGACCACGTCACGTCCGGCCAGTTGGGGGTCGACGTCGTCCTGCTGCAGGTGGGTCCGGCCGACGCCGACGGCTACCACGATCTTGGCGCCACGGTCGACTACGTCGCCGCCGCCGCACAGCGGGCCCGCGTGGTGCTCGCGGAGATCCACGAGGACATGCCGCGCACTCGCTCGCGGTCCCGTCTCCACCGGTCCCGTATCACCGAGGCCGTGCCGTCGCGACGACCCCTGCCGAGCGCCGCCGCCCGTCCGCCGAGCGCGACGGACCGGGCGGTCGCGGCCGCCGTCGTCGACCTCGTGCCCGACCACGCGGTGATCCAGATGGGCATCGGTGGGCTCCCCGACGCCGTCGCCTCCGAGCTGCGTGGCCGGCGGGGCCTGCGCGTGCGCTCGGGCCTGGTGGGGGACTGGCTGCTCGAGCTCGCGCACGCAGGCGCCCTCGCCGAGGGTCCGGGCACGGTGGTTGCCGGCATGGCTCTCGGCTCGCCCGAGCTCTACGCCTTCCTCGACGGCCACGACGGCGTGGAGTTCGCCCCGGGCGCCGACGCGGGCGCCGTCGACAGGTGCTCGCCGTTCGTCTCGGTGAACTCCGCGCTCGAGGTCGACCTCCTCGGCCAGGTCGGGGCGGAGTTCGTCGGTGACCGGCTGGTCGGCGGCGTCGGCGGCCAGGCCGACTTCTTCCGGGCAGCGCACCGCGGCGGCGACGCGAGCGCCGCGGTGGTCGCCCTCCCGTCGGTCACCCCGACCGGCGCGAGCCGCATCGTCGCCCGCGTCTCCAGCGGTGTCGTGACCTCGTCGAAGAGCGACGTCGACGTCGTGGTCACCGAGTGGGGCGCCGCCGACCTCCGGGCGTGCACGGTCTCGGAACGCCTCGAGCGCCTCGTGGCGATCGCGCACCCGGACCACCGCGACGCCCTGCGCGCCGGGGCCCCGCGCTCACTCACTCCGCGGGGGTGAGCGGGCGCAGCAGCGAGGCGACGACGTCGTCGACCTTCTCGAACCCGAGGATGTCGTCGATCATCCGGTCCACCGTCCCGTCGTCGAGCGGCAGCACGGAGAACGGCACACAGGAACGGAACTTGTCGGCGACCTCGTCCTCGCTGAGCGGGTTGTCCGGGTGCCCCTTCACGTACACGTACTCACCGGTGATCGCCCGACCGTCGCACAGCGTGGTGGTCAACCGCGCTCCCCATGCCGGGATCGACGGGTCTTCCTCAGCGGTGACCCGCGTCATGAGCTCGCGGACGTCGGCGCGTCCCCGCGCCTCCGGCGAGTAGGACTGCACGAACACCTTCCCGTCGTGGATCGCTGTGGCGATCGCGTAGGGCAGGCTGAACTGGCACTCCGGGACCGTCCGGGGCTCCCACTTGCGGTCGGTCGGCTCGCACACCGCGCGCCAGCCGGAGGTGGACACGGCGACGTGGATCGATGCGATGTCGGGGGCCGCGAAGCCGTGGGTGTCCATCTGGGCGAGGACGCCGTCGATCGACGAGTGCGAGAAGTAGCAGGCGCTGTGGCGCTTGGTGGTGATCCGGGTCATGGCCCAGTGCTCACCCAGCCTTCGTGTCAGAGCTTCCGGGTCGGTCTCCCACCGTGCCGTGCTCAGGAACCCGTTCGGGCCGGTCAGGACCTCTTGGCGAGGACCCGTGATGCCTCGCTCTGCGAGCTGGCAGGCGGTGATCGCGGTCTGGCAGACCAGCCCGTGGTGCACCCGGACCATGAGGGTCGCGGGCGCGTAGATCGCCATCGTGTGCGGTTGCGTCATCGTCCGCGCGATGCCCTGGGCGTTCTCCAGCTGCTCCTGGGAGAACCCGAGGAGCTTCCCGACCGCGGCGACGGCTCCGAAGACGTAGTGGCCGCCGCAGTCGCCCGCTGGCACCGCCTGGCTGATGACCCGGTAGGCCGACCCTGCGCGCACCAGCACCTCCTGCCCGACCACGAGGGCGGTGAGGAACTCCTCGCCGGTGACGTTCGCCCGCAGCCCGGTCGCCGCGAGCAGGCTCGCCACGACGTACTCGCTGATGTGGCCGGCCTCCTCGTGGAGGTCGCCGCAGTCCATGGCCCGGGGCATCGGACCGATGGCGAGGGCCGCCTCGGCCGCTGGGACCCGGCCGCCGTGGAACGGCAGCAGCGACTCCGGCTTGCCGCCCCGGTCCACGACCAGGTCGACGATCTCGGCGATGCCGTCCATCCCGGAACCGCCGATCGTCACGCCCATCCCGTCGAGCAGGGTGTGCTTGGCGTGCCGGAGGACCTCCGCCGGGAGGTCGTCGAAGCCGGTCTGCACCACCATGCGGCACAGCGTGCTCATCGGGTCCTCGGACCCCTCGATCTGGAACCCGGGCATGCCGGGCCTCCCTCCGCGGTCGTGGTCAGGGCGTGCGGTGTCGCGGGGACGGGAGGCGCAGCAACACCGCCGTCGTCACCGCCGCGACGGCCAGGGGCACGACCGCGGCGAGGTAGAGCGCGTTCGGTGACATGACGGCCAGCGCGTACCCGGCGACCACCGGCGCCACGATGGCGCCGACCCGCCCGACACCCAGCATCACGCCGTAGCCCTTGGCGCGGGCGAGCACGGGGTAGGCGATCGGCACCAGGGCCGTGTAGCCGACCATGGAGGCGAACACGCCGAGGCCGAGCAGGCCGGCGAAGACGTATGACGCGCCGCCGGGCAGGAGGACGGAGAACCCCAGCAGGGACACGATCGACAGGCCGAGCAGCCACGCCGTGACCGTGGTGGCGGCGAAGCGGAGCCCGAGCAGCGCGAAGCACACCGCCCCGGCGAGTGTCCCCACGCTGACGACGATCCCGGCCGTGGCGCCGCTGTCCGCGTCCCGTGTCGCGTCGGTGATGAGCTGCGGGGTCCAGGTCCCCACGAAGTAGTACGCCGCCGAGAGCATCCCGTAGCCGGTGGCGAGCAGCAGCGTGCGCGCGCGCAACAGCGCGCCGAGCAGGTGGGGGACACCGGCTCCGTCGTCGACGTCCTCCGCGTCCGCCGTCCCCTCCCTCTCGCGCGCGGCGGGCTCCGTCCGGGTGCCGTCGCGGTCGGCGAGGAACGCCTCGGACTCCGGAACCGCGGCGGCGGCGACGACCAAACCCAGCACGGCCAGCGCGGCGCCCAGCCAGAACAACGACTGCCACGCGCCCCCCGACAGGCTCAGCGCCCACGCGCCGCCGAAGCCGGCGACTGTGCTCCCGAGCGGGAAGCCGATCATCACGATCCCGGTCGAGGAGTTCTTCCGGGAGTCCGGGGACGCTTCCTGGGCGATCACGACGATGACGACGCTGATCGTGCCGACGGCCAGTCCGGTGACGAAACGCGAGGCCATGAGCAGCTCGAGGTTCGGCGAGAGCGCGGAGAGCGACAGCCCGGCGATGTTGACCGCGAGCCCGCCGAGGACGGTGGCCCGGCGACCGATCCGGTCCGCGAGGCGGGCCAGCACGATGGCGCCGACCCCCATGCCGACCAACGCGGAGCTGATGAGCAGGCCCTTCTCGCCGGGACTCGCGAAGCCTGGTGGGAGGTGCGGGACGGCGAAGCCGACGATGAACAGGTCGTAGCCGTCGGTCATGTTCAGGAACATGCAGAGAACGACGACGCCGAGCCCCTGCGCGGTCATGCGGGTGGGGGCGCTGGTCCTCGCCGCCCGCGACGTGGGTGCGTTCACGGACGTGACACCTTCTCGTGTGTGTGGGGGGGGGATCAGGACTCGGCGCCGAGCACGCCGGTGGCGATCAGCTTCTCGACCTGCTCGTCGTCGTAGACCTCGCCCGCGATCTCCCGGGTGTGCTGGCCGATCCGCGGGGTCGGGCGGCCGCGGTCGGGGCGGGTGCCGTCGAACCGCCACGGCGGGCGCAGCAGCGTCGTGTCGTTGCTGCCGGGCTCGAACAGCTCCAGCCACTCGGTCTGTGGGTGCGCGACGTAGGAGGCCATGGTCTGCACCGGGGCGAACGGGACGTCGAAGCGGGTCAGGCGCTCCTCCCACTCGTCCAGCGACCGCCGGGCGAACTCGGCCTCGACGATCGGGACGAGCTCGAAGTAGTTCGCCTCGCGGTGCCGGTACGGGGTGAACCGCGGGTCCTCGATGAGCTCCGGGCGCTCCATGGCCGCGCAGAGGTTGCGCCAGAACTTCTCCGAGGACGACAGGTGGACCGCGATGTTCTCGCCAGACGCCGTGGGCGCGCAGAAGTTCTGGGCCTGCGGGTGCCGGGTCGTGCGGCTGGGATCCGCGCCGGTGTCGACGTACTGGCTCAGGGCGTCGGTCGTCAGGACGCTCACGGCCTCGTACAGCGACGTGTCGACCCGGACGCCCGCGCCGGTGGCGCCGCGACCGACGAGCGCGGCGAGGATGCCGGCCGCGCTGGTCAGCCCGGTGATGACGTCGGCGAAGATCGTGCCGGAGAGCTGTGCCTGACCGGGCTCGCCGAGCAGCGAGTAGATGCCGCCGTAGGCCTGCCCGATGGTGTCGTACGCCGGGCGGTCCCGCAGGGGTCCGCCGTCGCCGAAGCCGTTGACCGACGCGAACACCAGGTCGGGTGTCAGTGCGGTGCACACGTCGGGCCCCAGCCCCAGCGCGGCGAGCTTGCCCGGCCGCATGTTCTCGAACAGGACGTCGGTCGTCGGGAGGAGCTCCTTGACGAGCTCGAGACCCTCGGGGGTCTTGAGGTCGACGGCGAGGCTGCGCTTGCCGGCGTTGACCTGCGCGAAGTAGGGGCTGCGGTCGTTGTCCTTGCGGCGGAAGTCGTCGCCCGCCGTCGACTCCACCTTGATGACGTCGGCGCCGAGCGCGCTGAGCAGCGCGCCGCCCATGGGCATCGAGATGTAGCCGCCGACCTCCAGGACGCGGATGCCGGCCAGCGGCTTCTGCGGGACGCGGCTCACCGGACCACCAGCTGGTCGGCGAGGAGGGAGACCGGGGCGTCGAGGTCGCCGCCGGTGATGGTCGCGAGCAGCTCCTCGCTGCGCTCGGTCCCGAGCCGCCCCACCGTCAGGTCCCGGAACTTCGCGTCGAGGTCCGCCCGAGAGATCGGGTTCTCGGCCGTGCCCGCCGAGTCCTCGACGAACAGGTGGGTGCGCGTGCCGTCGGTAAAGCCCACGTCGATGTCGGCGACCCACTTGCCGGGATAGCCGGCGTCGAGCTCGGGGTCGGGCGTGATCCGGACCCGGCGGGCGAGCTGGGCGACCTCGCTGTCGTCGGTGAGCTTCAGCCGACCCTCGAGGTAGTCGTGGTGGGTCGTGAAGCCGTTGCCGTGACCGGTCGCCGCCAGGGCGAACTGGAAGGGCAGGCTGTACTGCAGGCTCTCGATGGAGTGCGGGGCGTAGGCGTTCGCGTTCCGGTTGCCGACGACGACGTCGCCGCCGGACTGGATGCGCAGCTCGACGCCGTCGATCTCCGCGGCCCGGTCGGTGAGCGTCCGCGCCCCGTCCACGAAGCCGTGGCAGCAGCCGCAGCAGCAGTACGGCTTGATCCAGACCTTCGTGATCTCGAAGGGCCGGTCGGGCGCGAACCGGGCGGCGGCGTCGGCCGCGATCTCCCGGCCCTTGTAGACCGGGAAGAAGCCTTTGGAGCCGGTCAGGTAGGCCCGCGGGCCGGTGATCCCGGCGGCGGCCATCTCGGCCGCGCGGATCCCGTTGCGGGTGCCGATCCCGGCGTGCAACCGCTTCACCGACCCTCCCGACGAGGTGTACTCGGTGGTGCCCGCGCAGTGGCTCATCGCGATGGCGAGGGCGTGCGTGGTCTGCTCGACGTCGTAGCCCCGCATGGCCGCGACGACCGCGGCCGCACCGAAGGGCGACAGCAGGGCGTGCGGGTGGAACCCGCGTTCGAGCAGGTCCGGCGCGGCCAGCACGCCGATGCGGGTGTAGGCCTCGTAGCCGGCGACGACGCCGAGGAGGAGCTCGCGCAGCGAGGCGCCGTCCTCCTCGCCGATCGCCAGCGCGGTCGAGACCACGCAGCTGCCGGGGTGACTCGAGCTGGCGCGGTGCGCGTCGTCGTACTCGAAGCTGTGCCCGAGCGTGGCGTTGACGAACGCCGCGTCGCCCGCGCCCATGACGTCGCCGCTGACGACCACGCGCGAGCTCCCCGGGGTGTGGTTCCCCCGCGCCAGGTCGACCACGGCGCGGCTCCACGGGAGCGCCTCGCACCCGACCTGCAGCCCGAGCTGGTCCTGCATGAGGCGTCGTGCGCCGTCGAGCACTGCGGGGGAGAGCACGTCCGCGTCGAGGGTCGCGACGAGGTGCGCGAGAGCGGCCTCCACGGGTGGGGTCTCGTCGGTCATCGGGGTGTCCCTCGCTCTCATCGTCCCTGGCGTGCCCTACGAAGATAATATATTGTGCATCTCGTTGGAACCCGTTCGACGAAGGAGCGCGAGCCATGCCCGGTCTGTACTTCGAGGAGCTCGAGCCCGGTCTCGTGGTCGACCACCCGACGCGCCGGACGGTCACCGAGATGGACAACGTCCTGTTCTCGAGCCTGACGCTCAACCTCGCGCCGCTCCACCTCGACGAGGAGTACAGCAAGGGGTCGATCTACGGTCAGCGGCTGGTGAACAGCCTGTTCATCCTCGGTCTGGTCTCGGGCATCACCGTTCCCGAGACGACCCAGGGCACCACGTTGGGCAACCTCGGTTTCGGTGAGGTCAAGTTCCCGAAGCCGGTCTTCCACGGCGACACCGTCCACGTGCGGACCGAGATCGTGGACCGGCGCGAGTCCAAGAGCCGGCCCGACTCCGGGATCGTCACCTTCCGCCACTTCGGGATCAACCAGCGCGACGAGATCGTCTGTGACGCGACCCGGATGGGCCTGATGCAGAAGCGCTCGGCGGCCGAGCAGCAGACCGCCGGCGCGCAGGCCTGACCCGTGGTCAGCACCGAGCCCGCGTGGGTTCCCACCGCCGCGCAGCGGGAGCGCAGCCGCCTGCTCGAGGCCGTGGCGCGGTACGGCTACGACGACCTCGACGACCTGCACCGGACGTCGGTCACCGATCCCGAGCGCTACTGGCGCGAGGTCGTCGACGACCTCGACATCGCCTTCTCCGAGCCGTTCGACAGGGTGCTCGACGAGTCCGAGGGCAAGCCCTTCCCGCGCTGGTTCCCCGGCGGCCGGATCAACGTGGCCGGCCTCTGCGCCGGTCGCCACGCCGAGGGTCCCTCGGGCGGCAAGGAGGCGGTCGTCTACGAGGGCGATGCCGGCCAGCGACGCAGCCTGACCTACGCCGAGCTCGACGCCGAGGTCCGGCGGTGCGCGGCGAACCTCGCCGCGCTCGGGGTCGCCCGCGGTGACCGTGTGGTGCTCTATCTGCCCGTCGTGCCCGAGGCCACGGTGGCCTTCCTGGCGATCGCCTACCTCGGGGCGGTGTCGGTGCCCGCGTTCACCGGCTACGGGCCTGAGGCACTCGGGACCCGGCTGCGGGAGTCCGGTGCCGTCGCCCTGGTCACCGCCGACGCCACGACCCGCCGCGGCAAGCGCGTCCCGCTCAAGGAGATCGCCGACGCCGCGGCCGCGTCGGCGCCGGAGCTGCGCCACGTCGTGGTGGTGCGTCATCTCGGCGACGAGGTCGCCATGGAGCCCGGCCGCGACGTCTCCTGGGACGAATTCCCGGCCGACCCCGCGCCGGTCACGATGGCCGACACAGGGTCGAACGACCCGCTCTGCATCGTCTACACCTCGGGCACGACGGGTCTGCCCAAGGGCATCGTCCATTCCCACGCCGGGTTCGCTGTCAAGACGGCGGTCGACTTCGCCTACGGGTTCGACGTCCGCAGCGACGACGTCGTGGCCTGGATCGCCGACCTCGGCTGGCTGGTCGGGCCCATGCTGATCGTGGGACCGCTGCAGCTCGGCGCGACGGTGGTGTTCACCGAAGGGGTGCCCACCCACCCGCGACCGACCCGGATGTGGGAGATCGTCGAGCGCAACGGGGTCACCGTCCAGGGCATCGCTCCGACCGCGGCGCGGGCGATCCTCGCCGCGGACGGCGCGCCCCGCACCGACCTCGCGACCCTGCGGGCGTTCGTCTCCACCGGCGAGGCCTGGGACGAACCGACGTGGCACTGGCTGTTCGGCACGGTCGGCCGCTCGCGCCGTCCGATCATCAACTTCTCCGGCGGCACCGAGGTCGGCGGCGGGATGCTCATCAGCTACCCGTTCCTGCCGATGGACGCGGCGACCTTCACCGCCGCGCTGCCGGGGGTCGATGCCGCGGTGGTCGACACCGACGGCCGGCCCGTGATCGACGAGGTGGGGGAGCTCGTCGTCCGCACCACCTTTCCCGGTATGACCCACGCCTTCTGGGGCGACCGCGAGCGCTACCTCGCCACCTACTGGGATCGCTGGGACGGCATCTGGCAGCACGGCGACCTCGCCAGCGTCGATCACGCGGGCGTGTGGCGGATCCACGGCCGCTCCGACGACACCATCAAGGTCTCGGGACGGCGCGTGGGACCGGCCGAGATCGAAGCCGCCCTGCTGGTCGATCCGCGGATCGCCGAGGCCGCGGCCATCGGGGTGCCCGACGACGCGCGCGGTCAGCGGGTGGTCGCCTTCGTCGTCCTGCGGGGCGACGACGCCGAACAGGCCGACGTGGCCGCCACAGCCGTGACGAACGTCGGTCGCTCGTTCGCCCCCGCGCTGCACGTCGTCCGCGGCCTGCCCAAGACCACCAACGGCAAGATCATGCGCCGCGCCATCCGCGCCCGACACCTGGGCACGCCGCCCGGCGACCTCTCCTCGCTGGACGCCTCGACGTCCCTCGACGACATCCCGACCCTGGAGGAGGCACGATCATGAGCGCCACCGATGAGGGTGACCTCGAGCTCATCCGCAAGACCGTCCGCGAGCTCGCCCGCAAGTACGACTGGGAGTACTGGCGCGAGAAGGACAAGAAGCACGAGTACCCGTGGGAGTTCGTCAAGGCGTTCGCCGACGGCGGGTGGCTCGGCGCGATGATCCCCGAGGAGTACGGCGGGATCGGGCTCGGGCTCACCGAGGCCGGGGTGATGATGCAGGAGATCGCCGGCTCCGGCGCCGGGATGAGCGGCGGCTCGGCGATCCACTTCTACGTCTTCCCGCCCGCGCCGATCGTGCGGCACGGCTCGGAGGAGATGAAGCAGCGCGTGCTGCCGAAGATCGCCTCCGGTGAGCTGCTCATGGCCTTCGGGGTCACCGAGCCGACCGCGGGGGTCGACACCTCGCGGATCACGACGAAGGCCACGAAGATCGACGGCGGCTGGGTGATCAACGGGCAGAAGGTCTGGATCACCAACGCGCAGAACGCCCACAAGATCCTGCTCCTGGCGCGCACCTCTCCGCGCACCGAGGAGAAGCCGTTGCACGGCATGACGCTGTTCTATGCGGACATGGACCGCTCGAAGATCACGATCCGCGAGATCGACAAGCTCGGCCGGGCCGCGATCGACTCGAACGAGCTGTTCATCGACGGGCTGGAGGTCGCCGACGCCGACGTCGTCGGTGAGGTCGACAAGGGCTTCTACTACCTGGTCGACGGGCTCAACCCGGAGCGCACCGTCGTCGGGCTCGAGGGCGTCGGCCTCGGCCGTGCCGCGCTCGACCTGGCGAGCCAGTACGCCAAGGACCGCCGGGTGTTCGACCGGCCCATCGGCCAGAACCAGGCCGTCGCCCATCCGCTCGCCGACTCCTGGATCCGCCTGGAAGCCGCCGAGATGGTCGCGATGAACGCGGCCCGGCTCTTCGACGACAACAAGGCGTGTGGGCCGGAGTCCGCCGCGGCGAAGTTCCTCGGCGCCGAGGCCGGCTTCGAGGCCTGCGACCGCGCCCTGTCGACCTTCGGCGGCTACGCCTACGCGAAGGAGTACCACGTGGAGCGGCTGTGGCGGGAGGTCCGGCTGCTGCGCAACGCCCCGTTCTCCCAGGAGATGGTGCTGAACTACGTGTCGAACCAGGTCCTCAAGCTGCCGCGGGCCTACTGATGGGGCTCCTCGACGGTCAGGTCGCCGTCGTCACGGGTGCCGCGCAGGGCATCGGCCTGGCCATCGCCGCGGCCATCGTCGAGGCCGGCGGCCGCGTGCTCGTGGCCGACCTGGACGCCGGCGCGGCGAAGGAGGCGGCGGACTCGCTCGGCGACGGCGCCGACGCGACCGTCTGCGACGTCACGTCCGAGGCCGACCAGGCAGCGATGGTCGACGTGGCCCTGGAGCGCTTCGGGCGCCTCGACCTGCTCGTGAACAACGCCGGCGTCACCCGGGACGGCTACATCGCCAAGCTCGCCGAGTCCGACTTCGATCTGGTGGTGGACACCAGCCTCAAGGGTGCCTGGCTGGGTACCCGCGCCGTGGCGCCGTTGTTCCGGCGCCAGCAGGGGGGTGCGATCGTGAACATCTCGTCGCTGTCGGGGAAGGTCGGCAACCCCGGCCAGACCAACTACAGCGCGGCCAAGGCCGGGCTGGTCGGTCTGACCAAGGCCGCGGCCAAGGAGCTCGGCCCGTCCGGGGCGCGGGTCAACGCCGTCCAGCCCGGTCTGATCCGCACCGCGATGACCGAGGCGATGAAGCCGGAGATCTTCGCGGCCAAGGAGGCCGAGGTACCGCTCGGTCGCGCCGGGACCCCGGAGGAGGTCGCCGGCACGGTGATCTACCTCGCGTCGCCGATGGCCTCCTACGTCACCGGCGCGGTGATCGAGGTGACCGGGGGGCGCGGCCTGTGACCGGGCCGCTGGCGGGGGTGCGCGTGGTCGCCCTGCACGGCATGGGGCCGACGCCGTTCGCCTGCATGCTGCTTGCCGACCTCGGGGCCGACGTCGTCCGCGTCGTCCGTCCCCCGAACCGGCGCAGCCGCGCGCTCACCCAGACCGACGGGATGGCCCCGGAGCACGACCTCGCCAACCGCGGTGTCACGTCCACGGCCGTCGACCTCAAGTCGCCCGACGGCGTCGAAGGGGTGCGCTGCCTCGTGGACGCCGCGGACGTCTTCGTCGAGGGCTACCGACCGGGTGTCGCGGAGCGCCTGGGGCTGGGGCCCGACGACCTGTGCCCGCGGAGACCCGCGCTGGTGTACGCGCGGCTCACCGGCTACGGCCAGTCCGGACCCTTGGCGCACCAGGCCGGCCACGACATCAACTACCTCGCCCAGTCCGGGGCGCTGCACGCGATGGCCCGGCGGGGCGAGGCGCCGACCCCGCCGATCAACCTGCTCGGCGACTACGCCGGCGGCGGGCTCATGGCGGCCTTCGGCATCGTCTCCGCCGTCCTCGCTGCCCGGGCCGCCGGGCAGGGCCAGGTCCTCGACGCCGCGATGCTCGACGGCGTCGCCGTCCTGACCACGAAGATCCAGGGACTGCGCGCCGCCGGCCTCTACTCCGACGAGCCCGGGACGAACGACCTCGATACAGGGGCACCGTTCTACGACACCTACCGGTGCGCCGACGGTCGGTACGTGGCGGTCGGGGCCCTCGAGCCCGACTTCTACGCCGAGTTCGTCAAGGGCCTCGGCGTGGACACCGACGGGTGGCCCGAGCAGGAGGACCGCCCGGCGTGGCCGCAGCTGCGCGAGCTCATCGCCGACGCCCTGGCGACGCGGACCCGCGACGAGTGGGCGGCGGTGTACGCCGGGACCGACGCGTGCGTGAGCCCCGTGCTGACCTTCGGCGAGGCCGCCGGGCACCCGCACAACGCCGAGCGCGAGGTCTTCCGCGACGTCGACGGCGTGCTGCACCCCATGCCCGCGCCCCGCTTCGACACCACCGGGTGCAGGGCACCGACCGCGCCGTCCCCGGGCACCGTCGACCTGGCCGAGCTCGTGCGGGCCTGGGCTCCGTGCTGACACGCGGAGCGGTGATCCGGCAGGTGCCCGGGGAGCTGGAGGTGGTCGACCTCGAGCTCGACGCCACGCGCCGCGACGAGGTCCAGGTGCGGATGGTCGCCTCGGGCCTCTGCCACTCCGACGACCACCACGTCACCGGTGACCTGCCGGTCGGGACCTACCCGTTCGCCCTCGGGCACGAGGGAGCCGGGGTCGTCACCGAGGTCTTCGACAACGACAAGGGCATCCGCGAAGGAGACCACGTCGTCTTCTCCGCGATCCCGTCGTGCGGGCACTGCCGCTTCTGTTCCACCGGACGGCAGAACCTCTGCGACCTCGCCAAGGGCATCCTCGCCGGCCCGCGCTGGACCGACGGCTCCTATCGGTTGCACCAGGTCGAGGACGGCAGACCGGTCGGGCAGATGTGCGGCATCTCGACGTTCACCGCGTCCACCACGGTCTCGCTGGCGTCGGTCGTGAAGATCGACGACGACATCCCGCTGGAGAAGGCCTGCCTGATCGGCTGCGCGGTCAGCACGGGGTGGGGCTCGGCGGTCAACTCCGCCGACGTGCGGCCCGGCGACACAGTGATCGTCATGGGTGTGGGCGGCATCGGGGCGAGCGCGATCCAGGGTGCGGCGCACGGGGGAGCGGGAACGATCATCGCCGTCGACCCGGTTGCCCTGAAGCGGGAGAAGGCGCTCGAGTTCGGCGCGACGCACACGGCCGCGTCGATCGAGGAGGCCACCGAGCTCGCGAAGCAGGGCACGAACGGCCAGGGCGCCGACGCCGCGATCATCACGGTCGGGGTACTAGCGCCCGAACACATCGGTCAGGCGCTCGCGGCGATCCGCCGGGCGGGGACCGTGGTGGTGACGGCCGTCGGGCAGCACGCGGTCAGCCAGACCCCGCTGGAGCTCTTCGACCTCACCCTGTCGCAGAAGCGCATCCAGGGGTCGCTGTTCGGGTCGACCAACGGCGGTTGGGACGTGCCGCGCCTGCTCGGCCTGTACCGCGCGGGGAAGCTGAAGCTCGACGAGATGGTCACCCGCACCTACGCGCTCGACGACATCGCCCAGGGATACCGGGACCTGCACGCCGGGCTCAACGTCCGCGGGGTCGTCGTCTACGACTGATCCGCCGTGCCTTGGAGGAAGGCCCGCAGGCCGGTGGTGAACACGTCGTTGTCGTCGCCGGTGACCATGTGGCCCGCGCCGTCGACGTCGATCTGCTCGGCGTGCGGGACCAGCGCTCGCAGCTCCGCCGCCGCCTCCGGGCTCACCACCTCGGACTGCACACCGCGGACGAGCAGGGTCGGGACGACGACGCGGGCCGCGGCCGCGCACGCCCGCTCCGGGTCGGCGCGACCGGGCCGCTCCGGCGTCGGTGCGTCGCCGGCGACGAAGCGCGGATCCCAGTGCCAGAACCACCGCCCGTCGCGCCACCGCAGGTTGCGCCGGAGCCCGTCAGGGCGCGCCGGGCGCGGCCGGGACGGGTCGTAGGCGGCGATCGCGTCGGCCGCATCCTCCAGCGACGCGAAGCCGTCGAGGCCGCTGCGCATGAAGTCGAGGATCCGGTTCACGCCGGTCCGGTCGACGCGCGGCGTCACGTCGACCAGCACGAGCCCGGCGGCCAGGCTCGGGCCCTCACCCTCGGCGAGGAGCGCGGTCCGCCCGCCCAGCGAGGCCCCGACCAGGACCGGCCGGACCCCGAGCGTCGCGACGACGGCGCGCAGGTCGTCGGCGAGCACGCCGAGCCCGTAGTCCCCGTCCGGGGACCAGTCGCTGTCGCCGTGCCCCCGCGCGTCGACGGCCACGGTCGTCCAGCCGTCGTCGGCGAGCGTCTGCGCGGTCCGCCGCCACGAGTGCCGCGTCTGCCCGCCGCCGTGCAGGAAGAGCACGGTGCCCCGGGGTGCGCAGGGAGGGTTCCACCGGGTGGCGGCCAGGTCGATCCCCGCCGCACCCTCGACGCGCAGCTCGTTGATCGCGGGGGCATCCGTGCTCACCGAGTCACTCCAGGACGAGACGGGTGGTCGAGCCCGCCGCGGGGTCGTCGAGCATCGGTCGCAGCGCGCCGGGCTGGCCGGCGTACTTGGACCGGTAGGCCTCGCCGACCTGCTCCCGGACCGCCTCGTCGGCGACCGGCTCGAGCGTCACGTCGGTCTCGACCCCGCCCGCGCGGACCCGGGCCACACCGCGGGACAGGGCGCGCCTGAACCAGCCGCCCTCGCTCCCGTACGCCGACCGGACGTAGAGGTCGTCGCCGACCCGGACCACCCAGATCGGGGTCCAGCGCCGCAACGATCCGTCGTCGCGGTAGCTGGTGACCTGCAGCTCCTCGGAACCCGCCACCCGCGCCAGGTCGTCCTTCGACCAGCTCACAGGTGCTCGGTGAAGAACGGGGTCGCCTCGGCGACGGCGCGGTCGACGTACTTCGGGACGTCGTAGAAGTCCATATGCGTGCCGCCGTCGACGATCACCAGCTTCTTCTCGCCGCGCAGGCGGGCGTGCAGCTCGGTGGTGTGCCACAGCGACCCCGCGTCGGACCCGGCGACCATGAGGACGGGCTGGGTCAGCAGATCCTCGGCGAGGTGGAACCCGTCCCAGGCCATGATCTTCGGAATGCTCTTGGTCGCGAGGTAGGTGTTCTTCGCGTTCGGGTGCTGTGCGCGCGGCGTCAGGTAGTACTCGCTGGCCTGGACCATGTCGTACGGGGTGTTCTCGTCCGGCTCGGCGGGGACGTACGCGCTGGTGGCGACCTCGGCGCCGTGGGCGCACTCGGCGGTGCGCTGCTGGGCGATCGCGTCGAGCGCAGGGACGGCCGCGGTCGCGGGGTCGGCGCCGAACCAGCCCTGCCGCCACGCCGTGCCGATGTTCAGGGCGCTCACGGTCGCCAGGGCCTTGACGCGGTGGTCGGTCATGGTCGCGTTCGCGCCGTAGGCGCCCCCGGCGCAGACGCCCAGGACGCCGATGCGCTCGGGGTCGACGTCGTCACGGGACTGCAGGTAGTCCACCGCCGCGCGGACGTCCTCCACCCGGGCGGCGGGGTCCTCCAGGAAGTGCGGTTCGCCGCCGGACTCGCCCTGGTAGGAGGCGTCGAACGCCAGGGTCACGAACCCCTGCGCAGCCATCTTCTCCGCGTACAGGCCCGCCGTCTGCTCCTTGACCCCACCTCCGGGGTGGACGGTGACGAGCGCCGGGTACCGGTGTCCCTGCTCGAACCCGTCCGGCCGGAACAGGTTGCCGGCCATCGTGATCGATCCGTTGGCGAACGTGACGGCGTCCACGGTTGGTCACTCCTCGATGTCGTCTGACGTGGGTCGTGCACGGAGTTCCACGGAGCCGGGACCTCCATGCCTAGACGCAAAGTATTTTATACGATACGTTGCGGTCAGTGGTTCGGGTCACAGCGAGGGGATGAAGCGGTGCGGGATTACTCGACGTTCTTCATCGGGGGACGGTGGGTCGAGCCGCAGGGGAGCGACCTGCTCGCGGTCACCTCTCCGTTCACCGGTGAGGTGATCGCGCGCGTGCCGGCGGCGTCCGCCGCGGACGTCGACGACGCCGTCGCGGCCGCCCGGCGGGCGTTCGATCTCGGGGACTGGCCACGCCGCACGGTGGACGAGCGGGCCGAGGTCCTCGGTCGTCTCAGCGAGCTCCTCGGCAAGCGCGCCGACGAGATCGCCGGCCTCGTGACGAGCGAGATGGGCTGCCCGATCACGCTGTCGCGCTCGATGCAGGCCGCCGGGCCGAAGGTGCTCCTCGACAGCTTTCTCGAGCTCGCGCCGGACTACCCCTGGCGCTCCGAGCGCGAGGCCGTCACCGGCCGCGCGCTCGTGCTGCGCGAGCCCGTCGGCGTCGTGGCCGCGGTCGTGCCCTGGAACGCGCCGCTGCTCATCTCGGTCATGAAGCTCGCCCCGGCCCTGCTGGCGGGGTGCACCCTCGTGCTCAAGCCGGCCCCGGAGACCCCGCTCGACGCCTACCTCCTCGCCGAGCTGCTGGCCGAGGCCGGGCTGCCGGAGGGGGTCGTCAACGTCGTCCCGGCCGACCGCGAGGTCAGCGAGCACCTCGTGACTCACCCGGGGGTCGACAAGGTGGCGTTCACGGGCTCGACCGCCGCCGGGCGCCGGATTGCTTCGCTCTGCGGGCACGACCTCAAGCGCGTGACGCTCGAACTCGGCGGCAAGTCGGCCGCCGTGTTGCTCGACGACGCCGACGTCGCCGCCGCGGCGGAGTCGCTGCGCATCGGCTCCTTCCGCAACAGCGGCCAGGTGTGCAGCCTCAAGACGCGCGTCGTCGTGCCGCGGTCGCGCCAGGAGGAGTTCCTCGACGCCTTCGGGGCGGTCGTGGCGAGCATGCCCGTCGGCGACCCGATGGACCCGGCCACCCAGATCGGCCCGATGGTGAGCGAGCGTCAGCGCACCCGGGTCGAGGGCTACATCGCGGCCGGCCGCGACCAGGGAGCACGGCTCGTCACCGGCGGCGGGCGGCCCGCCGGTCTCGACGACGGGTTCTTCGTCGAGCCCACGATCTTCGCCGACGTCGCCACGGAGATGACGATCTCCCAGGAAGAGATCTTCGGGCCCGTGGTCTCGGTCCTGGCCTACGACGACGAGGACCAGGCCGTCGCGATCGCGAACGACTCCAGCTACGGGCTCAACGGGTCGGTGTTCACCGCCGACCCCGGCCGCGGCGTCGCCGTCGCGTCCCGCCTGCGCACCGGCACCGTCGAGGTCAACGGCAGCCCGGTGGGCTTCCACGCGCCCATCGGCGGCTTCAAGTCCAGCGGGATCGGCCGGGAGGCCGGTCCCGAAGGGTTCGACGCGTACGTCGAGCTCAAGTCCGTGGGTCTCCCGCGAGACCTGATCCTGAGCAGCTGAAGGAGACCGACATGGCAGGCAAGCACCTCGAAGCCCAGGCGCGCGTCGTCGTCTCGGGACTCGACGAGAGCGGGAAGTCGACCATCGTCAGTGACGGGAACACCGCTACACGGATCGCCGCCCCCGGGTTCACGGTGATGGACACCTGGCAGGTCGACGCGGTCCCCGCCGAGGTCGCCGCGGCGTCCACACTCGGCGAGAACCCGGTCATCGACCCGCCCAAGAGCGGCCTGGTCGTCCGGCTGGCGAGCTTCCCGCCCGACAGCGAGTTCGACGCGGCCGCCTATGCCGCCTCCCTGGACGACTTCGGTGGTGGCGACTCCCACGGCGGTGCCGAGGACGGCGCGGCCGGGGTGTGGCACGAGACGGACACCGTCGACGTCGTGACCGTCATCAAGGGCGAGCTGTACGCCGTGATGGAGACGGGCGAGACGCTGCTGCGCGAAGGCGACACGTTCGTGACCCGCGGGGTGAAACACATCTGGAGCAACCGCACCGACGAGCCGGTCCTGATCGTCGCGACCATGATGGCGGGCACCCGATGAGGGGCGTCGTCTTCGCCGGCGACAAGCAGCTGGAGGTCATGGACTTCCCCGACCCGAAGCCGGGCCCGGACGACGTCGTGATCGACATCAAGGCGTCGGGCCTGTGCGGCAGCGATCTGAAGTTCTACCGCGACCCGCCCGGTGCCGCGCTGAAGGCGCTGGGCTTCAAGAGCTTCGACGAGCGCGGGGTCGAGGGCGTGCCGTCGATCATCGCCGGCCACGAACCGTGCGGCGTCGTCGCCGAGGTCGGTGCCGACGTCGACCCTCGCGCCTTCAAGGTCGGCGACCGTGTCATGCAGTTCCACTACGACGGCTGCGGGCACTGCGACCTCTGCCGCAGCGGCTGGACGCAGATGTGCCCGCAGGGCGCGACGATCTACGGAGCCACCGCGCACGGCGGCCACGCGCACCACATGCTCGCCCCGGCCCGCACTCTCGTGCACCTGCCCGAGGCGATCAGCTTCTCGGCCGGCGCGGCCATCGCCTGCGGGACCGGCACGGCCTACGGCGCGCTGCGCCGCACCGAGGTCACGGCCGCCGACACCGTGGCCGTGTTCGGGATCGGGCCGATCGGCCAGTCCTGTGTGCAGTTCGCGACGGCGATGGGCGCGACGGTCATCGCCGTCGACGTCGCCGACGCCAAGCTGGAGCGGGCCGGCGAGTTCGGCGCCCACCACGTGGTCAACTCCGCGCAGACCGACGCCGTCGCGGCGATCAAGGAGCTGACCGGCGGCCGTGGTGCCACCGTGTCGATCGAGTGCTCCGGCGCGCCGCCCGCCCGGGCGGCGGCCGTACGGTGCCTGGCCGTGTGGGGCCGTTCCGCGATGGTCGGCCTCGGCGGCGAGCTCACCCTCGACGTCGCCCCCGACATCGTGATCAAGCAGATCACGATCTACGGCACGTACACGTTCTCCAACGTCGGGCTCGCGGAATGCGCCCGGTTCGTGGCCGACCACGGCATCGACGTCGACAAGCTCTTCACCGACCGCTGGAGTATCGACCAGGCCGACGAGGCCTACCGGGTGTTCGACAAGCAGGAGCGAGGCAAGGCGGTCATCGAGTTCTGACGCCGTGGTGCTCGCTACTCTCCGCTCCGGCACAGGATCGCCGCTGCGAGGAGCCCGATGACGACGCAGGAAGGCCGGCCACAGCTGCTGCGGCCGGAGGGTGCGGGCCACGCCACGGTGGCGCCGATCGAGCTGTTCTTCGACCTGGTCTACGTCTTCGCCATCGTCCAGGTCTCGCACACGCTGTTGGCGCACCTGACCGCCCTGGGCACCCTCGAGACCGCCCTGCTCTTCGCGGCGGTGTGGTGGGTGTGGAACTACACCACGTGGGCGATGAACTACCTCGATCCTCGCCGCAGCGCGGTGCGGATCCTCAACGCGGTGCTGATGCTGGCCGCCTTCGGCATGGCGCTGGCCCTGCCGTCCGCGTTCGGTGGCGGGGGTCTGGTCTTCGCGGGTTGCTACGCCGTCGCCCAGGTCGGTCGGCCGGCCTTCATGTGGATCACGTTGCGCGGCCATGTCCTGTCGCGCAACTACCGCAACCTGCTCGTCTACAGCGCGATCGCGTCGGCGCTGTTCCTCGCCGGCGCGTTCCTGCCGGCCGGTGCGCGTCTCGTGGTGTGGGCCGTCGCGGTGGCGATCGACATCCTCGGACCCCGCGTCGAGTTCCGGTCCCGGGCCTGGGCTCCACCCCGATGGACACCTGGCCCGCCGACGCCGAGCACCTCGCCGAGCGGAACCGTCTCGTCTTCATCATCGCGCTCGGAGAGTCGATCCTGATCATGGGGCTGACCATCACCGAGCTTCCGTCGATCGACGCGTACGCGGTACTGATCGCCGTACTCGGCTTCGTCGGGCTGTTCGGGCTGTGGTGGTCCTACTTCGCGCTCGCCGGTGACGACACCACGGCCAGCCACGGCGACCGCAGCACGGCCGCCCTGCGCGGCGCGTTCCCGTACGCCCACGGCCTGATGGTGGCGGGGGCGATCCTGTTCGCCGTGTCCATCGAGCTGCACCTCACGCATCCTGAGACCGAGCCGGGACTCGTCCTCACCTCGATCGGCGGTCCGCTGCTCTACCTCGCCGGCAACGTGCTGTTCCTCCGATCGCGGAGCGGCGCGGTGGCCCGTGCGCGCTACCTCGCCGCCGGAGTGCTGGTCCTCGTCGGCGTCCTCGGTCTGCTCGTCGGGCACGGCCTGCCGGCGCTGGTCATCGGACTCGCGGTGCTCGGTGTCGTCCTCGCGCTCGCAGCTGTCACCGAGCTGAGCTCGAGCACTCCCTCGACGTCTGCCTGAGTCGGGACTGGCTCGTCCAGGCACCTGGTGGCGTTGGCGGCCGGCCGGGGTTCGCCCAAATCGGTTTGATCTTGTTGAAGATCGCTACGACTGACGCCAGACGATCGTCAGGAGAGCGGTCGAGAGGAGTAAGCGTGCCCCGAAGCGATCTGCGATCAGATCGGAGATCGCTCCGCAGAGCTGTGACCAGCAGAAAGAGTGCGCCGTCAGGGACTCGAACCCCGAACCCAGTGATTAAGAGTCACTTGCTCTGCCCATTGAGCTAACGGCGCGTGATCAGAACCCTAGCAAAGCTTCGGGACCGATCCGGCAGCGGGTGGCCCCTCTGCCGTCCGGGTGAGTGACGGGACTTGAACCCGCGACACCTGGGATCACAACCCAGTGCTCTGCCAACTGAGCTACACCCACCATGGCAGGCCCTCCGGGTCTCCCCGGCGAGCCTCGACAAGCCTACAAGCCGAGCGCGGGCGGCTCGCCACCGGCCCGATCGCGAGCCTCACCCACAGAAGGTGAGGCGCCTCCCGTGGCCGGGGCCGCAGTGTCGGGCCGCGCCCGCAGGCCGACAGCCCCAGGAGGACCCATGCCCGGTGGACAGCCGAACATCCTCGTCATCTGGGGCGACGACATCGGCATCACCAACCTGAGCTGCTACAGCGACGGTCTGATGGGCTATCGCACACCGAACATCGATCGCATCGCGGACGAGGGCATGCGGTTCACCGACTCCTACGGCGAGCAGAGCTGCACCGCCGGGCGGGCGGCCTTCATCACGGGTCAGAGCGTCTATCGCACCGGCATGAGCAAGGTCGGCTTCCCCGGCATGGACGTGGGTCTGAACGCGGCCGACCCGACGATCGCCGAGCTCGTCAAGCCGATGGGCTACGCGACCGGGCAGTTCGGCAAGAACCACCTCGGCGACCTCAACAAGTACCTGCCGACGGTCCACGGCTTCGACGAGTTCTTCGGCAACCTCTACCACCTCAACGCCGAGGAGGAGCCGGAGCTGCCGGACTACCCGGGCAAGGAGGAGTACCCGCGGCTGCACGGGTTCCTCTACCCGAGGGGTGTCCTGCACTGCTGGGCCACCGAGGAGGACGACGACACGGTCGACCCGAAGTACGGGCGGGTCGGCAAGCAGCGGATCGAGGACACCGGCCCGCTGACCAAGAAGCGCATGGAGACCGTCGACGACGAGTTCACCTCGGCGTGCGCGGGGTGGATCCGCACGCAGCACGAGGCGGGCACCCCGTTCTTCTGCTGGATGAACATGACCCACATGCATCTCCGGACGCACACCAAGCCGGAGAGCCTCGGGCAGGCCGGCTTCTGGCAGTCGCCGTACCACGACACGATGATCGACCACGACCGCAACGTCGGACAGCTGCTCGACCTGCTCGACGAGCTCGGGATCGCCGACGACACGATCGTCATCTACTCCACCGACAACGGCCCGCACGCCAACACCTGGCCGGACGGCGCGACGACCCCGTTCCGCAGCGAGAAGGACACCAACTGGGAGGGCGCCTTCCGGGTGCCCGAGGTGATCCGCTGGCCCGGTCACATCCCGGCCGGCGTCGTCTCGAACGACATCGTCCAGCACCACGACTGGCTCCCGACGCTCGTCTCCGCGGCCGGCGAGCCCGACGTCGTCGAGAAGCTCAAGACCGGTCACCGGGGCTTCCGCGTCCACATCGACGGCTACGACCTGCTGCCCTACCTCACCGGCGAGGTGGAGCACTCGCCGCGACGCGGGTTCGTCTACTTCTCCGACGACGGCGACGTCCTCGGTCTGCGCTTCGAGAACTGGAAGATCGTGTTCCAGGAGCAGCGCAAGGAGGGCACGCTCGGGGTCTGGGCCGAGCCGTTCACCGTGCTGCGCATCCCGAAGCTGTTCAACCTGCGCACGGACCCGTTCGAGCGCGCGGACGCCACCTCGAACACCTACTGGGACTGGTTCCTCGACCACGACTACATCGCGCTCTACGGCGGCGGCATCGTCACGAAGTTCCTGGAGACGTTCGAGCAGTTCCCGCCGCGCCAGGAGCCGGCGAGCTTCACGATCACCCACGCGGTCGAGAAGCTGCACGCGTTCCTCGCGAAGGACTGAGGATGCTCGACTCCTGGCGCGACGGATCGGCCCGCCGAGCGATCGAGGACTTCGTCCGTCGCGCCACCGACCCGGCATCGCCCGAGGTGATCCCGCACGAGGAGCGGATCGTCGTCACCGACAACGACGGCACGCTGTGGTGCGAGAAGCCGATGCCGATCCAGCTCGACTTCCTGGTCCGGCGCCTCGGCGTGCTGGCGACGGCCGACCCGACGCTGCGGGAGCAGCAGCCGTACCGGGCGGCCTACGAGCGCGACAGCCGGTGGATGGGCGACGCGATGCTCAAGCACTACCGCGGGGACGACACCGACCTCGGCCTGCTCAAGGCGGCGGTGACCAGCGCGTTCGACGCCGTCGAGGTCGAGGAGTACGACCGTGCGGTGCGGGCGTTCTTCGCCGAGGCCGACCACCCGACGCTCGGGCGGCCGTACCGGACGTGCGGCTTCGCGCCGATGGTCGAACTGCTGCGCTACCTCGAAGCGCACGACTTCACCGTCTACATCGCCTCCGGCGGCGACCGTGACTTCATGCGACCGATCGCGCCGCAGCTCTACGGGGTGCCGCCGGAGCGGGTGATCGGCAGCGCGCTCGGGATCGACTACCGGGAGGGGCAGCTGCTCTACCGGGCCGAGATGGACTTCTTCGACGACGGCCCCGAGAAGCCGGTCCGGATCTGGAGCCGGATCGGGCGGCGGCCGGTCATCGCGATCGGCAACGCCAACGGCGACCTGCCGATGCTCGAGTTCGCCGGGGGAGGGCGACCCGCCCTGCGGTTGGTCGTGCGCCACGACGACGCCGAGCGGGAGGCCGACGACTCCGGCGGTGCGGAGGACCTGCTGGCCCGGGCGGGGCACGAGGGGTGGACCGTCGTCAGCATGCGGGACGACTGGGAGAAGGTCTTTGACTGATCTGCGGTGGGTCCCCGCCCAGACGTTCGCGATGGGCTCCGACCGTCACCACGCCGAGGAGGCGCCGGCCCGCCCGGCGACCGTCGACGGGTTCTGGATCGAGCGGCACCCCGTCACGAACGCGCAGTTCGGCCGCTTCGTGCGCGAGACCGGCTACCGGACCGTGGCCGAGCGTCCGCTCGACCCGGCCGACTTCCCGGGCGCGCCGCCGGAGAACCTGCAGCCCGGCTCGATGGTCTTCACGGGCACCGACGGCCCGGTCGACCTGCGCCACCTCGCACAGTGGTGGGCCTGGACGCCCGGCGCGCTCTGGCGCCGCCCCGAGGGCCGCGGCTCGTCGCTCGCTCACCGCCCCGACCACCCCGTCGTGCACGTGGCGTACGAGGACGTCGCGGCCTACGCCACCTGGGCGGGCCGCGCCCTCCCGACCGAGGCCGAGTGGGAGGCCGCCGCCCGCGGCGGGCTCGAGGGCGCGGCCTACACCTGGGGCGACGAGCCGCGCGACGGCATGGCGAACCACTGGCACGGCGCGTTCCCGTGGCGGGCCGACCGGGGGTACGGGTCGACGACACCGGTCGGCGCGTTCCCGCCCAACGGCTACGACCTCGTCGACATGGCGGGCAACGTCTGGGAGTGGACCGCCGACCGCTGGGAGGGCGCGGCGGAGCCGAGCCACGTCGTGAAGGGCGGCTCGTTCCTCTGCGCCGACGAGTACTGCTCGCGCTACCGGCCGGCCGCGCGGCGGCCCCAGCCCGCCGACACGGGCATGAGCCACCTCGGGTTCCGGTGCGTGCTGCGCGATCAGCCCGCCGGCGGCGGGGCCTGACCGCCGGCCGGCCCGGGCTCGGCCGCCTCGGCCGCGACGACGCCGGTCTTGTCCTCGGCCACCACCGACGAGGCCGCGGTCTGGGCCTCCTCGGTGCTCGGGCCGGGCAGCGCGACGAACGCCGTGCGCCGGTAGTACTCGAGCTCGCGGATGGACTCGCGCACGTCGGCGAGCGCGCGGTGGGCGAGGCCCTTCTCCGGCTGCGCGTAGTAGATGCGCGGGTACCAGCGCCGGCACAGCTCCTTGATCGAGCTGACGTCGACCATGCGGTAGTGCAGGTAGCCGTCGAGCTCGGGCATGTCGCGGGCGAGGAAGCCGCGGTCGGTGGCGATCGAGTTGCCGCACAGCGGCGCCGAGCGGCCCTCGGCCACGTGCTCGCGGATGTAGTCGAGGACGAGCTTCTCGGCCTCGGCCATCGTCACCGTCGACTGGCGCACCTCGTCGGTGAGCCCGGACTTCGCGTGCATGTCGCGCACGACGTCGGGCATCGCGTCGAGCGCGGCATCCGGCGCGTGGATGACGACGTCGACACCCTCGCCGAAGGGCACGAGGTCGGCGTCGGTCACCAGGGCGGCGATCTCGATCAGAGCGTCGTTCTTCAGATCGAGGCCGGTCATCTCGCAGTCGATCCACACCAGACGGGCACTCACCTGACCGACCCTAACGGCGCACGAAGCGCCCGGCCGCCCGGCCGTGGATCTGCCCGTCGATCACGAACGGCGCCAGCAGCCCGGGCGTGACGTCGTCGACGAGCTCGAGCGCCCGGCCGGCGCCGACGTCGAGCACCTCGTAGCGCCCGCGCCCGGCCGCGGTGACGGCGTGCAGCGTGACCAGCCCCGCACGTCGCTGGGTGAACGACTGCGTGAGCCGCCAGCCGATCACCCCGCCGCGGCGCAGCACCACGGTGCGGCGCACCCAGGAGCCGTGCCGGGTGACCAGGTGCTCGCCGGTCAGCGCGTGCCCGAGCGAGCGCACGCGGTCCAGCGCGAACAGCAGGGCCACGACCAGCAGGGCCGGGACGACGATCCCGTCGGCCGGGGCCTGGGGCAGCGCGAGCAGCACGGCGGCGACGACGAGCGCGGGACCGACGCCGCGCGTCAGCCGCCGCACCACCGCGGCGCGCGGGTGGCGCTCCAGGGGCGTGCGCGTCGCCTGCTGCGCGCCGACGCCGAGCACGCCCGCCGCCACGCGGTGCGCCTCGCGCCGCGGCATCGCGGGCCCGACGCCGCCGACGTGCTCGCCCGACCCGTCGGCGCGCAGCCCGGTGGTCAGCGCGAGCGGGCGCGCGCCGCGGCCGAGGCGCACGAGCAGGGGCTCGTCGAGCTCGACACCGCGGATGCGGCGCCCCTCGAGCGAGAGCGTGCGGCGGGTCAGCAGGCCGCGGCGCAGCACCAGCCCGCCGTCGTCGGCGCGGGTGAGCCGGTAGCCCCACCAGTTCTCGACGAACACCACGGCCGCCCCGAACACCGCGGTGACGACGAGCGCCGCCGCCCCGAGCCACACCGGTGCGCGGCCCGCGGTCTGCTCGAGCACCACCGCGCCGGGGCGGACCGAGAACTCGTCGGCCAGCCGGATGAGCCCCACCCAGACCGCGCCGACGACGGCGAGCGCCGAGAACGTCAGGGGGGCGAAGCGGACCCAGCTCCAGCGCAGGCGGGCGAGCACCGGGGGCGCGTTCGCGGCCGGGTCGGGCTCGCCGAGGAGCAGGGCGCGCAGCCGCTCGGCCTCGCCGCGGCGCACGGCGTCGAGGGTCAGCTCGGCGTCCTCGCCGCCTTCGCGGCGTCCCGTCCCGACGCGCACGACGGCCAGGCCGAACAGGCGGTGCGCCGGGTTGGCGGTGAGGTCGGCGGTGCGGATGCGGTCGCGGTGCACGCTGCGGTGGTGGCGGCGCAGCAGGCCGTGGCGCAGCTCGACGCGGTCGTCGCCGATCCGGTAGCTGGTGGTGAACCAGCGCGACACCCCGTACACGAGCACCGCGACCGCCAGCAGCACCCCGCCGCCGAGGCGCCAACGGTCGTCGCTGGACCCGCCCGTGATCGCGATGATCAGCAGTACCGGCACCAGCTTGATCAGGTCCACCGCGGGGTGGACGACGAGCATCCGACGGTCGAGGCGCTGCCACTCCGACGCGGCCGGCGCGCTCACGTCGCGTCCCCGCCCGCGTGCTCGGTCGCGCGGGTGAGCCGGTCGGCGAGGGTGAGGGCGTCGTCGGCGTCCAGCCCGTCGATCGACAGCGCCCCGCTCGACGAGGCCGTCGTGACCGTCACCGACGACAGCCCGAGCAGGCGCTGCAGCGGGCCGCGGTCGGTGTCGACGGTCTGGACGCGCGTGATCGGCGCGATCCGCCACTCCAGGCGCAGCCAGCCGGTCAGGGTGTGCACGGCGTCGTCGGTGATCTCCCAGCGGTGCAGCGCGTAGCGCATCCGCGGCACGACCAGCAGGTGCGTGAGCCCGACGAGGACGGTGAGCGCGCCCGTGAGCAGCATGAGGTCGCCGTACGCGGGCAGGAAGAGCGCGACGGCGACCTGCGGTACGAGCACCGCGAGCGTGCCCAGCCCGGAGCGCAACGCCCACCAGAGCCGGGCACGCGGGCTGACGCGGTGCTCCGGCGTCCGCAGCCGGGCACCGGTGCCCCCCTCCGGCGTCGTCACCGGTTCAGTCTGTCCGATCCCGGCGCCCCTCTGCGCGGTCGTGACGGCCGGCGCGTGGTGATCGAAGTACCGATACGGACGCTGAGTGTCTGCAACGGCACTTCGCTGACACGACTAGGACGACTACGAGGCCGAGGTCCCCAGCTCCTTCTTCAGCACCTTGCCGGTGTTGTTGCGGGGCAGCTCGTCGAGGAACTCCACGTCGCGGGGCGCGGCGAAGCGGGCGAGGTGGTTCTTGACGTGGTCGCGCACCCCGTCCGCGTCGACCTTCGCCCCGGACTCGAGCACGAGGTAGGCGGCCAGGCGCTGGCCGTACTCCTCGTCGTCGACGCCGACGACCGCGGCCTCCTTGACCCCGTCCATGTCGGCGAGCAGGCCCTCGACCTCGCCGGCGTGGATGTTCTCGCCGCCCGAGACGATCATGTCGTCGGCGCGGCCGGAGATGAACAGCAGGCCGTCGCGGTCGTAGTGCCCGAGGTCGCCGGTGCCGAGCATGTCGTCGACGACCTCGGTCTCGCCGCGCCCGCCGGTGTAGCCGGTGAAGAGCATGTCGTTGCCGACGAAGATGCGCCCGGTCTCGCCGGTCGGGAGCTCGCGGTCGTCGTCGCCGAGGATCTTCACGGTGGTGCCGACCGGCGGGCGGCCCGCGGTGCCGGGCTGCGACCGCAGCTCCTCGGGCTTGGCGATCGACGCCCAGGACACCTCGGTGGAGCCGTAGAGCATGTAGAGCTTGTCGCCGAACGTCTCGAGGAACTCGGTGACCTTCGCCGGCGGCATCGTCGAGCCGGTGGCGGTGACGGTCACCAGGGCCGAGGTGTCGTAGCGCGCCTTGACGTCGTCGTCGAGCTCGAGCATGCGCTGCAGCATCACCGGCACCGCGAACATCGCGGTGCACCGGTGCTGCGCGAGCTGGGCCAGCGCGTCCTCGGGGTCGAACTTGCGGCGCAGGATCAGCGTCGAGCCCATGAGCGCGCCGATCTGGAAGGCCGCGAAGCCCCACGTGTGGAACAGCGGCGCGGACACCAGCGCCGGCTCCTGGGCGGTCAGGGGGATGCGCGAGAGGATCGCGTTGACCACCCCGATGCCGTTCGGCGACGGGCGCTCGGCGCCCTTCGGGGTGCCGGTGGTGCCCGAGGTCAGCACGATCGTCTTGCCCACCGGCGGCTTGGTCGGCAGCGGCTTGGATCCGTCGGCGCCGATGAGGCCCTCGAGGGTGTCGTCGCCCCAGCAGCCGGTGCCCTCGGTCCAGGCGTGGATCCGCTTGACGTCCTCGGGGACCTGCTCGAGGCGGTCGTCGAGGTCGGAGTCGACGACGATCGTCGTGATCTCCTGCTCCTCGGCCACGGCCTTCATCTGCGCGGGCGAGAGGCCGGTGTTGAGCAGGACGACGTCGGCGCCGACCTTGCTCACCGCGAGGATCGTCTCGATCGGCCCGCGGTGGTTGCGGCAGAGCACGGCGACACGGCTGCCCGGCCCGACGCGGCGGTCGGCGAGGGCGCGGGCGAGCCGGTCGGTGCGGTCGTGGATCTCGCGGAAGGTGACGGTGCCGCGGTCGTCGACGATCGCGACGCGGTCCGGGTGGCGCCAGCGCCCGACGACGAACGCGGTGGTCGGGGTGAACCCGTAGCGGTAGAGCGCGGTCGGGAACAGCGCCGCGCGATGGGGGGCGACGGGGGCGATGACGCCCGCTCCGGTCAGCAGCCGCAGCCCGGTCGCGAGCTCGGTGGGGGTGCCGAACGGGGTCTTCACCAGTGCACTCCAGGGAGAAGTCGGGCCATGGCCTGGGCGCCGCGCGAGAGCGGGCCCGTGTCGAGGGTGCGGGCGTCGTCGTGCCTGTCGATGTCACTACCCTCACGCGCCGCCGCCGACTCGGGGAACACGCGGTAGGCGATGTGCATGACACCGTCCTTGATCCGCGGCGTCAGCGCGCCCGCCACCGCGCCGAGGGTGCCCAGCGCCGTGCCGACGTGCTTGGGACGGTCGACCAGCGCGCGCATGACCTTGTCCGCCGCCTCCTCGGGGGAGTCGGTGGGGAAGGCGTCGTAGATCCGGGTCGGCGCGATCATCGGGGTGCGCACGAGCGGCATGTGCACCGTCGTGAACGTGACGCCCTCGCCGAGCACCTCGGTGGCGACGATCGAGGCCCACGCGTCCAGCGCGGCCTTGCTCGCCACGTACGCCGAGAACCGCGGCGGGCCCGTCTGCACACCGATGGAGGAGATGTCCACGATGTGCCCGAACCGGCGCTCGAGCATGTGCGGCAGCAGCGCGAGCGTCAGCCGGACCGCGCCGAAGTAGTTGATCGCCATCGTGCGCTCGAAGTCGTGGAAGCGCTCCAGCTCGAGGCGCACCCCGCGGCGGATCGAGCGCCCGGCGTTGTTCACGAGCATGTCGATGCCGGTGTCGGGGCCGGCGTGGTCGTTGATCATCGTCTTGACCAGCGCCTGCACCGACTCGCCGTCGGTGATGTCGCACGAGTAGACCCAGGCCTGGCCGCCGTCGCGCTCGATCTCGGCCTTGACCTCCTCGAGCTCCTCGGTGCGCCGCGCCACGAGCAGCGGCACACCGCCGGAGCGGGCGACCTTGAACGCGGTCTCCCGGCCGATGCCCGACGACGCGCCCGTGATCACGACCCGGCGGCCCTGCAGCGGGCCGCCGGGCCGTGGGCGCCGGTGACGATTGGGGTCGAGGTGCTCGCGCCACCACTCGACGAGGACGGGCGCGTAGTCGCCGAACTCGGGGCTCGCGATGCCGGACCCGGCGAGCGCCGCGGCCGTCTTCTCGGCGGTGAAGCGCGTCGGGAAGGTGAGGTGGGGGAGCACCTCGGGCGGGATGTCGAGCTCGGCGAGGACGATGTCGCGGGCCGCGGCCAGCGCGGGGACGGTCGACGCGGCGCCGGCGGCCTTCTGCAGGAGGTCCCCGACCGCGTCCGGGATCGTGGCCTGCACCTTCGGGGCGCCGAGCGGGCCCGCGAGGGCGTTGTAGACCTCGGAGACCGGCTGCGGGCGCGGGTGCACCAGGTGGAACGCGCGGCCGTCGAGACCGGGCTGGTGCGCGAGGTGGACCATCGCGTCGGCGACGAAGTCGACCGGGACGACGTTGGTGGCGCCGAGCTCGGGGATGGCGAAGCGCAGGGCGGCGGGCAGGCGCCCGAGCAGCGAGATGGCGGTGAGCAGGTAGTACGGCCCGTCGATCTTGTCCATCTCGCCGGTCTGCGAGTCGCCGACGACGACGGCGGGGCGGTAGACGCGCCAGGGGGTGGTCGACTCCTCGCGGACGATCCGCTCGGCCTCGTACTTGGTGCGGTGGTACGGGTTGCCGAAGCGCTGCCCGACGTCGAGGTCGTCCTCGGTGAACGTGCCCTCGTACTCGCCGGCGACGGCGACCGAGGAGACGTGGTGGACGCAGCCGGCGTCGATCTTCGCGGCCAGTTCGACCACGCCGCGCGTGCCGTCGACGTTCGCTGCGTGGTTGGTGTCGTCGTCGGCGGTGATGTCGTAGATGGCGCCGAGGTGCAGGACGTGGTCGACGCGCCCGGCGAGCCCGTCGATCTCCGCGTCGTGCAGGCCCAGCCGTGGCGCGGTCAGGTCGCCGACGACCGGCACGATCTTCTCGTGGCCCTCGACGTCGGCGAACCGGCGCAGCAGCCGGTCGCGTGAGCCCTCCCGGACCAACGCGTACACCGCATCGCAGTCGTCCCGTGCGAGCAGACGGGCGAGGACCATCCGCCCGAGAAACCCGGTACCGCCGGTCACCAGATACCGCATGGCGGAGGATCGTGGCACAGCCCACCGAGGACCGCCACGCATCGGGTTACCGGCGGGTCACCTTGTCCTCACCGCTCGGGGTCGGTCATCTCGTCGACGTGCTCCTCGACGTCGTCCCCGGCCGCCTTGACCTTGTCGGTGGTCTTCTGCTCGCTGGGCTTCTCCGGGTCGAGACCCTCGACGAGCGCCTCCTCGTCGTTCTGCTCGGCGACGTAGCGCTGCTCGATGTCCGCCGCCTCGTTGCGCTGCTCGCTCATGGCGCTCGACGGTAGGTCTCCGGCTCGCGGGGCGCAGAGGCGGGCGTGTGCTTTGTCAGCCTGGGGGCCACGCTGGCGTTGGACCTCAGGAAATCCACATCCTCGAGCGCGGGGTCGGGTAGGAGGACGGCATGGCCGACGACGTGTGGGACCTCCCGCCCGAGCAGCAGCGCGCGCTGCGCCGGGCGGACGGGTCGGGGTTCCGGGCGCCGATGCTGGCGACGCTGTCGAAGGAGCACCCGCCAGGCGCCGGGTGGGTGTTCGAGCGCAAGCTCGACGGCGTGCGGGTCATCGCCACCCGCGACAAGGGCGGGACCCCGCGGCTGTGGTCGCGCAACCAGAAGTCGATGGACGGCAGCTACCCCGAGATCGTGGAGGCGCTCGCCGAGCAGGGCCCGGACCGGTTCGTCCTCGACGGGGAGATCACCGCGACCGACGGGACCTTCTCCAGCCTCCAGGCGCGCATGCACCTCCAGGACCCCAACCGGGCCCGGCGGACCGGCGTCGAGGTCGAGGCGCACCTGTTCGACGTGCTGGTGCTCGACGACGTCGACGTGACCCGGCTGCCGCAGTCGACCCGGCACCGGATCCTCGACGCGGTCGTCGCGTTCCGGAAGCCGCTGTACCGCAGCCCGGCGCTGGAAGGGGACCCGAGCGAGCTGCTCGCCGAGGCCTGCGGCGACGGCTGGGAAGGGCTGATCGCCAAGCGCAGCGACGCCCCCTACGTCCTCGGCGGGCGCAGCCGCGACTGGCTCAAGCTCAAGTGCGTCCGCGACCAGGAGTTCGTCATCGGCGGCTGGACCGACCCGAGCGGGTCGCGGCGCGGGCTCGGGGCGCTCTTGGTGGGCTACTACGACACGGCCCGGCAGCTGCGCTACGCCGGCAAGGTCGGCACCGGCTACGACGCCGCGACGCTCGCGATGCTGCGGGACCGGCTCGACGACCTCGCGGCCGACGAGGCCCCGTTCGTCGACGCCGTGCGGGAGAAGGGCCAGCACTGGGTGCGCCCGGAGCTGGTGTGCGCGGTGGGGTTCAGCGAGTGGACCGGTGACGGCCGGCTGCGCCACCCCCGCTACCAGGGGCTGCGCATCGACAAGGACCCGGCCGACGTCGTGCGGGAGCAGTGAACGACTTCCTGGGTCGCTGGTCGGCGGCGCACGGGGGGATCGAGCCGCGGGGGCTGGTGCTGGGCTGGCTGCGCCTGGTGGCGGTGGTGGCGCGGCCGTTCGCCCGCCGTGGCGTGCCGCCGACGGCGCTGACCGTCGCGTCGCTGCTGTGCGGTGCCGCGGTGCCGGTGGCGGCGCTGTTCGGACGCTGGTGGTTCCTGCTCGGCGCCGCGCTCGCGGTGGTGTGCGCGCTGCTCGACGGTCTCGACGGCGCGGTCGCCCGGCTCACCGACACCGCCACGGCGTGGGGTCGCGTGCTCGACCCGCTGGTCGACCGGATCGGTGACGTGGCGTTCCTCGTGGCCCTGGTGCTGGCCGGGGCGCCGGGATGGCTCGCGGTCGGCGTCGGCGTGCTCACGCTGCTCCAGGAGTCGGTGCGCGCGTCGGCACGCCTGCCCGACGTCGGCGTGGTCAGCGTGTGGGAGCGGCCCTCGCGGGTGATCGCGACGTCGCTGGGCCTGCTCGGCGCCGCCGTGAGCCCGACGGTGCCGGCGGCGGCGATCGCGATGGTGCTCGCCGCGGTCCTCGCGGTCGTCGGCTTCACCCAGGTCCTGGTGACGGTCTACCGCCGCCTCCGTACGTGAGCGAACTTTGGTGCTATAGCCCCGAAGTTCGCTCACGTACGAGGCGCGCGGTGATCTCCGCGGACAGGGTGACGAGGGGGAGGCCGCCGCCGGGGTGGGCGGAGCCGCCGACGAGGTAGAGGCCGTCGACGGGGGAGCGGTTGGCGGGACGCAGGAACGCCGCGAGCGCGCCGTCGGACGACGTCCCGTAGATCGCGCCGCCGGAGGAGAGGGTCTCGCGCTCGAGGTCGGCGGGGGTGCGGACCGTGCAGCTGCGGATGCGGTGGCGCACGTCGAGCCCGCGCCGCGCCATCACCTCGAGGACCCGGTCGGCGTAGCGCGCCGCGAGCCCGGGCGCGTCCCAGTCGACGCCCCGGCCGGGTGCGTGGCGGGGCGCGGTGACCAGCACGAACCACGCCTCGGCGTCGTCGTCGGGGCGCAGCGCGGGGTCGTCGGGCGCGTGCACGTAGACCGCGGGCGCCGACGCCGGGGACGCACCCCGGTACGCGTCGAACTCGGCGTCGTACGCCGCCCGCGTCGGGGAGAACAAGACCCGGTGGTGCGGGCTCGACGGGTCGCGCCCGGCGAGCCCGAGCAGCAGCACGAACCCCGAGGACGACGGCGTCGTGCGCGCCAGGCGCCGGGCCGACGGGCGGTGCGGCAGCAGCCCGCCGGGGCCGTACACGGTGGCCGCGTCGGCGTTGGCGACGACGATGTCGGCGCCCAGCCGCTCCCCGGACGCGAGGCGCACCCCCGACGCCCGCCCGCCGTCGGTCTCGATCCCGACGACGCGCTCGCCGGTGCGCAGCGCCACCCCGAGCGCCCGACAGCGATCGGCCACGGCGTCGGCGAGCCGCCGCAGGCCCCCGCGGACGTACCAGGACCCGAACTGCTGCTCGACGTACGGCACGACCGCCAGCGCGGCCGGCGCCCGGCGCGGGTCGGAGCCCGAGTACGTCGCGTACCGGTCGAGCAGCATCCCGAGGCGCTCGTCGCGCAGGTGCCGCGCGCCGACGCCGCGCAGGCTGCGCCACGGGGCGACGGTCACGAGGTCGCGCACCCGCAACGACAGCCGCGCGAGCGCCGCGGGGGAGACCGGACGCTCGAGGAACGGCTCGTGCGTCACCTCCCAGAGCCGCTCGGCGTGGCGCAGGAACGACGACCACTGCGCGCCGGCCCCGTCGCCGAGCGCGGCGTCGAGGGCCGGACCGATCTCGTCCCGACGTCCGGGGAGATCCAGCTCGGTCCCGTCGCCGAAGCGGTAGCGGGCCGCGACGTCGAGGGGCTGCAGATCGAGGACGTCGTGCAGCGTCGCCCCGGTGTCGGCGAACAGGTGCTCGAACACCGCGGGCATCGTGACCAGCGAGGGCCCGGTGTCGAAGCGGAACCCGTCGACCTCGACCGTGCCGAGCTTGCCGCCGACCCGCGCGGACGCCTCGAGGACGGTCACCCGGTGCCCGCCCGCGGCGAGGCGGGCCGCGACGGCCAGCCCGCCGAGGCCGGCGCCCACGACGACGGTCCCGGTCACGCGGCGGCGTCGACGGGTTCGACGGGCCGGCCCCGCCACCGCAGCGTCCCGGCGCGGCGGCGACGGAAGGAGTCGACGGTCAGCGCGCCGACCGCGAGCACCGACACCGGCTGCGCGAGCGCGTCGCCGACCCGGGCGCCGGTGCGCCGCGCGGCCAGCGCCCGGCTCGCCACGCCCGCGAGGTAGCCGGCCAGCCCGACCCGCGAGCCGCGCAGGGCCGCGAGCGCGGGCACGACGTGGGCGAGCAGGAGCAGACCGAGGACCCCCGCCGCGTTCCCCGGCGACCCGAACGCCGCCCACAGCGACTTGGCGTACCCCTCGCGCACCTCCGCCGCGCCGCGGTACATCCGGCACGACGCGACCGCCGTGCCGTCGGCGACCACCCCGTGCCCGCCCGCGCGCTTCACCGCCCGCAGCAGGGCGATGTCGTCGAGCACGTCGCGCGGCGGGTGGCCGCCGGCGGTCCGGTAGGCGTGCGCGTCGACGGCGAGCAGCTGCCCGTTGGCCGCCGTCAGGGACGGCCGCGGCGAGCGTTCGGCGACCCCCAGCGGCAGCGTCGAGAGCCACGACCAGGCCAGCAGCGGCTGCACCAGCCTCTCGGCGACGCCCTCGGCGTGCTGGCGCGGGTGCGGGCAGACGAGGTCGAGCCCGGAGCGGCGCAGCAGGTCGACCGTCGCCGCGAGGCCGTGCGGGGCGACGACGACGTCGGCGTCGACGAAGACGAGCACGTCGGCGTCGGTGGCGCGGGCGAGCTGGCGGCAGGCCCAGGGCTTGGCCAGCCACCCGGGCGGCGGAAGGACGCCGTCGAGCACGCGCACGCCGGCCTCGCGGGCCCGGGCGGCCGTGGCGTCGCGAGACCCGTCGTCGAGCACGAGGATCTCGGCCGGCACCGGCCACCCGTCGACGGCGGCGCGCAGCGCGCCCACGCAGTCGGCGATCCGGGAGGCCTCGTCGCGGGCGGGCACCAGCACCGCCACCCGCTCCCGCGGCGGTGCCGCACGCGGGTCGGGGACGCGCAGGCGCCGCAGGTTGTCGACGGTGAGGCCGAGCGACGCGCAGGCCAACGCGGTGCCGGCGGCGACCAGGGCCCTCACGGCCGGCGCCGGACCCGCGGGCGCAGGTCCGGTCCGTGGCGGCGCAGCACGACGATCAGGGGGACGCCGACGAGGCCCATGAGCACGCCGCCGACCAGCGCCACCGAGGGCCGCCCGAAGAACACGGCGGCGGCCATCGTCGAGGACAGGAACGTCCAGAGCCACATCACGAGCGGCAGCGCGTCGTCGACGAGGGGGCGCTCGGGCAGGAGCCGGTCCAGGACGCCGATCATCACGACGGCGACGAGCAGCCAGCCGGCGAAGTTCGACACCGGGATGCCCGGCACCCCGGGGAGGGCGGGGGTGGGGTCGAGCCACGACCAGTGCCCCGCCTCGACCATCTGCGGGTCCAGGAAGACGTCCCACGTCGCGAGCGCCCAGGCGCCGAGAAGGGTCGCCGTGACGTGCCCCCAGCGCAGCGGGAGCGCGCGGCCGAGGCGACGCCCGACGAGCAGCGCCGGGTAGGCCATCATCGTCCAGGCCACGGGCACCACCAGCGGCACGCCGAGCACCGCGGCGCCGAGCGAGCCGGAGTAGCGGTACTCGCCGAACGGCAGGCCGGTCGCGAGCCCGACGGCCTCCACGAGCAGCCCCCCGCCCCCGGCGACGACGACCAGGCCGGCCGCGGCCGCCGGGCCCCGCGTGAGCAGCGCGTGGGTCACCGACGCCAGCGCGAACAGCACGACCGACGCGACCGTCATCGCCGGCGTCCCGCCCCCGGTCAGCGGGAAGGCGATCTGGACGCCGATCACCCCGGCGCCGAGCAGCCAGGGCACGATCTCCGCGGCCTGCCCCGTGTGGCGCTGGGGCGTGCGTGGGGCCGTGAGCGTCGCCTGGTTCACCGGGCCGCCCCGGCCAGCTCCCAGGCCTGCCGCGTCTCGTGCCGGAGGCGACGGTCCAGGGCGTCGGTCGCCGCCCAGCCCACGAGCAGCAGCACGTGCAGCACGAACAGCCACAGCGCGACGGCCACGGTCGCGCCCACGACGTCCAGGCCGCCGAACGGGATGCCGAGGTCGATGGGCAGCGCGAGGAACAGCAGGAACCCCTGCAGGAAGCCGGCGAGCACCGCCGACGTCCCGAACGCCCCGACCAGCGTCGCGACCCACCCCGGCCCGCCCGGCGCGACGACGCGGAACCCCCACGCCAGCACCGCGCCGATCGCGAACCACGACAGGTGGAAGGCGACGACGACCTGGCCGGCGGTGCCCGCGAGCCCGCCGGTCGCGGCGAGGTCGGCGAGCCACGGCGCGGCGGCGAACACGCCGAGCGCGAGGACCGGGACGGCGAGCACCAGCGGCAGCAGCGCCAGCCGGGCGCGCCAGCCGGTGAAGCGGTCGCGACGGGGCGACAGGCGCAGGCACGCGCGCCGCAGGCCCTCGCCGTAGAACGTGGCGGGGAAGATCGTGACGAGCGCGCCCCAGGGGCCGAGGTCGAGCCCGGCGCGCACGAGCGTGTCGTACACCGGCCGCGCTCCCATCTCGGGCGGCACGAGCAGGCGCAGGTCGGCGAGGTGGGCGGCGACGGTCTCCGGAGAGCCGATCAGCGCCGCGCCCCACACCGCCAGCAGCAGCCACGGCACGACGCCCAGGCCGGCGAAGTAGGTCAGCCCGGCCGCGACGGCGGCGAGGTCCCGGCCCCGCAGGGTCGACGCCACGTCCCGGGCGAGGGCCACGGGCACGCGGGTCAGGCAGGCTCCGGGCACCGGCCGGGCGTACCCGGGCCCGGGCGCCCACAACCGGTCCCGGCGGGCGTCACAGCGGGTGCCCCACGTGAGCGAACTTCGGGGCTATAGCACCAAAGTTCGCTCACATGCGTTCGAAGTATCGCCGGCGCACCGATGAGTCCTGCAGTCGTACCGAGTCACCACCGAGGACAGGGCGGGGAAGAGACCCCGCCCGCTCCCGGAGGAGGACGGGTCATGACCCCGCGACAGCGCACCACGGTGCTCCTGCTCGTGTCGGTGACCTCGCTGATGTGCGCGCTGGACACGCTCGTCGTGTCCACGGCGCTGACCACCATCCGCCACGACCTCGGTGCGGGGGTCGAGTCGCTCGAGTGGACGGTGAACGCCTACAACCTCACCCTCGCCGTGCTGCTCGTGCCCGCCGCCGCGCTCGGTTACCGCTTCGGGCGCCGGCGGGTCTTCACCGCGGGGCTCGTGCTGTTCGCCGCCGCGTCGGCGGGCTGCGCCCTCGCCCCCGACGTCGGCACGCTCGTCGTCGCGCGGGCCGTCCAGGGCGCCGGGGCCGCGGCGGCCACCGCGCTCGGGATGACGATCGTGGGCGCCGCCTACCCGCCCGAGCACCGCGGCCGCGCGCTCGGGGTGCTCCAGGGCGTGACGGGACTCGCGGTGCTGGCGGGCCCCGGGCTCGGCGGCGTGGTCACCGACCTCGTGGGCTGGGAGTTCGTGTTCTGGCTCAACGTGCCGATCGGGCTCGTCGTCGTGCCGCTCGTGCTCGCGGTCGTCCCGGAGTCGCGCGGCGGCGACGCGACCATGGACGCGCCCGGCGTGGTGCTGCTCGCGGGCGCCGCGCTCGGCGTCGTCTGGGCCCTGACCCGCGGCAACGCCGCGGGCTGGGCGTCCGGCGAGGTGCTGGCGGCGCTCGCCGGCGCGGTCGCGCTCGGGGCGGCCTTCGTCCTCCGTCAGCAGCGGGCCAGGACCCCGCTGCTGCCCGTCCGCCTCGTGCGTGCGCCCGGCTTCGTCGCCGGTAACCTCGCCACCGTCGGCCTGTTCGTGTCCGTGTTCGGCGGCCTGTTCTTCTTCAGTCAGCTGCTGTCGGTGGGCCTGGGCTTCTCGCCGTTGCAGACCGGTCTCGGGCTGATGGCGTGGACGTCGTCGCTGTTCGTGCTCGGGCCGGTCGGCGGGATGCTCGCCGACCGGATCGGCAACCGCCTGCCGCTCACCCTCGGCCTCGCCCTCACGGCGCTGGGGCTGGCGTGGGTGGCGGTCGCGGCGCCGGCCTTGTCCTACGGCGACCTCGTCCCCGGCTTCGTCGTGGCCAGCATCGGCGGTTCGCTCGCCATGCCGGCCGCCGCCAACGCGGTGCTCGGCGGGCTCGGGCCGGACGACGTCGGGAAGGCCGTGGGCGTCAACAGCACGCTGCGCGAGCTCGGCGGGGTCCTCGGGCTCGCCGTGCTCGTGGCGGTGTTCGCGCCGCGCGGCGGCTACGGGAGCCCCGCGGCGTTCCTCGCCGGGTTCGTGCCGGCGATGGGGGCCTGCGCGGCGATCGTCGCGACCGGCGCGGTGGCGGGTGCGTGCGTGCCCGCCCCGGCGGCGGTGGCTCAGGGGTGCCGGGCGTAGGCGTCGACGAGGCAGTACAGCCCGTAGGCGGCGAAGCCGACACCGGCGATGACCAGGACGCAGGTGCCGAGGGTGTGGTCGGCGAGGGCGCGCAGCGCCACGTCGAGGCCGCCCACCTCGTCCGGGTCGTCGTCGACGACCGCCTCGAGCGCGAGCACCCCGATCGCCCCAAAGACCACGGCGCGGGTCAGGTTGCCGATCCCGCCGAGGAAGCGGGCGACGTGGCGCAGGCGCGGGGTGAGCTTCTCGGGGACGAGGTCGCCGAGGAACGTCGCCGCGATGCCTGTGAACGCCGTCGACACCGCGGTGACGAGGACGACCACGGCGGCGAGCAGCACGAGCAGGCGCCCGCCGGGCAGCGCGAAGGTCTCGTGGGCGACGACCTGGAGCTCGGAGGCGTTCTCGCTGGGCGAGACGGTCACCCGCACGGCGAAGTAGGCGACCCCGCCGACGCCGAGGGCCTTGGCGAACGCCCCGATGCGCTTGCGCCACCGCAGGTTCGGCTCGTCGACCCAGCGGAAGCCGACCGCGCAGGCGCGCAGCTGCCACACCGCGAACGTCACCAGGCACACGGTCGCCAGCGCGAGCAGGAACCGTCCGACGAGACCGCCGTGCGCGACGATCGCGACCGCACCGCGCTGGTCGACCGGCGATCGCTCGCCCGACATCGCGATGGCGACCGCGAGCCAGCCCAGCAGCAGGTGGACGACGCCGTAGGCGCCGAGGCCGACGCGGCCGAGCACCTCCGACCAGTGGCCGGGGGCGTCGTGCTCGTCGCGGTGCCAGTCGGGGTCGGGAGCGCCGGGAAGGCCACGTGTCGCGTCGTCCCTGACCGGGGCGGTCCCCGGCAGCAGCCTCACGGGTCCTGCCTACCCCGTGCCGGAGGTGTCGGCAGCGTGATGTGACGTGATTTCAGCGCACCGTCAGGGTGATGTCGCCCGGCGTGGTCCGCTCGACCGCCGGCCACCCGGTGTCGTGCGCGCGCTCGGCGGCCTCCGCGCGCCCGCCGCCGCGCAGCCCGAACAGCCGCTTGGCGACCAGGAGGTAGGCGACGACCGCGAGGTTGATCACCAGCGCGATCACCTTCGTCACGGTCGGGCCGTGGCTGATCTCCCAGATCTCGGGCGCGAGCAGGACCGTGGTGGCGACGAACGTCAGGTACTCCGCCCAGCGCCGGGCGTACCAGAGACCGACGGCCTCGACGGCCTCGAGCACCGCGTAGGCGAGCAGGGCCGCCGCGAGCCAGTACAGGGTGGCGCTCGCGACGTCGAAGGCGCGCTCGACCTCGACCAGCAGCGTCGGCCCGCCGTGCCCGACCGGCCCGCCGAGCGTCGCCTGCAGGATGCCGATGATCTGGCCGACGGTCGGGCCCCACGCCTCGCGGTAGGTGGCGAACGCCAGCACGGCGACGCCCAGCAGCCCGAGCCCGACGACGTGCACCGCCCGGTCGAGCGCGATGAGGCGCAGCACGAAGCGGTCGCGCAGCGGGCGACCGCGCAGCGGGACCTCGACCTCGCTGGGGCCGGGCACGGTGTCCCGGGTGGGTTCGGCGGGCGCCGGCCGCGGTTCCCAGGCGTCGCAGCGCAGGCAGCGGTACCAGCGCAGGCCGGCCGGGTTGGCGGCGTCCTCGCGGACCAGCGGCGCGTCCTGGGCACGCACGGTGGCCGCGTCGGTGCCGACGAGCGCGTGCCCGTGCAGCGCACAGCCCAGCAGCTCGTAGCGCAGCTTCACGGAGGGTGATGCTAGGCGGGAACGGCGCGGGCCGGGGAGGGGATCGCGGCGAGCACCTGGTCGGGCGTGACGGCGAGCAGGGCGGGGTCGGGGTCGTCGGCGAAGCGCTCGCCGCGCCGGGCCGTGTCGTCACCCAGGACGACGTGCGGCCCCTCGGGCGGCGGGCCCCACTGCGTCGCGGGCACCGGGCCGAAGAGGGTCACCGAGGGCGTGCCGAAGGCCGTGGCGACGTGGCTGACGCCCGTGTCGCCGGCGAGGACGAGCGAGGCGGCGGCGACGAGGTCGAGCAGCCCGGCGAGGTCGGTGCGCCCGCCGAGGTCGGCGTCGGCGGGCAGGCCGGCGCGGGCCACGACCTCGGCGGTCAGCGCGCGCTCGTCCGTGCCGCCGGTGACGACGACCGCCCGCCCCTGCCGGTGCAGCGCCGCGGCGCAGGCGGCGAAGCGTTCGGGCGGCCAGCGCTTGGACCCGTACGCGGCGCCGGGGTGCACGACCACCGGCCCGCCGGGGACGAGGCGGCGGCCGGGCAGGGCGAGGTCGTCGGCGTCGACCTCGTCGGGACCGACCAGCCCGGTGTCCACCAGCAGGTCGCACCACCGGCGGCGTTCCGGGCGGGCCGGGTCGTCGACCCACACCGGCCCGTCCCAGCCCGGTGCGGCATGGCCGATCCGGACCTCGGGCTCCAGTGCGTCCAACCGCGCGTGGCTCTCCGGCCCCTTGCCGTGGAGGTTGACGGCCGTATGTGAGCGAACTTCGGTGCTATAGCCCGGAAGTTCGCTCACATGGGAGTCGACCGCGTCGATGCGCGCCACCACCGGGGCGAGGGCGGCCGGGGCGACGAGGGTGATGTCGTGGTCGGGGAGGGCGCGGCGGAGCAGGCGCAGCGCGGGGACGGCGACGAGCAGGTCACCGAGGCCGAGGTCGCGTAGGACGACGGCTCTCACCGGGCGTCGCCGAGTCCTTCGCGCAGCTGGGCGAGGGTCTTGGCGAGCAGCCGCGACACGTGCATCTGCGAGATCCCGACCTGCTCGGCGATCTGCGACTGCGTGAGGTTCCCGAAGAAGCGCAGCTTGATGATCGTGCGTTCGCGCTGGGGGAGCTTCTCGAGCAGCGGGGCCAGCGACTGCTGGTACTCGACCTGGTCGAGCGCCGCGTCGGCCTCGCCGAGCAGGTCGGACACGGTGCCCGAGTCCGGGTCGTCGACGAGCATCTCGTCGAGCGACCCGCTGCGGTAGGCGTTCGAGGCCTCCAGCGCCTCGAGCACCTCCTCCTTCGCGATCCCGAGGTGCTCGGCGAGCTCGGCGGCGTTCGGCGCGCGGCCCAGCGTCTGCGACATCTGCGACATCGCCGAGGACAGCGTGACGTTGAGGTCCTTGAGCCGGCGCGGCACGCGCATCGACCAGGCCTGGTCGCGGAAGTGGCGCCGGACCTCGCCGGTGATCGTCGGCACCGCGTAGGACAGGAAGTCGGTGCCGCGCTCCGGGTCGTAGCGGTCGACGGCGTTGATCAGCCCGAGGGTCGCGACCTGCTCGAGGTCCTCCTCCGGCTCGCCGCGCCGGGAGAACCGGCGCGCGATGTGCTGGGCGACCGGCAGGTGTCCGCGGACCAGCTCGTCGCGCAGCCGCCGGCGCTCCGCCGTGCCCTTCTCGAGCGCGGCGTGCTCGGCGAGCATCGGCATGAGGTGGTCGTACTCGCCGCGCGAGCCGCTGCGCCGCCCGGTGCGGCCCCCGGACGTCTCGGAGGTCCCGGTGTTCTCCGTGGACCCGGTGCCCTCCGTGGACCCGCTGGTCTCGCCGTTCGTCGGGGCAGCGCCGTCGGCGGTGGGCGTACCGGTCACGCCGGCGGTGTCGGTCATGGCGTCGATCGAGCTCACATCCGGGGGATCGGCGGGTCGCGCCGGGGCGCGCGGGTCGGTGGGGTCGGGCGAGCCGGCCGGTGTCACGGAGCCGGGGCTCCGGGGCGTTCCGGGAAGGACGCGACGACGGCGAGGTCCTCGGCGTCGTCGGCGACCCCGGTGTCCCCGCGCGGCACCAGTTCCGGCCGTTCGAGCGTCATCCGCAGCGCGAGCCGGTGGGCGCCGCCCGGCTCGGTGGGGGCCTCGGCGAGAACACGGACGTCGTCGGCGAGCACGGTGAGCACCCGCCACGCGAACGTGTCGGTGGGCAGCGAGATCGGCCCGAGCGTCGAGACCGACACGGTCATCGTGATGCCGTCCTCGTCGACGCTGAACGTGCCGGTGAGCCGGGTGTCCGGCCGGGCGATGTCGGCGAGGCAGATGCACGCCTCGTCCACGGCGAGCTTGAGGTCGTCGACCGTGTCGAGCGGGAACTCGGCGCGCGCCGCGAGATCGCCGGCGACGGTGCGCACGGTGACCAGCGCCTCGGGGACCGCCAGCACCCGCACCTCGACGTCTCGCAACACCACCGGTCCCCGGTTCTCGGGGGGCAGGGGGCTGATCACGAGGGCTTCCTCCAGGTCGGTCACGCCCGCTCGGGGCCGAGGACGGACCGGCGAGGCTCCGGTCTCCCGGCGTGTACCCGGGGCCCCTGACCACAAACCGAGCCCGGTCGGCACCACACGGCGGGCACACGGCGCTGCGGAGGACCGGGACCCGTGGTGAGCTGCGCGTCCGTGAGCGCCCGACCGCGTGCCGTGCTGTTCGACCGCGACGGCACCCTCGTCGTGGACGTCCCCTACAACGGCGACCCCGCCGCCGTCCGGCCCGTCGCCGCCGCCGTCCCGGCGCTGGCCCGGCTCCGCGCCGCCGGCGTGCCCATCGGGGTGGTGAGCAACCAGTCCGGCGTCGCGCGCGGGCTGCTCACCGCCGACCAGGTGACGGCGGTCAACGCGCGCCTCGACGAGCTGCTGGGCCCGTTCGCCGTGATCCGGTGGTGCCCGCACGGCGCCGCCGACGGCTGCGCCTGCCGCAAGCCCGCCCCCGGGATGGTGCTGGACGCGGCCGCCACGCTCGGGCTGGCGCCCGGCGAGGTCGCCGTCGTCGGGGACATCGCCGCCGACGTCGGGGCCGCCGACGCGGCCGGCGCCCGGGCCGTGCTCGTGCCCACCGCCGCGACCCGCGCCGAGGAGGTCGCCGACGCCGCGGCGCGCGGGATCGTCGCCGACGACCTCCTCGCGGCGGTCGAGCTGCTGGGGTTCCGGCCGTGACCACGGGTCGAGCTCCGCAGGCTCCGTCTCCCGGGACCCGCGTCCTCGTCGTCCGCCTCGACAGCGACGGCGACGTCCTCCTGTCCGGCCCCGCCGTGCGGGCCGTGGCGGCCGGCGCCGACGAGGTGGTCGCCGTCGTCGGGCCCCGCGGGCGGCAGGCCGCAGGGCTGCTGCCCGGGGTCGACGACGTCCTGGTCTGGCGGTGCGCGTGGGTGGACCCCGAGCCGCCGCCGGTGACCCGCGGGGACACGGACGCGCTCGTCGACGCGCTCGCCGCGCTGGAGGCCGACGAGGCGGTGATCCTGACCTCGTTCCACCAGTCACCGCTGCCGACCGCGCTGGTGCTGCGCCTCGCCGGGGTCCCGCGGATCACCGCCGCGTCGGTCGACTACCCCGGCAGCCTGCTCGACGTCCGGCTGCGCCCCGGTGAGGATCTCCCGGAGGAGCTCCCCGAGCCCGAGCGCGCCCTGGCGATCGCGGACCGCGCGGGCTACGCGCTGCCGCCGGGCGACGACGGCCGCCTCGCGGTCACCGTCGACGACGCCGCGCGCCGCGAGGCCGAGCTGCTCGCCGGCACCGGCGACTACGTCGTGCTGCACCCGGGGGCGTCGGTGCCGGCGCGCGCGTGGTCGCCGCACCGCGCCGCCGAGGGCGTCGCCGCGCTCACCGCGGCCGGCCACCGGGTCGTCGTCACGGGCGCGCCGGGCGAGGCGGCGCTCACCGCCCGGGTCGCCGGGGACCACGGTGTCGATCTCGGCGGGCGCACCGGGTTCGGGTCGCTCGCGGCGGTGCTGGCCGGGGCGCGTGCGGTCGTGGTCGGCAACACAGGACCCGCCCACCTCGCCGCCGCCGTGGGTGTGCCGGTCGTCTCGTTGTTCGCCCCCGTCGTTCCCCCACAACGGTGGGCTCCTTACGCAGTGCGACGAATTCTGCTCGGCGACCAGGGCGCGCCGTGCCGCGGCACACGGGCCCGGAACTGCCCCGTCCCTGGTCATCCCTGCCTCGACACCGTGCGCGGCGACGACGTCGTCGCGGCGGTCGGCGAGATCCTCCACGGAGAGTAGTAGTTCCGGAGCGGGAGTTTATGGGCTCCGCCCGGAACCAATACCTCGCCGGTGACCTTCCCGTCCTCCGCCTCGCGGACCGCGCAGACGGCGCGCACCGTCCTGCACTGGCACGTCCACGGCTCGTGGACGACCGCCTTCGTGCAGGGCCGGCACACGTGCCTGCTGCCGGTCCTGCCCGAGGGCGGGCCCTGGGGCGGCGGCCGGCCCGCGGCGTGGGACTGGCCCGCCCGCGCCGAGGAGGCGACCCCGGAGCAGCTGCGCGACCGCGCCGACGACATCGACGCCGTCGTGCTGCAGCGGCCCGAGGAGATCGAGCTCACCGAGCGCTGGACCGGCCGGCGCCCGGGACGCGACCTGCCCGCCGTCTTCGTCGAGCACAACACCCCCAAGGGCGACGTGCCGTCGTCCCGGCACCCGCTGGCCGACCGCGACGACATCCCCGTCGTCCACGTCACGCACTTCAACGCCCTCATGTGGGACACCGGCCGCGCACCGGTCCGCGTGATCGAGCACGGCGTGCTCGACCCCGGCGAGCGCTACACCGGCGAGCTCGACCGGGCGGCGGTCGTCGTCAACGAGCCGGTGCGCCGCGGGCGCGTCACCGGCACCGACCTGCTCGCGGGGTTCGCCGACACCATCGGTCTCGACGTCTACGGGATCGGCAGCGAGCGCCTGGGCGAGGCCGTGCGCCACCCCGGCGTCGCGATCGGCGGCGATCTCCCGCAGGACCGGCTGCACACCGAGATGGCCCGGCACCGCGCCTACCTGCACCCGGTGCGGTGGACGTCGCTGGGCCTGTCGCTGATCGAGGCGATGATGCTCGGGATGCCGGTGGTCGCGTTGGCCACCACCGAGGCGGCGGTCGACGTCCCGGCCGACGCCGGCGTCGTCGCCACCGACCTGCGGGCTCTGCACGAGGGCCTGCGCACCTTCCGCGACGACCCCGGGCTCGCCCGCGCGGCGGGCAGCGCCGCCCGCGCCGCGGCGCTCGCCCGGCACGGCGTCGGCCGCTTCCTCGACGACTGGGACCGGCTGCTCGACGAGGTGGTCGAGGACCGTGCCGCCTCCGACCGGGTCCCCGCTCGCCACACGCTGACCACGGTGTCCTGACCAGCACGTCCAGCCCTGCGGCGTCCTGACCTGCGGCGCCCCCGCCTCCGGCGTTCCCGTCTCCGGCGTCCTGCCGCCGGGGCCTGACCTTCGCGGGAGACGAGGACCGGTCCAGACCACGGGCCGGGCCCGGTCCCTCCTGTCCTCATCGGCGCCCACGCGCGCCTTCGGTGATCCACGTCCCGGCCCTGTGCGGGCCGAGGGAGGAGTGCGCATGCGGATCGCGATGGTGTCCGAGCACGCCAGTCCGCTCGCGGCCTCGGCCGGGCTCGGCGGGGTCGACGCCGGCGGCCAGAACGTCGCCGTGCGCGCGCTGGCGCTGGCGCTGGCCGACGCCGGCCACGAGGTCGTCGTCCACACCCGCCGGACCGACCGGACGTCACCGCGACGGGTGCCGATCGCGCCGCGCGTGGTCGTCGACCACGTCGACGCCGGCCCGCCGCGCGAGCTGCCCAAGGACGACCTCGTCGACCACATGGACGCCTTTTCGGCGGAGCTGGCCGCCTGCTGGCGCGACGCGGTCCCCGACGTCGTGCACGCGCACTTCTGGATGTCGGGTCTCGCGGCGCTGCCCGCGGCCCGCGCGCTCGGGGTGCCGGTCGTGCAGACGTTCCACGCCCTCGGGTCGGTCAAGCGCCGCCACCAGGGCGCCGACGACACGAGCCCGCCGCGCCGCGTCGCGGTCGAGAGCGACCTCGGCGCCTCGGTCGACCGGGTGCTCGCGACGTGCCGCGACGAGGTCGACGAGCTCGTCGCGCTCGGCGTGCCCGCCGACCGGGCGACGGTCGTGCCGTGCGGTGTGGACGTCGGCCACTTCACGCCGGGCGGCGCGGTCGCCGGCGACGACTTCCGGGTGCTGACCGTCAGCAGGCTCGTCCCGCGCAAAGGCGTCGACACCGTGATCGCCGCGCTGGCGCAGCTGCCCGACGACGTCTCGCTGGTCGTCGCCGGCGGGCCGCGGCTCCCGGAGCTCGACGACGACCCCGAGGTGGCGCGGCTGCGGGACCTCGCGCGTGCGGCCGGGGTCGCCGACCGTGTCCGGTTCGCCGGCGCGGTCGGCCACGACGCGCTGCCGGAGCTGTACCGCTCCGCCGACGCCGTGGCCTGCGTACCGGTCTACGAGCCGTTCGGCCTCGTGCCGCTCGAGGCGATGGCGTGCGGGCGGCCCGTCGTCGCGGCCCGGGTCGGCGGGCTCGCCGACACCGTCGTCGACGGCGTCACCGGCCACCACGTCCGTCCCGGCGACCCGGCCGCGGTGGCCGCGGCGCTCGCGGGGCTGCGCGCCGACCCGGCGCGGGCCCGCGCGCTCGGCCGCGCCGGGCGCCGCCGCACCGAGACCGAGTACGGCTGGGACCGCGTCGCCGCGGCCACCGCCCGGGTGTACCGCGAGGTCGCGGCCACCGTTCCCGCGCTGAGGACCGCGCTGACCACCGGGAGCCCCGCATGAGCGTCGAGATCGTCCACCAGCACCTCGGCGGTCTGCGCGCCACGCTCGACGGGCTCGCCGGCGAGTCCGGGCGCATCGAGCGGTGGGGCGGCGAGATCGCCGACCGCCTGCGCCGCGGCGCGCGCCTGCTCGCGGCGGGCAACGGCGGCAGCGCCGCCGAGGCCCAGCACCTCACCGCCGAGCTCGTCGGGCGCTACCGCGGCGAGCGCGAGCCGCTCTCGGCGATCGCGCTGCACGCCGACACGTCGACGGTCACCGCGCTGGGCAACGACTACGGCTACGAGGAGGTGTTCGCCCGCCAGGTCCGTGCGCACGGGCGGCCGGGCGATCTCCTCGTCCTGCTCTCGACCAGCGGGTCGAGCCCCAACCTCGTCGCGGCCGCCGAGGCCGCCCGCGCGCTCGGGCTGACCGTCTGGGCGCTGACCGGACCGGGCCCCAATCCGCTCGCCGCCGCCGCGACCGAGGCGCTCTGCCTGCCCGGCGCGACACCCTCGGTGCAGGAGGCGCACCTCGTCACGGTGCACCTGCTGTGCGAGATGGTCGACAAGGCGCTGACCCGCGCGCCGCGGGCCGCCGCCGAGGAGCTCGTCCCGTGAGCCCGCGGACCCGCGGCTCGATCGTGGTGGTCGGCGACTGCCTGCGCGACGTCGACGTGGTCGGCGCCGTGGAGAAGCTCTGCCCCGACGCGCCCGCCCCGGTGCTCGGCGCCGCGGAGCGTCGCGAACGGCCCGGCGGCGCCGGGCTCACGGCGCTGCTCGCGGCGCGCAGCACCGACCGGCCGGTGCGGCTGGTGACGGTGCTGGGGCCGGGGGATCCCGTCGGTGCCCTGCTGCCCGGCGTCGACGTCGTGGCGGCGGTCGCCGAGGGCACGGTCCCGACCAAGACCCGGATGATCGCCGACGACCGCGTGCTCCTCCGGGTCGACGACGGCGGGCTGGGATCGTTCGCGGTGTCGCCGGCGATGGTCGACGCCATCGCCGGCGCGGGCGTCGTGCTGGTGTCGGACTACGGGCGCGGGATGACCGCCGACCCGGCGGTCCGCGCGGCGCTGTCCGAGGCCGCGGCGCGCGTCCCCGTCGTCTGGGACCCGCACCCCCACGGCGCCCCGCCCGTCCCCGGCGCCACCCTCGTCTCCCCGAACCTGGCCGAGGCGCGTGGCTACGTGAGCGAACTTCCGGGCTATGGCACCAAAGTTCGCTCACATACCTTCCCGGCCGAACCCGCCGCGCTCGGCGAGGCGCTGCGCGAGCACTGGGGCGTCGACGCCGTCGCCGTGACCGCGGGCGCCGAGGGCGCGGTGCTGCGCGCGGCCACGGGGACGTCCGTCGTGCCCGCGGCGCCCGCCCGCGGCGGCGACCCGTGCGGGGCCGGCGACCGCTTCGCCGCGAGCGTCGCGGTCGCGCTGGTCGAGGGCGCGGCGGTCGACGACGCGGTGGGGGAGGCCGTCGCCGCCGCGGCGGCGTTCGTCGCCGCCGGGGGCGCCGGGGCGCTCGACGCGCCCGGCCCCGACGACACGCCCGATCCCGTCGCCGCCGCCCGCGCCCGCGGCGCCACGGTCGTCGCCACCGGCGGCTGCTTCGACCTGCTGCACGCCGGGCACGCCCGCACCCTCGCCGCGGCGCGCGCACTCGCCGGCGAGCACGGCGTGCTCGTCGTCTGCCTGAACTCCGACGCCTCGGTGCGCCGGCTCAAGGGCCCCGACCGGCCCGTGGTCAGCGAGGCCGACCGCGCCGAGATGCTCCGCGCGCTCGCCGCCGTCGACGCCGTCGAGGTGTTCGACGAGGACGACCCGCGGGCGGTGCTCGACCGCCTGCGCCCCGACGTGTGGGTCAAGGGCGGCGACTACGCGACCGACGAGCTCCTCGAGACCCCGCTGGTCCGCAGCTGGGGCGGGGAGGTCGTCGCCGTGCCGTACCACGCCGGTCGCTCGTCGACCCGGCTGCTGGCGCGCCTGGAGACCGACCCCGTCACTTCTGGAGGAACCCCATGACCAGCACTCCCGGCACCGTCCTCGTCACCGGCGGCTCGTCCGGCCTCGGCGCCGCCGTGGCCGACGCCGTCGCCGCGCAGGGCGGCACCCCCGTCGTGCTCGACCTCAAGGCCCCCGACGCGGGGCACGCCTTCGTCGAGGTCGACCTCGCCGACACCCGCGCCGCCGAGTCCGCCGTGGCCCGCGCGAGCGAGCAGGTCGGTGGGCTCGACGCCGTCGTCACCGCCGCGGGCATCGACCGCTGCGGGCGCCTCGTCGACGTCGACCCGGGCGAGTGGGACCGCGTCGTCGCGGTGAACCTGCTGGGCACCGCCGCCGTCGTCCGCGCCGCGCTGCCCGAGCTCGAGACCCGGCGCGGCAAGGTCGTCACGGTCTCCTCGACGCTGGGGGTCAAGGCCGTGTCGGACGCGACCGCCTACTGCGCGTCGAAGTTCGGCGTCGTCGGCTTCACGCGCGCGCTCGCCGCCGAGACCGCGGGGCGGGTCGGGGTGACGCTGCTGGTCCCCGGCGGCATGTGGACCCACTTCTTCGACGACCGCCCCGACCAGTACAAGCCCGGCGCCGACGCAAAGCTCAACGACCCCGCCCAGACCGCCGACGCCGTGCTCTACGCGCTGTCGCGGCCGGCGGGCAGCGAGGTCCGCGAGCTCGTCGTCACCTCGTCGGAGGAGGGCTCGTACCCGTGACGGGCCCGCGTTCAGCGCAGGTCGGCGGCGGCCGCCTCCGCGTCCGGGTAGGTGTCGAACAGCTCGGTGAGCCCGGTGAGGGTCAGGGCGCGGCCCGCCGTGCGCGGCACGCCCGCGAGGCGCAGCTGGCCGTCGCGGGCGATCGCGGCCTCGCGCTCGGCGATGAGCAGCGCCAGGCCGGCGGAGCCCATGAAGTCGACCCCGGCGAGGTCGAGCACGACGTGCGTCGCGCCGGCGTCGACCTGCTCGGCGATCGCAGAGCGCAGCGGGCTCGCGGAGGCGGTGTCGATGTCGCCCACGGGGCTGATCACGACCACGTCCGGGCCGAGGAAACGGGCGGTGATGGTGTCCGTCGGGTCGCCCGCGGTTTCGAGCGAAGTGTCGGGTCGAGGCGCGTCACTGGCCATCGGTACTCCCAGGACTGGCGGGTCACCCCGTCGGGGTCGAGGTGGAGGCCGACAGTACCGAGCCCCTCCCGGCGGCGCCGGACGGCGGGAACGACACCGGCCGACCGCACCCGTGCGGGTTCCCCCGGAAGGAGGCACGGCTGATGGCCGCGCCCGACGTCGCGCGCACCACCGGAACGGAGCTGCCGCTGGCGGCGGCGCCGCTGGCGGCCGACCTGCCCGCCCGTCTCGCCGCGGCGGCACCGCGGGTCGTGGTGCTCGGCGACACGGTGCTCGACCAGTGGCTCACCGGCCCGTCGCGGCGCCTGTCCCGCGAGGCCCCGGTGCCGGTCGTGGAGGTCGACCACACCCGCGGCTCGCCGGGCGCCGCCGCCAACACCGCCGCCAACCTCGCCGCGCTCGGCGCGCGGACCGCGCTGGTGACGGTCCTCGGCGACGACGCGGACGCGGCGACCCTGCGGGAGCTGCTGGCGGGCCACGGCGTGGACCTGGCCGGCGTCGTCACGGACCCGTCGCGACCGACCGCGGCCAAGCGCCGGGTGCTGGCCGACGACGCGCTGGTAGCGCGGTTCGACACGACCCCGGGAGCGTCGCCGGACGCGGCGGTGCGCGCCGCGGTGCACGACGCGCTGCGCGCCGCGGTCGACGGCGCCGACGCGGTGGTCGTCTGCGACTACGAGGGCGGGCTGCTCGGCGAGGACGCCGTCGCCCTGGTGGGCTCGCTGGTGGGCCCGCCCGACAGCCGGGCGTGCCGTCTGGTCGTCGACGCCCACGACCCGGCGCGCTGGGCGCCGGCGGACCCCGACGTCGTCACCCCGAACGCGGGCGAGGCGGCACTGCTGCTCGGCCGCTCGCTGGGCGCGAACGGCGACCGCGTGGCGGCCGCCGAGGCCGCGGGCCCCGAGCTGCGCGCACGGTCGGGGGCGGGCGCCGTCGTCGTCACCCTCGACCGCGACGGGGCGCTGCTGCTGCCCGACACGGCCGCGCCGTCGCACCGCACGTTCTCCCGGCCCGCGCCGGACGCCAACACCTGCGGGGCGGGGGACACGTTCACCGCGGCGCTGTCGCTCGCGCTCGCGGCCGGCACCCCGGCCCCGACGGCCGTCGAGCTGGCGCAGGCCGCCGCCGACGTCGTCGTCGGCCGGCCCGGGACGTCGGTGTGCGGCACCGGCGAGCTCGCCGAGCGCGTCGCCGCCGCCGAGGGCCCGCTGCTGGACGCGGCGTCGCTGGCGGCGGTCGTCGACGAGCAGCGGGTCGCGGGCCGGCGGGTGGTGTTCACCAACGGGTGCTTCGACGTCGTGCACCGCGGGCACGTGGCGTCGCTGAACCAGGCCAAGCGCCTCGGCGACGTGCTCGTGGTGGCGCTGAACTCCGACGACTCGGTGGCGCGCCTCAAGGGCCCGTCGCGGCCCGTGAACCCGCTGGCCGACCGCGCGGCGGTGATCGGGGCGCTGAGCTGCGTCGACCACGTCACGGTGTTCGACGACGACACCCCCGCCGAGCTGCTCGAGCTGCTGCGCCCCGACGTCTACGCCAAGGGCGGCGACTACACCCCCGAGATGCTGCGCGAGACAGCGACGGTGACCTCCTACGGCGGGCGCGTCGTCATCCTCGACTACCTGCCCGACCGCTCGACGAGCGCGATCGTGGAGCGGATCCGGGGGACGCCGTGATCGACGTCCTGATCCCGACGCGCGGGCGTCCCGTCGAGCTCGCCACCACCCTCGCCGGGCTCGCCGCGCAGACCGGCGTGCCGTACTCGCTGACGATCGCCGACCAGTCCGACGGCGACCCGTCGTGGGACACCCCGCCGGCGTGGACGCTGATCCGCTGGCTGCGCCGGCGCGGGGTGTCGGTCGCGTTGCACCGTCGGGGGTCGCGGCGCGGGATGGCCGAGCAGCGGGCGTTCCTGCTGTCGTGCGCCTCGGCTCCGGCGGTGCTCTACCTCGACGACGACGTGTGGCTCGAGCCCGGCGCCCTGGACCGGCTGCACCGGGCGCTGTCCGAGCTGCGCTGCGGGGTGGTCGGCGCGGCGATGCAGGCGCTGAGCCACGCCGACGACCGGCGGCCCGACGAGGTCACGTCCTTCGCGCGCTGGTCCGGGCCGGTGGAGCCGGAGACCCTCGTGAAGGACGGCCCGGGCTGGGACCGCTGGCGCCTGCACAACGCGGCGAACGGGCTGCACCTGGCGGAGTCGCTGGATCTCGACGGGCCGGGCGAGCCCGTGCCGTCGCCCGAGCGCTACGTGCCCTACCGGATCGCGTGGGTGGCGGGGTGCGTGCTGTTCGACCGCGCGGCGCTGGTGGAGGCCGGCGGGTTCGAGTTCTGGCGCGACGTGCCGCCCGACGCGCACGGCGAGGACGTGTACGCGCAGCAGCGGGTGATGGCGAGGTCCGGCGCCGCCGGCGTCCTGCCCCCCGGCGCCTACCACCAGGAATCGCCGACCGCCCTCCCCGACCGCGGCGTCTCCGCGGTCGACGCCCTCCCTACGTGACCGAACTTCGGGGCTATAGGCCCAAAGTTCGCTCACGTATGCGGATGGAGCCGTTCGACCCCCCGCTGCGTCGAACCTCGTGTGGACGAGTTCGACGACTGGGCGCGGATCCTCGCGACCCAGCACAGAGTGGTGACCCGCCGGCAACTCCTGTCGAGGGGCTTCACGGACGACGGCATCCAGGCCCAGCTCGACGCCGGGCGGTGGCAGCGTGTCCACGAGAGCGTCTACGCGCTGTTCTCGGGTCCGCTGCCGATCGAGGCGCTCAGGACCGCCGCGCTGATGGCGTGCCCCAGCGGCGCCGTGCTCAGTCACGAGAGCGCCGCCGAGGTGCACGGCTTCTTGAAGCCCGATCCGGAGCGGCCGGTCCACGTCACCGTTCGGTACGGAGGCTCGGCCGCGCGATCGGACGGGGTGAAGGTCCACCGGTCCCGGGCGTTCGCGCACATCGTCGTCGCGGGCAGCGATCCGCCGCGGACGAGCCGGGTCCACACCGTGCTGGACCTCGCCATGGCGGCGCCGGACGCCGAGGAGGCGAAGCGGCGCGCCCACCAGTACGCGCTCGACGCCCGCGTCCACCCGCTCGCCCTCGCGCGTGCCGTGGAGCTCCGCCGCCCGCGGAAGTTCAGGACCGCCATCGACGCCGCGGTGGGCTTGTTGCGCGAAGGGGTGCTGTCCGCGCTGGAGCAGCGCTACCTCGTGGACGTCGAGCAGGCGCACGGCTTGCCCGTCGGGATCCGCCAGGCACCTGTCCTCGTCGACGGGGTGCAGCGCTACGAGGACGTCGTCTACGACCTGCCGCAGGGACGCGCGATCGTGCGGCTCGACGGCTTCGGCTACCACGGCGATGAGCGGACGGCGCTCCTCGACCGCCGCCGCTCTGCGGCTGCGGTGCTCGACGGCACGCCCTCCATCCCGTTCGGGTGGGACGAGGTCACGAAGGACACCTGTCGAACCACCCGCGAGGTCGAGGCACTCCTGCGGCCACTCGGGTGGGAGGGCGTGCTCCTGGCGTGCCCCGTATGTGAGCGAACTTTGGGGCTATAGCCCCAAAGTTCGCTCACGTAGGGCCGCGGCGACCGCGTGGACGCGGGGGTCGGCGAGGAGGTCGGGGAGGGGTGTGGAGAGGGGGATGCGCCAGTTCGGGTAGGCGTCGATCGTGCCCGGCAGGTTCGGTTGCCGGACGTCGCCGAGGACGTCGGTGAACGCCGCGAGGACGATCCGCGAGCGCGCGGTCGCCAGCAGGCGGTGCATCGCCAGGACGACGGCGTCGGGATCGGACGGGTCCACCGCGAACCCCTCGGCGCGCAGCAGCGACAGCAGCTCGTCCCGGTCCCGCGCCGCGTCGGCGTAGGCGGCGTCGACGTCGGTCAGCACGCCGGCCTCGGCGCGGGCGCGCACGTGCTCGTCGCGCAGGAATCCCGCCGCCGTGGGCAGGTCGTGCGTGGACACCGACGCCAGCGTCTCGGGGTGCCAGCGCCGCGGCGGCAGCAGCGCGCCGTCGTCGGAGCGCTGGAACCACATCACCGCGCACCCGAGCATGCCGTGGTCCGCCAGCCCGGACGTGACCTCCCGCTCCACGGTCCCCAGGTCCTCGCCCACCACCACGGCCCCGGCCCGCGACGCCTCGATCGCCACCACCGCGAGCATCGCCCGCGCGTCGTAGTGCACGTAGGCGCCCTCGCGCGCCCCCCGGCCCGGCGGGATCCACCACAGCCGCCACAGCCCCGCGACGTGATCGACGCGCAGGCCGTCGGCGTGGCGCAGCACGCCGCGGATCATGGCGCGCAGCGGGGCGTACCCCGACGAGGCGAGCGCGTCCGGGCGCCACGGCGGGAGCGCCCAGTCCTGGCCCTGCTGGTTGAAGTCGTCGGGCGGGGCGCCGACCGTCACCCCGCGGGCCAGCGCCCCGGCCAGCGTCCACGCGTCGGCGCCGCCCGCCGAGCACCCGACCGCCAGGTCGGCGATCAGCCCGACGGCCATCCCGCCGGCGGCCTCGTGCGCCGTGGCGAGCTGGGCGTCGGCGAGGTCGAGGCACCACGCGTGGAACAGGATCCGGTCGGCCAGCTCGGTCCGGGCCGCGGCCACGCCGGTGTCGTCGACGTGCTGCAGGTCGGCGGGCCACTCGTGCAGGTCGCTGCCGTGGCGCTCGGCCAGCGCGTACCAGGTGGCGACGTCGCGCTGGTCGGCGTCGAGCCCGTCGAGGTCGCGCGGGAAGGACGCCGCGGACGGCGCGAGCAGCTCCAGCGCCGCCCGCTTGGCCGCCCACACCGCGTCGTGGTCCACCAGGTCGCCCGACGCGGGCCGCAGCTCCGCGACCGCGGCACGCACCGACGCCGGCGCGTCCGCGTACGCTGCCGTGTCCTCCACGCGCACGTAGAGCGGGTGCAGGAACCGCCGGCTCGACGGCGAGTAGGGCGACGGTTCCACCCGCGGCGCCAGGGCGAGGGCGTGCAGCGGGTTGACCAGCAGCGCCCCCGCGCCCTGCTCGGCCGCGGTCCTGGCGAGCAGCGAGGCGAGGTCGGCGTAGTCCCCGCACCCCCACGACCCGGGCGAGCGCAGCGCGTAGAGCTGCACCATCCACCCCCACGTCGGCGGGGGCGGCTCCAGGCGCGGCGGGGGCACGATCACCGTGACGTCCCGGTCGCCGCCGGTCAGACGGTGGTAGCCGACGGGCAGGTCCGCGGGCAACGTCGTGCCCACCGCGCGCTCCCCGCCGTCCTCGAGCACGACGGTCCCCGCGAAGGGCAACGGCCTCGCGGCGTCGACCACCAGCGTCGGCGGGAGGCGCTCGGGGTCCGCGGAGCGCACCGCCTCCAGCGACGCGGCGAGCGCCGCCGGGGTGGTGGCGTCGACGTCGAGCGCGGTCAGGACGTCGACGACGACGCCGCGGTCGACCTCGACCTCCTGCTCACCGCTGTCGCGGTAGCGCACGGCGATGCCGTGGGCGGTGGCGAGCTCGGCGAGCTCCGGCTCGACGGGCTCGGGCACCGGATTCCCCCAGGAACGGGTCGACGGGATGAGGTGCGGAGGATGTCAGGCCGAGGGCCGGCGCCGCGGGGCGGGCGGCAGTTCCTCGGCCCCGGCGGAGCGACGCCGGGCGCGCGCGGCGACGTCGTCGGCGACGGCGCCCGCGGCGGTCCCGGGGCGGCGGACGTGTGCGAGCGCGGCGACCGCGCTCTCGGCGAGCCCGGCGAGGGCGGCGGCGCGGCGGACGCTCCACCCCCGGGCCAGCAGGGCGGCCGCGAGCTCGCGCGCGGCGACGGTGTCACGGCGGGCCCGGCGCGCGAGGGAGCTCAGGTCCGACGGCGGGGTCGGACGCGCGGGGTCGGTCACGACCGTGACGGCCCGGGGCTGGGGGAGCGGCTCGGGGACCGGCTCGGTGCTGCGGGGCGTGGGCAGGGTCTCGGGAGCGGCGGCCGGCGGGGCCATGGTGGGCGTGGTGGGCTCGTGGAGCACGGTCACCTTCTGTCGTCGTCTCGGTCACCCCGGGGATGGGCCGCGAGGGCCCGGCGCGAAACGTGACGATCACGCCGGGGCGAGCAACTGCTTCTCCCGCACCAGCGGCAGCGACAGCGTGCGGTACCCGCCCTCGTCGAAGAGGACCACGACCGACTCCTCGGCGACCGTCGTCACGGTCCCGCGGCCCCACTCGCCGTGGCGGACGGCCTCGCCCGGCGCCGGGTCGCCGTCGCGGGATCCCGCCCGGCGGCCCGGGTCGCCCGGGAGCCCCGCGTCGCAGTGGTCGCAGTGGCCGCACGCCGCCTCACGGACGTCGCCGAGCACCTCCAGCAGCGTCCGCCGTCGGCATCCGGTGCCCTCCGCGAAGCGGCGCACCAGCTCGACCTTGCTCTGCTCGCGTTCCCGGCGGCGGAGGACGAGCGCGGCGGCGCCCGCGGCCAGCTCTCCGAGGTCGCCGTCGGCCAGCGCGTCCCCGGCCGCGAGGCGGCGACCGGGCAGGGAGCGCACCGCCCCCAGCGCCACCAGCGCGGGCACCGCCCGGGCCAGCGCGGCCTTCGACAGGCCCGCCGGGCGCGCCAGGTCCTCCTGGGCGACGCCGTCGGGGTTCTGCGCGATCGCCGCGAGCACCGTCCGCAGGGCGCCGGGCCGGGCGTCGCGCCCGGAGGCGAAGAGCTTCGGGCGACCGAGGTCCTGGGGCCGGTGGAACAGCACGGCGCGCGCGGGCCCGCCGTCGCGCCCGGCCCGGCCGCTCTCCTGGTGGTAGGCGTCGATCGACGTCGGCGTGTCGCCGTGGACGACCCAGCGCACGTCGGGCTTGTCGATGCCCATGCCGAACGCGCTGGTCGCGACGACGACGGGGACCTCGCCCGCCATGAACGCGTCCTGCACCCGGGCGCGCTCGGCGGCCTTCATGCCACCGTCGTAGGCCTCGGCCGGGATCCCCTGAGCGCGCAGGCGGTCCCGCACGAGCGTCGTGTGCGCCCGGGTGGTGACGTAGACGATGCCGCTGTCGCCGAGGTCGACCACCTCGCGCACGACGCGCTCCCACTTCGCGTCCTCGTCGTGGACGAGGTGGCCGGCGAGGTGGATGTTGGGCCGGTCGGTGTCACGGACGACGACGCACGCGTCCGGCACCCCGAGCAGCTCGAGGATCTCCTGGCGGGCCGGCACCGACGCGGTCGCGGTGAGCGCCAGCACGCGCGGACGCCCGAGACGCCGCCGGGCCACCGCGAGACCGAGGTAGTCGGGGCGGAAGTCCGGGCCCCAGTCGCAGACGCAGTGCGCCTCGTCGACGGCGAGCAGCGTCGGGGCGCCCGCCGCGAGCGCGTCCAGGACGTCGGGACGGGCGAGCTGCTCGGGCGAGGTCACGAGCACGTCGAGCCCGCCGTCGCCGAAACGGGCCAGCACCGCGTCGCGGTCGGCGACCGTCGAGTTCAGCGCCTCCGCCCGCAGGCCGGCGTCGGCGAGGTGGGCGACCTGGTCGTGGTGCAGCGACAGCGTCGGCGACACCACGACCGTCGGCCCGCCCAGGACGAGCCCGGTCACCGCGTACACCGCGGTCTTGCCGGCGGCCGGGGGCAGGACGGCCAGGCAGTCGTCGCCGAGCGCGCCGAGCACGGCCTCGCGCTGGCCGTCGCCCAGCGCGGCCCCGTCGCCGAGGACGCGGGCGACGGCCGCGTCGACGGCGTCTCCGGTGGCGCGGTCGACGGGTCCGCAGGGGCCGAGGAGGTCCTCGGGGGCGTTGGTCACCGGCCGGTGGTAGCCGACGGCGTCGCGCCGGAAACGGCGTTCGTGAGGGCCGGGACCCGGGTACGCCCGCCCGGTGGAACTGGTGCACGTCGAGCCCTACGGTCCCGGCCTCGGACGCCGGCGTCGCGGCAAGGGCTGGAGCTACTTCGACCGCGAGACCTCCGAGACCGTGACGGACCCGGTGCACCTCGACCGGATCCGGAAGATCGTGATCCCGCCCGCGTGGCAGGACGTGTGGATCTGCGCCGACCCGGCCGGCCACATCCAGGCCGTGGGCACCGACGCCGCGGGACGCCGCCAGTACCGCTACCACGAGGAGTGGACGCGCCGGCGCGACACCGAGAAGTTCGACCGCGTCCTGCGTCTCGGCCACGTCATCGGCGACGCCCGCACCGAGATCGGCGCCCGCCTGGGCCGCGGCCGGGGCCTCGGTCGTGACCGCGTGCTCGCGGGCGCGGTGTGGATGCTCGACCTCGGCGTCTTCCGCGTCGGCGGTGAGGAGTACGCGAGCGACGACTCGCCCGGCGACGCCTCCTTCGGGCTCGCCACGCTGCGCCGGGAGCACGCGATCGCCCGCCGCGACGGCGGCGTCGTGTTCAGCTACACGGCCAAGTCGGGCGTGCCCCGGCGTGTGACGTTGCACGACGAGCACGTCCACGGGCTGGTCAGCTCGCTCAAGCGCCGTCGCGGCGGCGGGGAGGACCTGCTCGCCTACCGGCGCGGCGGGCGTGGCGGCGACCGCGGGCCGTGGCACGACGTCACCGCCCAGGACGTCAACGACGCCGTGCGCGAGCTGATCGGCGACGAGTTCACCGCGAAGGACCTGCGGACGTGGAACGCCGGCGTCCAGGCCGCGGTGGCACTGGCGGGGGAGTGCGACGAGGGCGGCGCGCCCCCGCGCGCCCAGCGCCGCCAGCAGAACGCGGTGACCCGCACGATGAAGGCCGTCGCCGAGACGCTCGGCAACACCCCGGCGGTGTGCAAGCGGTCCTACGTCGACCCGGTGCTCGTCACCCACTTCGAGTCCGGTCGCACGATCGCCGAGGCGGTGCGCGACGGCGCGGGGCTCGACGACCAGGCGATGCGCGCCCACGTCGAGCGCGCCGTCCTGCTGCTGCTCGACCAGCGGGGGACGCCGGCTCCGGCACTGGCGGCCTAGGACCGGCGTCTCGGTACTGGCTGTCCAGTACCGGCTGCCTACTCCGTCCGCATCTCCGCCCAGACGGTCTTGCCGTCGCGGTGCGCCTCGACGCCCCAGGCGCTGGCGACCGCGGCGACCATCGCCAGCCCCCGCCCGCGCGGCGAGCTCGGGTCGGGCAGGTGCACCGCGGGCAACGGGGCGAGGTCGAAGTCGCGCACCGTGAGCAGGAACGTGTGCTCGCGGCGCTCGACCTCCACCACGGAGGTGCTCGCCGCGTGCTCGACCGCGTTCGTCACCAGCTCGGTCACCACGATCTCCGCGGCCTCGCGGGCCTCCTCGTCCACCGTCCAGCGCGCGCAGACCCGACGCACGTGGCCGCGGGCCTCACCCGGGGCCCGTGGATCGACCTGGAAGTGCCAGAACGAGCGCACCAGCTCCGGGCGCTCGTCGAGGTGGGCCGCGGCGGAGGCGACGTCGGGGTGGACCGGGACGCGCTGGGCGACGCGCGAGCTGACGAGCAGCGCGGCCATCGTCGGGTCCGGGGCGGCCAGGGCCAGCCGGACCTCGGGCCACTCGCCGGCGCGGGACGCGGCCTCGGCGAAGGCGTAGACGGCACCGGAGTGCGTCAACCGGACCCCGGAGAGGTCGACGACGACCGCTCCGTGGTCCCGCAGGGCCTCGCTCAGCCGTGTCACCAGGAGGTGCGCGGTGATCTCGGACAGGGGACCCGACAGCGCCACGACGACCGGGGCGCGGGATCCGTCGGCGACGGCCGCGGCGGGTGCGTCGGCGACGGCGGTGCGCCCGATCCCCAGGCCGTCGTGGCCCGGTGTGTCGGCCGCCCCCGCGGTCGTCTCGCCGTCCCCCGTCTGCTCGAGGGCCAGCTCGATCCTTGTGCTCACGACTCACCTCGGGGCCCTGGTACCCCGCCCTCCGGGCGCCCATGCGCGTCCTGTCGTCGCGCTGCGCCGGGCGGGCGGGCGGGCGGTACCGACGCGCCGAGCGGCGTCCGGGGCGCCATGATGGAGGTCATGAGCGAACAGGACGAAGCACCCTCGTCCGCGTTGGCGGCGGCGGCCGCGTCGGGCGCGGGAGACGGGGCGGGGACCGGCGACCTGGTGTCCTCACCGGGCGCGGTCATGCGCGTGGCCGGGATGGTCGGCAAGCTCGTGGAGGAGGTCCGGGCCGCGCCGCTCGACGAGGCGGGGCGCTCGCGGCTGGCCGACATCCACGAGCGCTCGATCCGGGAGCTCGAGCAGGGGCTCGCGCCGGAGCTGCGCGACGAGCTCCACCGGATCACCCTGCCGTTCACCGGCGACGCCACGCCGTCTCAGGCCGAGCTGCGCATCGCGCAGGCCCAGCTCCTGGGGTGGCTGGAAGGGCTGTTCCACGGCATCCAGAGCGCCGTGCTCGCCCAGCAGATGGCCGCGCGCGGCCAGCTGGAGCAGATGCGTCAGGGACGCGGCCGCGTCGTCACCGGTGGGGACGGCGGAGGAATGGGCGGTGGGCAGTACCTCTGACGTGTGGTGCGGTCAGCGGGCTTCGTAGACGACGGCGCCCTCGGGCGGGGTGAAGCTGCGGGCGCCGCGCAGGGCCGACCGGCGCTCGTCCTCGGTCAGGCCGCCCCACACGCCGTACGGCTCGCGGGTGGCGAGGGCGTGCCGGCGGCACGGCTCGATGACGGGGCAGGACGCGCAGACCTTCTTGGCCTCGGCGGCCCGGTGCTCACGGCGGGGGCCGCGCTCGCCGTCCGGGTGGAAGAAGAAGCTCGAGTCCATCCCACGGCACGCTCCGTGGAGCTGCCAGTCCCACTCGTCGATGATGGGACCCGGCAGAAGTCGGATGTCGGCCATCGCGGTCCTCCCAGTCGGGGGCGGCCGGTCGAAGGCGGTGTCCCCCGGCACGGCAGGTGCAGCGGCGGTATCCCCCTCCCTCCGCGGCCGCAAACACCCCTGAACGGCCCAGTGACCACCCCGATCGTGGGTTCCGGATCCGCAGGAGAGGGCGGGGTTGTGGTGTGACGTCACCGGCCGCGTCGTGAAGGGGTGCCCACGGGGGGTGACGAGTACGCTGCCGAGCACGGCAAGTACGTTGCCGCTCACCGGGCCGCGTGCCCGGCGCACATCCGACAGGACCGGAGGGGGACCAGACGCCGTGGCCACCGATGACGACCTCACTGCTGAGGACCCGCTCGGCGTCGACGTCCAGCGGTCGAACGGCGCGTCGGTGATCCGGCTGGCCGGAGAGATCGACATGCTGACGACGCCGGCGTTGCGGGCGAAGGTGAACGAAGAGCTCCAGGGCAAGCCCACGGTGCTCGTGCTGGACATGCTCTCGGTCGAGTTCCTCGGCTCGAGCGGGCTGGCGCTGCTCGTCGAGGCCCTCGACGAGTCCCGCAACCGCGACGTCGCGCTGCGCCTCGTCGCGAACTCGCGCCCGGTGAGCCGGCCGCTGCAGGCGACGGGTCTCACCGACCTGTTCGCGCTCTACCCGTCGGTCGAGGCCGCCCTCGCCGGATGATCGGTGCCGGGCGCCTGCCGTCCACGACGGACGCGCCGCTACGGTGACCCCGCCATCGACCTCCTCACCTGCCGCGAAACGGAGATCAGCAGCCGTGCAGACGCCGGAACCGCAGCAGCGTGATCGCTCGTCCACCGTCACGACGGGCGTGGACGCCACGGGCGGGCTGGCCGAGACCCCGACCCCGGTCGAGGTCCGCGTGCACGCCGACCCCGCCCTCATCCCGTCGGTGCGCGCCGTCGCCGCCGACCTCGCCGCCCGGGCCGACTTCGACCTCGACGCCGTCTCCGACCTGCGGATGGCGGTCGACGAGGCGTGCTCGGCGCTGGTGCCGCTGGCCCGCGAGGGCGGGCAGCTGCGCTGCGGGTTCGCCATGGCCGAGGGGCGCATCGACGTGATCTGCCGCGTGCCGGTCACCGGCCAGGCCTCGCTGCGCCAGGACACCTTCGGCTGGCGGGTGCTCACGACGCTGACCGACGACGCCCAGGTCCTCGACGCCGACCCCGAGTGGCTCGGCATCCACCTGCGCAAGCAACGGCTCACCCCGTGAGCGAGCCGGCGCGCGCCCTCGCGGGTGACGCGGGAGGCTCGTCGCAGGCCGGGAGCAGGTCCCGCACCGAGGACTCGTACGAGCACCTCGTCCCCATGCTCGTGGAGCACGCGGGCCTCGACGCCGGCGATCCCCGCCGCGAGGTCCTGCGCGACCGCCTCGTCGAGGGCTACCTGCCGCTCGCGCGGCACATTGCCCGGCGCTTCGCGCAGCGCGGCGAGCCGCAGGAGGACCTCGAGCAGGTCGCGACCGTCGGGCTGATCCACGCGGTCGACCGTTTCTCGCCGGAGCGGGGCTCGGACTTCCTGTCCTACGCGGTCCCCACCATCACCGGCGAGGTGCGCCGCTACTTCCGCGACAAGGCGTGGTCGACGCGCGTGCCGCGCCGTCTCAAGGACCTGCGCCTGGCGATCGGGTCGGCGATGCCGCACCTGTCCCAGGAGCTCAACCGCGCGCCCACCGCCGGCGAGCTGGCCGAGCACCTGCAGCGCACCCGCGAGGAGGTGCTCGAGGCCCTCGAGGCCGCGAACGCCTACCGGTCCAGCTCGCTCGACGACATGCTCGTCGACGACCCGTCGTCCGGGCGGCTCGCCGACGTGCTGGGCTCCGCGGACGCCGAGCTCGAGCAGGTCGAGCACCGCGAGACGGTGCAGCCGGCCCTGCGCAAGCTCCCCGAGCGTGAGCGCACGATCGTCATGCTCCGGTTCTTCGGCGGCATGACCCAGACGCAGATCGCCGAACGCGTCGGCGTCTCGCAGATGCACGTCTCCCGCCTGCTCACGCGCACCCTCGCCGCCCTGCGCGCCGACCTCTCGGACCCGCCGACGCCCTGAGGCGCGTTTTGGTTCGCGCCCTGTTCGAGCAATGCGGCTTTGCTGGCGTCTTTGACGCCAGATCCAGGTGAGCACGCCGGTAGGGCCACATCCTCGGTCGCGCGACACGCCGATGGGGGCGAGGTGCGGGGTGTGTCAGCCTGGCGTCCATGCTCACATTCAACGTCAGGAAAGCCGCCACGATCACGCGCTGACGGGCAGGCTCTGGTAGCTCCGCAGCAGCAGCGACCGCCGCCGCACCGCTCCGTCCTCGCGCCGCAGCCCCGGCATCCGCGCCGCCAGCGCCGTCAGCGCGACGCGTCCCTCGAGGCGGGCCAGCGGCGCGCCGAGGCAGTAGTGGATGCCGCCGGAGAACGCGAGGTGCTCGCCGCGCGTCGGGCGGTCGAGGTCGAACACGTCGGGGTCGGTGTGCACCGCCGGGTCGCGTCCGGCGGCGCCGAGCATCGCCATCACGACGGTGTCCGGGGCGACGTCGCGGTCGCCGATGCGGGTGGTCTCGTGCGGGGTCCGGGCCGTGAACTGGATGGGCGCGTCGAAGCGAAGGCTCTCCTCGACGGCGTCGGCGCTGCGAGCGGGATCGGCGGCCAGCTGCGCCCAGGGCTCGCGGGCGTCGGTCATCGCCGCGACCGCGTTCGACAGCAGCGTGCTCGTCGTCTCGAACCCGGCGAGCAGCAGCAGCGCGGCGAGGCTGACGACCTCGTCGGTGTCGGCGTCCTGGGCGGCGAGGTGGCTGATGAGGTCGTCGGCGGGATCGTGGCGGCGCTTCGCGAGCAGGGCGCCGATCAGCCCGCGCAGCTCGACGACCGCCGCTTCGAGCCGGTGGAGCGCGCGCAGCGACCGCACACCGCCCAGCCCTGCGGCGACCGCGCGTCCCCACCGCGCGAACGCGGCCGCGTCGTCGTCCGGGACCCCCAGGATCTCCGCGATCACCGCGACCGGCAGGGGCGTCGCGACGTCGGCGACGAGGTCGAAGCGCCCGCGCCGCGCCGCCTCGTCCGCCAGTCGCGCGGCGAGCGCGGTCACCAGCGGCTCGTAGGCGTTGACGCGGGCGGGCGTGAACCACGTGCCGACCAGCCGCCGCAGCCGCGTGTGCTCCGGCGGGTCCATGCCGAGGAACGACAGGTCGACGGGCTCGAGCAGCGGGTCGCGCCCGCCCTCGACGGATCCTCCCAGCGAGCCGCCGGACCGCGTCCGTACCAGGAAGCGCCGGTCGCGGACGAGGTCGCGGCACATCGCGTGGGTGGCGACGACGAGGACGCCGCTGCGGCTCGCGTACGGCTGGGCGGCGTCCCGGAGACGGCGCTGGACGGGTGTCGGGTCGTCGATCCAGGGGCGGTACAGCAGGCGCAGCACCGGGTCGCCGGCCAGCGCCATCGCCAGCCCGCCGGTGCGCATCACCGCCAGCCGCGCGCCGAGCGTGACGTCGCGGCGCAGGTCCATGACCTCGATCCTGGCGCGCGTCGGGTCCCCGAGGAAGCCCGCGTGATCGTGGTGGATTTCCTGACGTTCAGTGTGAGCGTGGACGCCAGGCTGACAACAGCCGCCCGGACCTCGCGCGCCCCCCGACCGGCGTGTCGCGACACCGAGGATGTGGCCCTATCGGCGTGCTCACCTGGATCTGGCGTCAAAGACGCCAGGAAAGCCGCATCGCTCGAACACCGGGATGCGTTCACCGCAGCGCATGGCGGCCCTCGTCGTCGCGGCGGGTGCGGCCGTGCTTCGCCAGGTACTCCAGGAGCGGGACGGCGACGCGGCGGGTGGTGCCCAGGGCCTGGCGCGCTTCGGAGAGCGTGAACGGCGAGGGCAGGTCGGCCAGCCGGGTGACGGCGACGTCCGCGGCGTCGGGTGCGAGGAAGATCCCGTCGCCGACCTTCAGCAGCGCCCCGGCCTTCACCGCCGCGCCGAGCTCGCGGGTCCGCAGCCCCAGCTCGGCGAGCCGCCCGGCCTCGGGGGCGGCGAACGGTGCCTCGGCGAGGTCCGAGCGCACGGTCGCGACAGCCGCGCGCACGGCGTCGGGCAGGCCGCCGGCGTCGCGCGGACGCACGCGCCCTCCGGCCGCCACCAGCGACGACGCGCCGGGCTCGGCGAGCACGAGGTCGAGCAGCCGCGGGTCGGGCAGGCCGAGCGCCTGCGCCGCGGCCTTCGCGGGCAGGCCGGCGTCCAGGGGCTGCTCCGCAGCGTGCCGGTCCACCGCCGCGACGAGCTGCGGCGCGAGCGTCGCCACCCACGCCGGGTCCGCCAACCACCCCGCTGCCGACGGCACGTCCGAGGGCACGGATGCCCCCAGCGCCACGAGGTCGTCGCGGCGCATCAGCTGTCGGCGCGCCAGCTCGTCGCGCGCGTCCGGGACGCCCGTGGTCGCCGCCAGCTCCCCGGCCCGCGCGCGGGCGGCCCCGCGCCGCCGCAGCGCGGGCGGTCGCACGTCGAGGACGGTCACCCCGCCGAGCACCCGGTGCGCGCCGGGATCGCGCAGCAGCGCGTGGTCACCGGGTCGCAGCGGCAGCGGCTCCCGCAACGTCAAGCGGACGGTTCGCGTGGCCCCCGGCTCGAGGGACAACGGCCGCACCCGCGCGGCGACGGCCGCCGAGCCGACGTGGAGCATCACCTGCCGCGGGAGATCGACGGCCGCCGAGGAACCCCGCGGCGGACCGACCCGCACGTCGACGACGTCGCCGCGCAGCCATCGCCCGGGCGTGGTCAGGGCGTCGCCGCGGCCGACCTCGTCGAGGCCCACGCCCCGCAGGTTCAGCGCCACACGCGCCACCGCCCGGACCGGGTCGACGGTCTCGCCGAGGGCCTGGATCCCGCGGACGGTGACGGCGCGCGAGCCCAGCGCCAGCTCGTCGCCCACCCGGACGGTGCCGGCCCCGAGCGTGCCCGTGACGACCGTGCCGGCGCCGCGCACGGTGAACGCGCGGTCGACCCACAGCCGCACGTCGGCGTCGAGGTCCGGCGCGGGCAGGCCACCCACCAGCGTCGAGAGCGCCGACCGCAACGCGTCGAGACCGAGCCCGGACGTCCCCGACACGCACACCGCCGGCAGCCGCCCCAGCGACGACTCCGCGAGGTGCTCCAGCGCCTCGTCCCGCGCCAGCTCCGGGTCGGCGAGGTCGCTGCGGGTCACGACCAGCAGCCCGTCGCGCACCCCGAGCGCGTCCAGGGCGTCGAGGTGCTCGGTCGACTGCGGCATCCATCCCGAGTCCGCCGCGACCACGAACATCGTGGCCGGCACCGGCCCGACGCCGGCGAGCATCTGCGTCACGAACCGCTCGTGGCCGGGGACGTCGACGAAGGCGACGGGCTCGTCGTGCCCGGGCAGCGTCGTCCACGCGAACCCGAGGTCGATCGTCATGCCCCGCCGCCGCTCCTCGGCCCAGCGGTCGGGCTCCATCCCGGTGAGCGCGCGGACCAGCGTCGACTTCCCGTGGTCGACGTGCCCGGCGGTCGCGACGACCCTCACCCGAGGGCCGCCCGGACCGCCCCCGCCAGCCGCGCGTCCTCCGACGGCGGCACCGAGCGCAGGTCGAGCACGCACCGGCCCTGCTCGACACGGGCGACGACGGGATCGGTGCCACCCCGCAGACGGACGGCGAGATCGACCGGCAGCGCGACGCCGGCGCTCGCCAGTTCGACGCCCGGCGCGCCGCCCCCGCCGACCTGGGCCGCGCACTCGACGACGGTGGCCGGCGCGCCGATCCGATCCGCCAGCTCGGCCGCCCGGGTCCGCAGGGACTCCACCGAGGTCTCGAGCAGGGAGCGCACCGGCGGTGTCGGCCCGCGCAGCGTCGCCTCGAGCGCTGCCAGGGTGAGCTTGTCGACGCGCAGCGCCCGGGCCAGCGGGTGGCGGCGCAGCCGGTGCACGAGGTCGGCGTCACCGAGCAGCAGGCCGGCCTGTGGGCCCCCGAGCAGCTTGTCGCCCGACGCCGTCACGAGCGACGCCCCTGCGCGTAGCTCGGTCGCCGCGTCCGGCTCGTCGGGCAGGAGCGGGTGCGGCGCGAGCAGGCCGGACCCGATGTCGGACACGACGGGCACACCGAGATCGTTCAGCGAGGACACCGGCACCGACGACGTGAACCCCGTGACCACGAAGTTCGAGGGGTGGACCTTGAGGATCATCCCGGTCTCCGGGCCGACCACGGACGCGTAGTCCGACCGGTGCGCCCGGTTCGTCGTCCCGACCTCGCGCAGCCGCGCGCCGGTCGACTCCAGCAGGTCGGGCAGCCGGAACCCGTCCCCGATCTCGACCATCTCGCCGCGCGCGATCACGATCTCGCGGCCCGCCGCCAGCGCCGTCGCCGCCAGGATCAGCGCCGCGGCGCCGTTGTTCGTGACGTGCACGCCGCCCGCGTCGGGGACGGCCGCCGCCAGCGCCGCCAGGGTCCCCGCCCCGCGGCGGCCCCGCCCGCCGGTGGCCAGGTCCAGCTCGACGTCCGTGGTCCCCGCCGCGAGGTCCAGCGCGTCCCGCGCGGCCGCCGACAGCGGCGCCCGGCCCAGGTTCGTGTGCAGCAGCACGCCGGTGGCGTTGACGACGGGCCGCAGCGACGCGGCGGTCGACGGCAGGGCCGCGACGGCCTCGTCGGCGACCGCCTCGGGCAGGATCTCCCCGGCCCGCGCGCGGTCCTGCGCCGCGACGACGACCTCCTTGACCCGTGCGCGCCCCAGCGTCGCCAGCGCCGGGCCCAGCCGCGCGTCGGCCAGCACGGTGTCGGTCCGCGGGACGCGCCGGCGGTGATCGTCGTCCACCGGCCCATTGTGCGCGCTACAGGCCGAGGGTCACCGCCGCCACCGATGTCAGCACGCCGATCCCGACGACGGTTCCCGTCACCGCCACGAGCAGCCGGTGGGGGAACGCGGTGCGCACCATCAGCAGCGACGGCAGGCTCACCGCCGGGAGCGTGATCAGCAGGGCGGCCGCGAGCGGGCCGGACACCCCGACCGCCAGCAGTGCCGCGACGACCGCGACCTCGGCACCGGTCGGGATCGGCAGGAGCGTCCCGGCGACCGCGAGGAGGACGACACCCACGACGGCCGCGGTGCCCGCGAGCCACGACGCCCCGACCGGGAAGAGCACACCCCGGAACGCTCCGAGCGCCACGACGAGCAGCAGGTACTCGGGCAGCAGCCGGATCGACAGCCCGCCCAGCGCGGCCAGGAAGCGCACGGCCAGGGGTCGCTTGTCGGGAACGGCGTCCTCGACGACGGGCACCTCGACGACGGGGTCCGTGGGCGACCGACGCGTCCACCAGCGGGCCAGCGCCACGGCCGCCGCGACGACCGCGACACCGGCCGCCGCCCGCAGCACCGTCCACTCCCACGGCAGCACGAACGCGCAGAACACGAGCACGACCGGGTTCAGCGCCGGGTTCCCGAGCCAGTAGGCGAGCGTCGCGGTCAGGTCCGCGGCCCGCCGACGCAGGCCGACCGCCATCGGCGCCGCGCAGCAGGAGCACATCAGCGACGGCAGGGCCAGCGCGCTGCCGCGCACCCCGCCGCCGACGCCGCGCCCGAGCACCCGCGTGATCCACGCGGCCGGCAGCACCGTCTGCACCGCGGCGGCCAGCACGAGCCCCACGACGAGCGCCGGCCAGATCGCGAGGAAGTAGGTGCCCGCGAAGCGCAGGCCGGCCGCCAGCGACACCCCGGGCGGTGCGGGCGCGCCGCCGGTGAGGATCGACGAGCCGAGCGAGTGCGACCCAGCCACCGACGGCACCTTCACCCAGTACGGCGCCCACTTCGCCCACAGCAGGCCGGCGACGACGAGCGCCCCGAACCCGACCGCCACCGCCCACGCCGGCGGTCCGTTCCGCCGTGTCCCGACCGAAGCGTCCGTCACGGTCGCCGATCGTCACACGGCCGGCGACACCTCCGCCCGTCGGTACGTGAGCAGTTGGCGCCCCTCCCGGGGCGCCAACTGCTCACGTACGGAGGTCAGGCGAAGGTGCGGTCCGGCGGGGCGATGTCGGTCTGGGTGCTGGCCTGCCGCTGCCGGAGGCGCTCCCGCTGGGGCACGACGATGTGCGCCGGGTCGTTCGCCGAGGCGATGCCGGCGTCGAACACCCCGAACCGCGTCAGGGCCGAGCCGGCCATGAGCGCCAGTCCCGACAGGGCCGCCGACCAGCGTCGACGCCGCCCCACGAGCGCCCCGAGCGCGCCGGCCACGAGGCATGTCTTCGACGCCCGCATCAGCGTCTTCGCCCGGCCCTTCTCGTAGACGTCCGCGAGCATCCCCAGGTCGCGCTGCATCTTCTCGTCGATCGCGAGCTCCGTCGCGGCGCCCGCGATCGCGAGCCGCGCGGCCGGCGCGTTGTCGCGCACCGACGAGAACACCAGCCCGAACCCGCCGCCGGCCGCGGCCGCGCTCGATCCGAACAGGATCGGCAGGTGCCGGTGCGCCTCGTGCCAGGTCGGCACGGCGGTGTTGGAGAACAGCACCGCCGTGTAGGTGGCGAGCGCGGGACCGACGACGGCGGCGGCGACGCCGGTGACATCGCCGGTGCGGCGGAACCACCCCGTCACCTCGGTCGCGGCGGTCGCGGCCGCGAACGTCGCGAACGGCGAGAGGATCCACGTCCCCACCGAGAGCGGCGACGTCGGCTTGAACACCCGCAGCATGTGCAGGAAGCGCCGCGGTCGGTGGAGGTCGTGGACGAGGAACACCGTCCCGCCCACCGCCCCGGCCGCCGCGCCGAGACGCCCCGCGCGCCGCAGCGTGGGGCGACCCGTCGCCCGCGCCATGGCCGCGAGCACCGACGACGACCCCGCGAGCCCGCCCAGGAACAGATAGAGCGGCACGTCCGGGTTCTTCCACACCGGCGCCTTGATGATCGGTCGCCCGTAGTACGAGCGGAACTCGGCCTCGGGGACCTGCAGCTCCTCGCGGTTCCCCCCGCGACCCCGGCCGCGGAACCGCTCCGGCATCTCCGCCGGGTTCGCGTCCGTCACCGCCGACCCCCCGTCCAGAACGCCGCTACCGCCGCGGCACCGAGCCCCAGCGCGGTCAGCGCCGCGTTGCGCCACATCTCCGGCAGGTCGCGGGTGGTGACGATCGGGTCCGGCGGCAGACCGTAGACCTCGGGCTCGTCGAGCAGCAGGAAGAACGCCCCGTCGCCGCCGACGCCGTCGTCGGGGTCGCGTCCGTAGAGCCGCGCCTCGGAGACCCCACGCCCGTGCAGCTCCGCGAGCCGGGCGTCCGCGGCGGCCTGGAGCTCGTCGAGGTCGCCGAACTGGATGGAGTTCGTCGGGCACGCCTTCGCGCACGCCGGCTCGAGGCCCTCGCCGAGCCGGTCGTAGCACAGCGTGCACTTGTGGGCGCCGCCGTCGGACTCCCGGACGTCGATCACGCCGTACGGGCAGGACGGCACGCAGTAGCCGCACCCGTTGCAGATGTCGTCCTGCACGACGACCGTGCCGAACTCGGTCCGGAAGAGCGCCCCGGTCGGGCAGACGTCCAGGCACCCGGCGTGCGTGCAGTGCTTGCAGACGTCCGACGACATCAACCAGCGGACGTCGCGCTCGTCGTCCGGGGTCTGCTGGCCGTGCGCGCCGGTGTCCGGGAGCAGCGCGAGCAGGTCGACGGTGCCACCGTCGGGAGGGGCCGTCGCGGCGTCCCGGGGCGGGGCACCGCCCAGCGCGGGGAGGCCGCTCGGCAGGTGCCCCGTCGTCGCCGTCCCGTGCGGCCGGACGTCCTCGATGAACGCGACGTGCCGCCACGTCGAGGCGCCCAGGTCGCCGGTGTTGTCGTAGGACATCCCGGTCAGGCGGTAGAGGTCGGAGGCGTCGGTGCCGTCGTCGGGCACCAGGTTCCACTCCTTGCAGGCCACCTCGCAGGCCTTGCAGCCGATGCACACCGACGTGTCGGTGAAGAAGCCGACCCGCTTCGGGTGCTCTGCCGACCACCCGGCGTCGACCGACGGATCCGGCAGCGGCCCCGACAACGACGGGGTGGCGCCGGAGAACGCGTCGAACAGGTTGGTCACGTGATTCCTCCCGGCTCGACGCCGGCCTTCCGTCGGTAGGACTCGACGAACTCGAGCAGCGCCGGACCGCGTGGCCGCCGCCCGGGCTGGATGTCGCAGGTCGCCACCTTCGACTCCTGGATGTGCACGTTGGGGTCCATGACGACGCCGAGCAGGTCGTTCGCCGGGTCGCCGACCGACAGCCCGTTCGAGCCCCAGTGGTACGGCAGCCCGATCTGGTGGACGCGCTGGTCGCCGATCCGCAGCGGCTTCATCCGCTCGGTGACGAGCACGCGGGCCTCGATCGCCGTGCGGGCCGAGATCAGCGTGGCCCACCCCAGGTGCTCGAGGTTCCGCTCGGCGGCGAGGGCGGGGGAGACCTCGCAGAAGAACTCCGGCTGCAGCTCCGAGAGGTAGCCGAGGAAGCGGCTCATGCCGCCCGCGGTGTGGTGCTCGGTGAGCCGGTAGGTGAGGAAGACGTAGGGGTAGGTCTCCGACATCGCCGGGTTGAGCCGGTTCCACGTCCGGTCGATGTCCTCGCGGGCCGGGTTGTCCTGCTGGTCGTGCAGCAGGTTCGCCACCGGCGACTCGACCGGCTCGTAGTGGGTCGGCAGCGGCCCGTCCGCGAGCCCGGTCGGCGCGTAGAGCCACGCCTTGCCGTTCGCCTGCATGATGAACGCGTCGGTGCCCGAGAGCGCGTCCTCGACCGTCGCGCCCTCCGGCGGCCGGTACGACGGCGCCTTCGTGGCCTCGAAGTCGGGGATGTCGTGCCCGGTCCACGAGCCCGACTCCTCGTCCCACCACACGTACGCCTTGCGCTCGCTCCACGGCTTCCCGTCGGCGTCGGCCGAGGCGCGGTTGTAGAGCGTGCGGCGGTTCGCCGGCCACGCCCAGCCCCACTCCGGGGCGACCCACGTCTGCTCGGCGCCGGGGGTGCGGCGGTCGGCCTGGTTGACGCCGTCCTTGTACACGCCGGTGTAGATCCAGCAGCCGCCCGACGTCGTGCCGTCGGCCTTCATCTGCGTGTAGCTCGCCAGGTGGTTCCCGTCGGCGTCGAAGCCGTTGATCTCGGCCAGCACCGACTGCGGGTCCGGCTCCTCGTGCACCCCGAACGTCGGGTAGTCCCACGTCAGGTCGAGGATCGGGCGGTCGCGCTCGTCGGTCGAGGCCGCCAGCTTCTCCCGGATCCTCTTCCCGAGGTGGAAGTAGAAGTGCAGCTCCGAGCGCGCGTCACCCGGCGGGTGCACCGCCTCGCGACGCCACTGCAGCAGCCGCTGGGTGTTGGTGAACGTGCCGGACTTCTCGGTGTGGTTCGCGCAGGGCAGGAAGAAGACCTCGGTGCCGATGTCCTCGGTGCGCAGCTCCCCGGTCTCGATCTCGGGGCCGTCCTTCCAGAACGACGCCGACTCGATCATCTGCATGTCCCGGATGACGAGCCAGTCGAGGTTCGCCATCCCGAGCCGCTGCATCTTGCCGTTGGCGTGCCCGACCGCGGGGTTCTCCCCGACGAGGAAGTAGCCGAAGGTCTTCTTGTCGATCTGGTCGCGGACGATCCCGTACGTGCCGTGGTTGCCGGTCAGGCGCGGCAGGTAGTCGAACGCGAAGTCGTTCTCCGGGGTGGCCGCGTCGCCCCACCACGCCTTGAGCAGGCTGACCAGGTAGGCGTCCATGTGACCCCAGAAACCGGTCTTGGCCGCGTCCGCGTCGAGGAAGCTCTGCAGGTCGGAGTGCAGGTGCGCGTTCGGCATGGGGATGTAGCCCGGCAGCAGGTCGTACAGCGTCGGGATGTCCGTCGAGCCCTGGATCGAGGCGTGCCCGCGCAGCGCCAGGATGCCCCCGCCGGGACGGCCCATGTTGCCCAGCAGCGTCTGCAGGATCGACGCCGCGCGGATGTACTGCGCACCGACGGTGTGGTGGGTCCAGCCCACCGAGTACACCCACGCCGTCGTCCGCTCGCGCCCGGAGTTCTCGGTGATCGCGCGCGCCACCGCCAGGAACTGCTCGACACCCATGCCGCACACCCGCGAGACGGCCTCGGGCGTGTAGCGGGCGTAGTGCCGCTTGAGCACCTGGTAGACGCAGCGCGGGTGCTGCAGCGTGTCGTCGCGCTTGGGGTCCGACGGCGCGTGGGCACCCTCGCCGACACCGCCCGCGGAGTCCGACGCGAACGCCGCGTGCTCCTCGCGCAGCTCGGGCTCCCAGTGGTCGCGCTGGCCCGCCGCCGGCGCCTCGTAGGCGCCCTCCATCTGCCACGAGATCGGGTCGTAGCGCCCGGTCTCCGCGTCGTACCCGGAGAAGATGCCCTCGACGTCGGCGTCGGCGAAGTCCTCACCGACGAGCTCGGCGGCGTTCGTGAACGCCGTGACGTAGTCGCGGAAGTCGAGCTCGTTGTCCAGCACGTAGTTGATGAGCCCGCCCAGGAACGCGATGTCCGCGCCCGCCCGGAACGGCACGTGCAGGTCGGCCACCGCGCTGGTGCGGGTGAACCGCGGGTCGACGTGGATGACCGTCGCCCCGCGGGCCTTGGCCTCCATGACCCACTGGAAGCCCACGGGGTGGGCCTCCGCCATGTTCGAGCCCTCGATGACGATGCAGTCCGCGTGCTGCAGGTCCTGCTGGAAGTTCGAGGCCCCTCCGCGGCCGAAGCTGGTCCCCAGACCGGGGACGGTGGCGCTGTGTCAAATGCGCGCCTGGTTCTCCACCTGGATCGCGCCGAGCGCCATGAACAGCTTCTTGATGAGGTAGTTCTCCTCGTTGTCCAGCGTCGCCCCGCCCAGGCTCGAGAAGCCCAGCGTGCGCCGCAGGACGCGGCCCTCGTCGTCGGTGTCCTGCCATCCGCGGCGGCGGGCGTCGAGGACGCGGTCGGCGATCATGTCGAGCGCCGTGTCGAGGTCGAGGTCCTCCCAGTCGGTGCCGTACGGGCGCCGGTACTTCACGGTCGTCACGCGGGTCGGCGAGGTGACCAGCGACGTCGAGGCGGATCCTTTCGGGCACAGCCGGCCGCGCGAGATCGGCGAATCGGGGTCGCCCTCGATCTGGGTGACGCGCCCGTCGCGCACGTAGATGTTCTGCCCGCAGCCCACCGCGCAGTAGGGGCACACCGACTTGACGACCTCGTCGGCGTCCCGTGTGCGCGGCGTCAGCGCCTGCGTCCGCGGCGACTCCACGGCCGTGCCGCGGCCGAGCGGGTCGGAGCCGGTTGCCTGCCGGAGCATCGGCCACTCGCCCAGCCAGGTGCGCACACCCATGCAGGAATCTCCTCGCTGTGGTGGTCACCTCGGGCACCGCGGCTGGACCCGGAAGCTGGCGGAGGCGGACGGGAATCGAACCCGCCTGGCCGAGATACCCGGCCACTACGGTGTTGAAGACCGCGGGGGCCACCAGGCACCCTGACGCCTCCGCGGGCGAGCCTAGGCGGGGCGTTCCGGGCACGCAGGGCGGGGCCGCGGCACGGGGTCGGCGTGGGGCGGCGCCGGTCGGGGAACGGAGTCCCTCGTGGGTGATCTCGTCCTCGGCGTCGACATCGGCACCACCGCCACCAAGGCCGTCGCCTACTCCGCCGACGGGGCCGACCACGGGCGCGGCGAGGCGCTCCACCGCCTGGAGGAACCGGAGCCCGGCGCGGCCGTGCAGGACCCCGAGGCGCTCTACGAGGCGGTGGGGGACGCGGTCCGCGACGCCGTCGCCGAGCTCGACCCGGCGCGCGTCGCCGCGATCTCCTTCAGCGCGGCGATGCACGGGCTCCTCGCCACCGACGCGGGTGGCGACCCTCTCGGACCGCTGATCACCTGGGCCGACAGCCGGGCGGGCGACGTCGCCCGCGAGCTCCGGGCACGCGACGGGGCGCTCGCCCTGCACCGGCGCACCGGGACGCCCGTCCACCCGATGAGCCCGCTCGTGAAGCTCGCCCGGCTGCGCCGCGAGCGCCCGAGCCTGCTCGCGGCCGCGCACACCTGGGGCGGGATCAAGGAGTTCGTGCTCGCGCGGGCGACCGGGGCCCGCGTCACCGACACCTCGTGCGCCTCCGCGACCGGGCTGCTCGACGTCACGACCGGCACCTGGGACCCGGAGGCGCTCGGGATCGCCGGGATCACCGCCGACCGGCTCGGCGCGCTCGTGGCCCCGACCGCCGTGGTCGGGCGGCTGGCCACCCGTGACTGGGGCCTGCCCGCCGGCGTCCCCGTCGTCGCCGGCGGCGCCGACGGGCCGCTCGCCAACCTCGGCGTCGGCGCCGTCCGCCCCGGTGTCGCCGCGTGCTCGATCGGCACCAGCGGGGCCCTGCGCGTCACCGTCGAGCGCCCCGCCGTCGACCCCCGCGGGCGCGTGTTCTGCTACGACCTCGCCGACGGGCGCTGGGTCGTCGGCGGGGCGATCACGAACGGCGGTCTGGTGCTCGACTGGGCGCAGGAGACGCTCGGGCGCGACGTCGACGAGCTGCTCGCCGCCGCGGGCTCGGTGCCGGCCGGCGCCGACGGGCTCCTCGCGCTGCCCCACCTGCTGCCCGAACGCGCGCCGTACTGGGACGTCGGCGGCGCCGGGGCGCTCGTCGGCCTCCAGCGACGGCACGGACCGGGACACGTCACGCGGGCCCTCCTCGAGGGCGTGTGCCTGCAGCTGCGCCTGGTCCTCGACGCGCTGCGCGAGGCGGGGCTCGCCGTGCACGAGGTCCGGGCCACCGGCGGCTTCGCCCGCAGCGCGCTCTGGCGTCGGCTGCTCACCGACGCCCTCGACCTGCCGGTCGCCTTCCCGGCCGTCGACCAGGGTTCCGCCTTCGGCGCGGCGCTGCTCGGGATGCAGGGCGTCGGCCTGCTCCCGCCGGGGCCGGACGCGCTCGTCGACGCGGCCGAGCGGATCCCGATCGCCGAGACCCTGCGACCGGGCGACGACGCTGCCGTCCACGCCGCCCGGCTCCCGGCGTTCGAGCAGCTCCACGACCTGCTCGCGGGGATGGACCTCTAGTCGTCGGCGGCGTCCGCGACCGCCTCCAGCTCCACCAGCGCGTCCTCGAGGTAGCCCAGCAGGTGCTGCAGGTGCGGCACGGCCCGGCGGTCGCCGGTCACGCCGATCTCCATGTCGTCCGCGTAGGACAGCACGGTGATGTTCAGCGCCTGGCCGTCGAGCGGCACCGAGATCGGGTAGATGCCCTCGAGCTTCGCGCCCTCCCAGTACAGCGGGTCCTTCGGCCCGGGCACGTTGGAGATGATCAGGTTGAAGCCCTGGTTGACCGCCGACGACCCCGGGACGAGGCCCAGCCCGATGGGCGCGGCGACAGCCGCCGAGAGCGCGGCGATCGTCATCGGGTCGCGGCCCTGCAGGTTCTCCTTGGCCGCGAGGCCCGACTGCCGGATCTTCTTGAGCCGCTCGGCGGGGTCGGGCTCGTTCGTCGCCAGGTTGACGAGGATGGCGCCGAGCGCGTTGCCCGATCCCGCGTCCTCGAGCGCGACCGGCAGCGCGGCCACCAGCGGCTTCTCGGGCAGCCCCTCGTGCGCCTCGAGGTAGCGGCGCAGGGCGCCGGCGCTCATCGCGAGCATCACGTCGTTGACCGTGGTGCCGGTCCGCTCGCGGACCCGCTGGATGCGCTTGAGCGGCCACGACTCCGCGGCGAACCGCCGGGCCCCCGTGATCGGGACGTTGAGCATCGTGGGCGGCGCCTCGAACGGCAGGGCCAGGTCGTGCTCGACGACGCCGCGGTAGAGCGACGACGCGAGCGCAGGACCGACGTTGAGGGTCTGCCCAACGGTCTCGGCGAGCGTGCCCGCGGTCCGCAGGGCGCCGCCGAGGTACTCCCGCGCCCCGCCGAGGACGCCCGAGGGCGCCGGCGCCTTCTCGCCCGCCGGCCGGCTCTCGCGGCCCGGGCGTGGGTCGACGGCCCAGAACGGCGCCATCTCGCGGCGGTCGGGGTCGGTGCTCAGCGCCTTCTCGAGGTGCCGGATGGAGCGCACCCCGTCCATCATCGCGTGGTGGATCTTGCCGTAGACGGCGAAGCGGTCGCCCTCCACGCCCTCGATGAGGTGGAACTCCCAGAGCGGCCGGTGCCGGTCGAGCAGGCTGCCGTGCAGCCGCGACACGAGCTCGAGGAGCTCGCGGATGCGTCCCGGACGGGGGAGCGCGGAGAGCCGCACGTGGTACTCGATGTCGACGTCGTCGTCGGTCGCCCACGCCCACTGGCCCAGCGTCGACAGCCCGCGCGTCGCGCGCCTGCGGAACAGCGGGGCCACCTCGACGTCGCCGGAGACGAGCTGCCGGTGCAGGTCGGCGAGGTAGTCGGGCCCCGCGCCCTCGGGTCGCTCGAAGAGCATCAGCGAGCCGACGTGGGTGGGTCGCTCCCGCGACTCCGCCAGCAGGAACATCGCGTCCCGGAACGACATCGTCGCCAACTTCGGTCCCCTCCCGACCCCTGGCACGCCCCGCCGGACGTGTCCGCCGACAGTGTGACCTACTCGTCGGTCACTGTCGCGCGGCCGGTGTACCGGCGGAGGGCCGTCGTCAGCGCCTCGAGGTCGGCGACCTCCACGCCCCCGCTGCGCCGGACCGCCGCGCCGATCATGAGGTTGTAGCGCAGGCCCTCCTCGCCGCCCCGGCGCAGGTCGCCGCGGTAGGCCAGGACCGGCTTGCCGTGCGCCGCGGCCCACGCGACCTCGACGACGGTGCCATTGTCCGGGGGCTCCTGGTCGAGACAGGCGACGAGCAGGTCCGCGTCGTGCTCGATGGTGCGCAGGTGGCGCTCGCCGAGCGCGAGCCACGTCTCCGACGGGTCGTCGCCGGTGACCTCCGGTTGCACGGACCAGGGGTCGAGGACGTCGACGTGCTCGCGCAGGCGCGGCAGCAGCGTCGTCTCGTACCAGGTCCTGGTCGACTCGGCGAAGCCGTACGGGCTCGCGACGTAGGCCCTCACGCGTCTCCTCCCCGGCGGGCGCGCTGCCCGCGGGCGATCTCGGTGCCCAGCGCGTCGAGCCGCTGCTCCCAGAACCGCCGGAACGGCCCCAGCCACGCGTCGACCTCGCGCAGCCCGTCCGCGTCGATGGCGTAGAGACGTCGGGTGCCCTCGGCGCGGACCGTCGCCAGACCGTTCTCCCGCAGCACCCGCAGGTGCTGCGAGACGCCCGGCTGGGAGATGCCGAACTCCTCGCGGATCCGCTCGACCACCGCCCCCGACGTCCGCTCCCCGTCGGCGAGCAGCTCGAGGATCCGCCGTCGGACGGGGTCGCCGAGCACGTCCATGGCGTGCACCGACCGACGGTATCAGCGGCGGCTGATACAGGAGCCCTACGCGAAGCGCCGCGCGACGCCGGGGTAGTCGACGACGAGCCCGGCGTCGTCGTAGGTGATCACGCACGAGAAGTCGCCCTCGGACGTGTACGCGAACCGGTGGTCGTCGAGCCGTCGGTAGGTCTGGTCGAGCCGGACGACGGCGAGGTCGAGGGCGCGCACGTAGACCGCCGACGCCGTCGTCACCTCCCCGGTCGGCAGGGGCAGGCGGTGCACGGGCAGCGTGTTGGTGCAGGCGGACGCCTCGACGTCCACGTCGACGAGCCCGTCGAGGTGTGGTGCCGGGGCGCCGTCGACGGTCCAGGTCCCGGCGCCGTCGGAGGCGAGGACGACCTCGCGCGGACCGTCGAGCGTGTCGCTCCAGACGCGGGCGCCGACGGTCCGCCAGTGCTCGTCGAGCTCGAGGTCGTAGCGCACGGCGTACGGGAGCCCGTCCTCGACGGCGGACGAGTGCCCGCGCAGCCGGCCCGTCGTGGGATAGACGACCTCGAAGCCGTCGACACCGTCGACGAACCGCCAGGCCGCGAAGGCGGGGAGCTCGGCGAACACCCGGCGAGCCAACCGCGTTCGGGACGATCCGGACAAGGGCGCTGTCGGGGGGCGGTGCGACCGTGTCCGCATGACCGCTCTCACCGGCACCGTCGCGCTCGTCGCCGGGGCCACGCGCGGCGCCGGTCGCGGCATCGCCGTCGAGCTCGGTGCCGCCGGCGCGACCGTCTACGTCACCGGTCGCAGCACGCGCGCCCGGCGCTCGGAGTACGACCGACCCGAGACGATCGAGGACACCGCGGAGCTCGTCGACGCCGCCGGCGGACGCGGCGTCGCGGTGCCGACCGACCATCTCGACCCGGACGCCGTGCGTGCGCTCGTCGCGCGGATCGAGCGGGTGCACGGCCGGCTCGACGTCCTCGTCAACGACATCTGGGGCGGGGAGCTCATGGTGGAGTGGGGCGTCCCTGTGTGGGAGCACGACCTCGCGAACGGCCTGCGCACGCTCCGGCTGGCGATCGAGACCCACCTCGTGACCGCCCACCACGCGCTGGGCCTGCTCGCGCGGCATCCCGGAGGGCTGGTCGTCGAGATCACCGACGGCACGGCCGAGTACAACGACGCGACCTACCGGCTGAACGCCTTCTACGACCTCGCCAAGGTCGCGCCCATCCGTCTCGCGCGCTCGTGGGCGCACGAGCTGCGCGACCACGGCGGCACGGCCGTCGCGGTGACGCCCGGGTGGATGCGCTCGGAGATCATGCTCGAGCACTTCGGCGTCACGGAGGACACCTGGATCGACGCCCTCGCCACCGAGCCGCACTTCGCGATCTCGGAGACGCCGCGGTTCGTGGGCCGGGCGGTCGCCGCCCTGGCCGCGGACCCGGACCGCGCCCGGTGGAACGCCGCCTCGACGTCGTCGGGAGAGCTCGCCGCGCACTACGGCGTCACCGACCTCGACGGCTCGCGGCCGGACTGCTGGCGCTACATCGTCGAGGTCCAGGACCGCGGGGAGCCCGCGGACGTGACGGGCTACCGGTGACGGCGCCGGTTTGCTGTTCCGGCAAGAATTCTGGCGGCTCGGGGCGTCGCGGGACCACCGTGAGGTCGGAGGTGATCGAGGATGATCGACACGGAGGACGCGGACCCTCTCGGTCCGTTCGCCCACGACGTCGAGGCGGACGTCTGCCGGCGGGTGCTGGGCGACCGCGCCCACGGGCTCGACGGGCTCCTGGCGGAGTCGGCGTGACCGACACGTTCGACCAGGACTCGTGGGAACGGCGCTGGGCCCGGGTGCTCGAGCACGATGCGGCCGGCGTCGACCGGCGCCCGCCGAACCCCCGGCTGACGGTGGTGGCGGCCGAGCTCGCTCCAGGCCTCGCCCTGGACGCCGGTGCGGGCCACGGCGCCGAGACGCTCTGGCTCGCCGCGCGGGGCTGGCGCGTCACGGCCGTCGACTTCGCGGCCACCGCGCTGGCCCACGCCCGGTCCCGTGCGGAGGGACTCGGGCTGGTCGGACACATCACGTGGGTCCAGGGCGACCTCGGGGTGTGGACGCCGCCGGCGGGCCGGTTCGACCTCGTGACCAGCCTCCACGTCCACGTGGCGGGGTCGGTGCCGGACATGGTGGCGCGGCTCGCCGCCGGCGTCGCGCCCGGCGGGACGCTGCTGCTCGCCGGCCACCGTCCCGTGGACCCGGCCACCGGCGCCCCGACCCGGGCCGCAGGGCAGACGCAGGTGTCGGTCGACGAGGCGCTGTCGGTGCTCGACCCCGCGCGCTGGGACGTGCTCGTCGCCGAGGAGCGACCGCGCGACGCCGCCGGCGATGGCGTCGACGCCGTGGTGCAGGCGCGCCGGCGGGCGTGAGGTCAGGCGATGGCGCCGGGATCGTCGGCGGCCTCGGGGAGGACGGCGCCGTCCTCCAGGACGTTCGCGCCGGGGACCTCGGTGAGGAAGATCGCCACGTCCTCCTTGCGGTCGCCGGTGATCTCGCACCAGGCGTCGGCGAGACCGTGCAGCAGCCGTCCGCGCACCTCGGGGGACCGGCCCTCGCGGATCAGCCCGACCATCCGCGGGCCGCTGACGGGCTCGCCGGCCACGAAGATGCTCTCCGCCGGGACCTCGACGAAGGAGCAGTGGACGTAGGCGCTCGGCGCACCCGTGACCTCGGCGTGCACCTTCGTCATCGCGGCGGCCACCTCGGCCTTGTGCCGCAGCGTCGCGCCGCCGGTGGGGACGGTGAACTGGTAGAAGGGCATGCTCGCCTCCGTGACGGGTCGGACTCGAATCGAGTGCGACGGTAGCCCGGCCTCGACACGGCAGCAACCTTCACGGACTCGAAACGAGTCCTATCCTGTGACGGTGAAGCACGACGAGTTGGGCGACGTCTACTGCTCGGTGGCGCGCACGTGGTCGGTCATCGGCGAGCGGTGGACGATGATGATCCTGCGCGAGTGCTTCCGCGGGGAGCGGCGTTACGAGCACTTCCGCACGAAGCTGGGCCTGGGCGCCAACGTCCTCAACGACCGGCTCCGCGTGCTCACCGCCGAGGGCGTCCTGGAGCGCGTGCTCTACCAGGACACCCCGCCGCGTCACGAGTACCGGCTCACGACCAAGGGCGCCGACCTCTATCCCGTCCTCGTCGCCCTGATGACCTGGGGCGACACGTACGAGAACGACGTCCCGCCGGTCCGCCTCGTCCACCGCGATTGCGGTCACGCGGCCGCGCCGCAGCTGACGTGCGGGCACTGCGCCGAGCCGGTGACGTGGCGGGAGATGAGAGCGGAGCTCGAGCCGCAGGCATGGTAGGCCGGCCACGTGGCGGTCGACGGCGGGCCATCGCCGACGCCTCCGGGTACCTCGCGTCGTTCCGGGTAGGTAAGAAGTGGCGACGATCAACGCTTTCGCCAATCCACATCAGCGGAGACGAAAGCCGGGCGCAGGCCGTGATTGCGCAGAGTCCGCGCGACCTACCACCGCCTCGATTACCCGATGTTGATCATCCACGAGATGCCGAACCTGTCGACACAGGCACCGAACTCGTCGCCCCATACCTGCTTCTCCATCGGCACGGTCACGGTGCCGCCCTCGGACAGCTTCTCCCAGTAGCCGCGCAGGTCGGCGGAGTCGTCACCGGACACGCTGACCGACATGGTGGTGCCCGGCTCGATCTCCATGCCCTCCGGGGTGTCTGACGCCATCATCGTGAAGCCCTTCGACGTCTCCAGCTGGGCATGCATGACCTTGTTCGCGTCCGGCGAGTCGGCTCGGCCGAACTCGGCGAACGTGCTGATCGCGAGATTTCCGCCGAACACGTCGCGGTAGAACTCCATGGCCTGGCGGGCGGTGTCGCCGAAGTAGATGAACGGGTTCAGGCGGGAAGTCATGATCGATCCCTTCGCTTGTGTGGGAAGGCATCGTCGCAAAGGGGTCCGACAGTCAGGGCGAGTCGCGAGTACGGACGCGACGTCGACGTCCCGCCCCGTCCTAGGAGGCAATCGAGTCCGTTCTCGTGAGATGGCGACACACGACCGGCCCTGTGCGCCTCGCCGGTCAGCGCGTGCGCCCCGAAAGCCTTACCGGCCCCCAAGGTCCGCGGCACCGGCGCCGGCTCCGCCCTCGACGGATTCAGGCCGTCGCACTGAGGAGCGTTCTCGGGCAGTCGATCCATGTCCACGGCGTCCGCGATGGCATCTCCGCTGGTCCAGCGCCCCCGGCAGGACTCGAACCTGCAACCGTCGGATTAGAAGGCCGATGCGCTATCCGTTGCGCCACGGGGGCTGTCATGCAGGTGACCTGCACGTTCGTCGTCACTGTCCGTCCTCCCCGGCGTCCGAGGTGGGCTCCGGGGCACTTCCGGAAACACCGCGTCGTCGAGACGGTCGGCCAGCTCATCCAGTCTGTCAGGGAAGAGGTGCCCGTCGAGGTCCAGGGTCGTCGCGGTCGTCTGCTGGTCCTCCGGCACCGACGGGGGAGGCTACGTGTCGTTCACTGACCAAGAGATCGCGTTCATGGCGTCGCAGGGCCTCGGTCGCCTCGCGACGGTCGATCCGGACGGGCAGCCGGACGTCGTCCCGGTCGCGGTCGAGTACGACGAGGAGCGCTTCTGGGTCGGCGGGCCCGGCGGAGTGGTCCGCACCCGCAAGTTCCGCAACGTCGCTGCCGGGTCCGCTCTGGTCAGCATCGTCTTCGACGATCTGCCGTCCATGGAGCCGTTCGTCGCGCGGGGCATGAGGGTCTACGGCGTGGCAGAGCAGCCCTTCGAGCGCGTCGGGATGGTCGGCCCGGGCATCTACATGCGGATCACGCCCACGGTCTCGTGGAGCTGGAACCTGGCCGGGGAACCTGTCGGGGACGAGTGGTACCCGGCTGTTCGTCGGGAGCACCGCATCACTTGATCGCCGATGGCGGTGGGGCACATCGGGGCACGAACCAGCGAGGGACCAGGCGCCAGAGGCACCTACGGGCCGGTACGGGAAGACACGACGGGCCTGCGGAGCGCCCGATCGGGTGCCTGGTCCAGCTCAGGCCGAGTTGAGTGGGAAGGCCGATGCGCTGTCCGTTGCGCCGCGGGGGCTCCGCCCGGAGCGTGGCCCGAGCCGACGGGGACGAGACGCGGGCGACCTACCCTGGTGGCGTGGCCACGACGACCCCGCCGCCGGCCGACGTGCCGGAGCCCGCCGCGCCGTCGGCGCGACCCGCCACGACCGGGGCGCTGTTCGCCTCGCAGGTGGCGCCGGTGCTGGCGGTGGCGGCGGTCGTGGCGCTGGCGCTGAGCACGCTGTCGGGTGCCGCGTCGTTCGCCCGCCTCGGTCTGCCCGACCCCGGGGCCCTGACCGTCTACGCCCTGCCCGTCGTCCGGGCCACGAGCCAGGCGGCGGCCGCCGTGACCATCGGGTTCCTGCTGTTCGCGGGGTTCTTCACTCCGCCGTCCTCGTCGGGGTCGCTGACGGCCGACGGCTACCGCGCGGTGCGGATCGCGACGTGGGCCGCGGGGGCGTGGTCGGTCGCCGCGCTGCTGATGATCCCGCTCAGCACCGCCGACGCGTACGGACGGCCGGTCGGCGAGATGCTCGACCTGCGCGTGCTCGCCGCCGCGGTGCCGGGCATCGAGGCCACGACGGCCTGGGCGCTCACCGCGCTCGTCGCCCTGGTCGTCCTGGGCATCACCCGCGCCGTGCTCGGGTGGGGCGGCACGGTCGTGGGCTGCGGGTTGGCGCTCGCGGGCCTGCTGCCGCTCGCCCTCACCGGTCACTCGGCCGGCGGCAGCGACCACGACGTCGCCACGAACAGCCTGCTGCTGCACGTGCTGGCCGCCGCGGTCTGGGTGGGCGGGCTCGTCGCGGTGGTCACCCACCTCGTCGCCGGGGGCCGGCACCCGGGGCTCGCCGCCCGCCGCTTCTCCGCGGTGGCGCTGGTCTGCTGGATCGTGCTCGCGGTCTCGGGCGTGCTGAACACCCTCGTGCGGGTCACCCCGGGCGACCTCGTCACCAGCACGTACGGGGTCCTCATCCTGGTGAAGATCGCGGCCCTGCTCGTCCTGGGGGCGTTCGGGCTGTGGCACCGCCGGCGCGCCCTGCCCGCCCTCGACGCGGGGGACTCACGGGCTCTCGTGCGGTTCGGCGGGCTCGAGGTCCTGCTCATGGCCGCGACGGTCGGCGTCGCCGTCGCCCTCGGTCGCACCCCGCCGCCGGTGGTGCCCCAGCCCGAACCCACCCGCATCGAGGCCCTGCTCGGCTACGCGATCGACCAGCCGTTCACGGCGGGCTCCGTGCTCGGCGCGGCGCGCTTCGACCTCGTCTTCGGCACCCTCGCCCTGGTCCTCGCGGGGTTCTACCTCGCGGGGGTGCGACGGTTGCGGGCCCGCGGCGACGCCTGGCCGCCGGGGCGGACGACGGCGTGGCTCCTCGGCTGCCTCGCGCTGCTGGTGGCGACGTCGTCCGGGATCGGGCGCTACGCGCCGGCGATGTTCAGCGTCCACATGGCCCAGCACATGACGCTGAACATGCTCGTGCCGATCCTGCTCGTGCTGGGCGCACCGATCACGCTCGTCCTGCGGGCCCTGCCCGCGGCCGGGGCGGGGGCGCCGCCGGGGCCGCGGGAGTGGGTGCTGGCCGCTGTGCACTCGCCGGTCGCCCGGGTCCTCACGCACCCGCTCGTCGCGCTGGCGCTGTTCGTCGGGAGCTTCTACGTCCTGTACTTCTCCGGGCTGTTCGACGTGGCGCTCGAGTCGCACTGGGCGCATCTCGCGATGAACATCCACTTCCTGCTCGTCGGCCTGCTCTTCTTCTGGCCGATCGTGGGGGTCGACCCGAGTCCGCGGCAGCTCCCGTACATCGGGCGGCTCGGCCTGCTCTTCGTGGCCGTGCCGCTGCACGCCTTCTTCGGCATCGCCGTCATGAGCTCCGACACGGTCATCGGCTCCGGCTTCTACCAACAGCTCGAGATGCCGTGGGTCGACCGCCTCGCCGACCAGACCGCGGGCGGCGGCCTCGCGTGGGCGACCGGTGAGGTGCCGATGCTGCTCGTGCTGATCGCGCTGCTCGTGCAGTGGTCACGCGCCGACGAACGTGCGGCGCGCCAGAGCGACCGTCGCGCCGACCGCGATGGTGACCGCGAGCTCGCCGAGTACAACGCGATGCTGCGCTCGCTCGCCGCGGACCGACGTCCGGCACCGGTCGCCGAGAAGGCGCCGGGGGAGCGCGGCGGGTTCCCGGACCCCGACGGACGCGCTGACCTGGAGCAACGCCCCGGCTGACCCCGGGTGGCGGACGCACCCCCCGCAGGCGCGTACAGTGGAACGGCACCCGGGGAACGGACGCCGACGCGGCCGGCCGGGGGCCGACCGGGGGCCGACCGGGGTCGCGAGCCCCGGGTACAGTCGAAGAACAGCGATCCACCGCACCGTCGCCGGAGCGGACGAGATCGCACCCGCCCGATGACGGGCCGGGCCGACCGGGACCCCCCGGTCACGGGCCGGAAAACGATCGGGTACAGTGGTCATCACCGCGAGGAACTGGGCCGGAAACGGCCGGGTAGATGCGC
>NZ_JBTWNF010000018.1:0-160717 GCF_054796175.1 Actinomycetospora sp. C-140 | reverse complement strand
CACGCCGAACTGCTCACATGCGCGGAGCGCACCTCAGGAGCGGACGCGGTCCGCGACGGTCGTCGCCAGGCCCACGCCGCGGCGCACCACGGCGCCGGCGAGCTTCGTCGACTTCCGGCCGACCTTGCCCATCAGCTCGCCGAGGTCGGTGTGCGGGGTCACGAGGACGCGGCGCATCGCGAACGGCGAGGCGTCCGGACCGGCCAGGCCGGCGCGGGTCGTGATCGCGGCGCGGTAGCCCGCCCGTTCGGCGAAGTCCATCGTCCGCTCGTCGTAGTCACCCTTGTTGCCGTTCGGGTAGGCGAGCAGGTCCACGGTCTGGCCGAGCCCGTCCTCGAGCTCGCGCCGGGAGTCGGTGAGCTCGGCGAGCTGGGTGTCCGGCTCCTCCCGCGCGAGGATGGGGTGCGTCACCGTGTGGGACCCGACGCCGTGCCCCGTGGCGGCCAGGGCGCGGGCGCCGTCCCAGTCGAGGAACAGCGACGGCGAGGCCGCGGGCGCGGAGGGCGCGATGCGGGCGGCGATCGCGTCGACGGCGGCGACGCGGGTGGCCCGGTCGACGAGCTTGAGCTCGCTCTTGAGCGCCTCCTGCGTGGCGTGGCGGGCCTGGGGCGTCGACAGGTCGTGGGTCCGCCCGGCCCATTCGAGGTGGGCGACCTCGGCGCGGTCGAACGCGGCCGCGAGGTCCTCCCACCAGGCCCCCACCGTGCGGCTCAGGATGTCCGAGACCAGGAAGAACGTGCCGTGCACGCCGTGGCGGTCGAGCGCGGGCACCGCCGCGTCGAGCCAGTCCGCGTAGCCGTCGTCGAACGTCAGCGCGACCGACCGCGGCGGCAGCGAGCCGCCCGCGGCGAGGATGTCCACGGCGTCGGAGAGCGGGACCACCGTGGCCAGCCGGTCCAGCAGCGCGAGCTGCCGTTCGAAGCCCCGGCGACCCGTGTCGGGGTCGGCCGGCGCGTACGGCGTGGGGTCGATGTTGTGCCAACCCAGCACCAGCAGCCGACGGCTCATGGCGGCCGATCCTAGGAGCCGCCGGTCGCACGCCCGACGACGGTGCGGCGTCGTCGTGTGTCCGGATCCGCGGCAACGACGGGGGGTCCCCGGACGTCCTAGAACGGGAGGGGAGCGGGAGGACGGCCCTCCTCCGGCCGCTGATAGCTTCGCGCAGCGACCGTGTCGACCACCGTCGGTGGTCGGCAGGCGACATGGAGGACCAGGTGATGGAGCGCGGTGAGCACGACATCCGACGGGGGATCGCCCACGGAGGGGAGTGTTGTGACCGGTAGGGCGCTGATCCTCGTCGAGAACCTCTCGGTCCCGGCGGACCGCCGGGTCTGGCAGGAGTGCATGACGCTGCGCGACCACGGCTGGGACGTCGAGGTCATCTGCCCGCAGGGCGACGACCGCGACACCGAGCCCGAGGCGGTCGTCGACGGCGTCCACATCCAGCGCTACCCGCTGGACGCGGCGACCGGCGGGCCGTCGGGCTACCCCCGCGAGTACGGGCAGGCGCTCTGGCGGACCTACCGGGCCACCCGCAAGGTCCGCCGCCGCGGCCCGATCGACGTCGTGCACCTGTGCAACCCGCCGGACCTGTTCTTCGTCATCGCGCTGGTCCTCAAGCTCGGCGGCACGCGGGTGATCTTCGACCAGCACGACCTGATCCCCGAGCTCTACCTCTCCCGCTTCCGCCCGAAGCGCGACGCCCTGTACTGGGCGATGCGCCTCGTCGAGTTCCTCACCTACCGCACCGCGGACGTCGTCGTCTCGACCAACGAGAGCTACCGCGAGCTCGCCGTGCGGCGCGGGCGCGTGCGCCCCGAGCGGACCTTCACCGTGCGCAGCGCCCCGGCGGGCGAGCGGTTCCACGAGGTGCCCGTCGAGCCCGCACTCCGGCAGGGCAAGAAGCACCTGCTCGCCTACCTCGGCGTCATGGGCCCGCAGGACGGCGTCGACTACGCGGTGCGCGCGCTGGCGCACCTGCGCGCCGAGCACCGCGACGACTGGCACGCCGTGTTCATGGGCAACGGCGACGCGCTCGACGACGTGCGGGCGCTCGCCCACTCGATGGGCCTCGCGGACTGCACCACGTTCACGGGGTGGACGAACACCCCGGACATCCTGCGCTACCTCTCGACGGCGTCGGTCGGGCTCGCCCCCGACCCGCGCAACCCCCTCAACGACCTCTCCACGATGAACAAGATCGTGGAGTACATGGCGATGGGGATCCCGGTCGTCTCGTTCGACCTGCGCGAGTCGCGGGTCTCCGCCGACGAGGCCGCCGTGTACGCGAGCGACAACTCCGAGGAGGAGTTCGCCGGGCTGATCTCCGAGCTGCTCGACGACCCCGAGCGCCGCCGGCGCATGGGTGAGATCGGCCGCGACCGGGTCACCGGCCCGCTGTCGTGGAAGCAGTCGGAGCAGGCCCTCGTCGCCGCGTACGACCTGGCCCACCGACCCCGGAAGCGATGACGACAGGACAGCCACAGGGGTCGAGCTCCGCTCCGCTCCGTCTCCCGAAGCTCCAGGTCCTCGTGGCCGGCTCGTCCGCCCGCACCTACGGCGGCATCCCGGCGATGCAGCGGCTCCTGGAGAAGTGGGTCCCCGACGACGTCGAGCTGCACGTCCACGCGACCTTCACCGAGGGCGGCGCCGCGACGCGGCTGCGCCAGTCGGTGATCGGCGTCGGCGGCGCGGTGCTGAGCCTGCTGACGCGGCGCATCGACGTGGTGCACGTCAACCTCTCGAAGAAGGCGAGCGTCCTGCGCAAGGGCGTGATCCTCGCGGTCGGCCGCGCCCGCGGCGCCGCGACCGTCGTGCACGCGCACGCCGGCCTCTTCCTCGACTGGTTCGACGGGCTGCCCCGCCCCGCCCAGCGGCTGGTGCGCCGCCTGCTGGTGGCCGACCGCGTGATCGTGCTCAACGAGGAGGTCCGCGACGGCTACGCGCGGCGCCTCGGCGTGCCGGCCGAGCGGATGGTCATGATGACCAACCCCGTCGAGTGGCCGGCGACGGTGCCCGCCCGCGACGGGGACGGCCCCGTGGTCGCGGCGTTCCTCGGCGCCCTGCGCGAGAAGAAGGGCGTCTTCGACATCGTCCGCGCCGTCGCGCTCCTGCCCGCCGAGCAGCGCGAGCGCCTGCGGGTCGTCGCCGCGGGGCACGAGGACCCGGCGCCGCTGCGGGCGGCGATCCGCGAGGCCGGCATCGGCGACGCCATCGAGGTCTCGGGCTACCTGGGGCCCGACGAGCGCGACGCGCTCCTGGCCCGGGCCCAGATCCTGCTGCTGCCCAGCCACGCCGAGGGCCTGCCGATGTCGGTGCTCGAGGCCATGGCCTGGGGGCTGACGCCGGTGGTGACGCCGGTCGGCGGGCTCCCGGCGCTGATCCGCGACGGCGACACCGGCGTGCTCGTGCCCGTCGCCGACGCGGAGGCGCTGGCCACCGCGCTCGGCAAGCTCCTCGTCGACGACACCAGCCGGCACGCGATCGGCGCCCGCGCCCGCGAGGACGTCCGCGGGTACGCCGCCGACGCCTGGGCGGCCCGGCTCGCCGACCTGTGGCGCTCGCTCGCGGGGGTGACGGTGTGAGCGGCATCCGGGCCCTGGAACGGGGCGACCTCGACGCCGTCGCCGGCCTGTTCGACCAGGTCATGGGCACCGGCTCGAGCAGCACCGCGCAGGTCGCGCGGTACTTCGGGCGGATCCTGCTCGACGACCCGTGGGCCGACCCGGACATCCCGTCGCTGGTGCACGAGACCGCCGACGGCGAGATCGTCGGGTTCATCGGCGCGAGCACGCGGCGGGTGCGCGTCGACGGGCGCGCCGCGCGCGTCGCGGTCAGCAGCAACCTGGTCGTGCGGCCCGACCAGCGCCCTCGCGGCGTCGGCGCGCTGCTCCTGCGCAAGCTCATGGGCGGCCCGCAGGACCTCACCCTCGCCGACCGCTCCAACGACGACTCCCTGCGCATGTGGCGCGAGCTCGGTGGCCAGGAGCTCGTGCACGCCAGCGTCGGCTGGTACCGCGTGCTGCGCCCGGGCCGCGCGGCGGGCGCCCTCATGGACTCCCGCGAGCGCGAGGGCCTGCTGCGCCGCGCCGCGCGGGCCGTCGGCGGCCCGGTGGACGCGCTCGCCGGGCGGGTGCCGCGGCTCGGTACGGAGCCCCCGGAGCCCGCGGGCAGCCGCGAACCGCTGACGCTCTCGGAGCTGCTCGAGCAGATGAGCAGCATCGGGCGCCGGATGCGGCTCTACCCGGACTACGACGCGGCGTTCCTCAAGTGGGCGTTCGACGAGGTCGACGCCGTGCCCCGCGTCGGGCGGCCGGTGGCGCGCCTCGTGCGCGGCGCGGGCGGCCGCGTGCTCGGGTGGTTCGTCTACGTGCTGCCGGAAGGCGGCGTGGCGCAGGTCCTGCAGGTCGGCGTCCCGGGCAACGACCCGGACCCGGTGATCGACCACCTGTTCCGGTCGGCGTGGGACGAGGGTGCCGCGGTGGTCCACGGCCGTCTCGAGCCCGTCCTCTCCGGCGTCCTCTCCCGACCGGGTGTGATCGTGCGGCGCTCGGCGCGCGCGCTCGTCGCCTCCCAGGACTCCACGGCACTGTCGCTGCTGGGCTCCACGCGTTCCCTCATGAGCCATCTCGACGGCGAGTGGCTCGTGTCCCACGCCCGCCGTCTGTGACGGGCGACCCCGGGCCCGCCCGGGACGACCGCCGCGTCGTGCCACCATCGACGCGGCCCGAGAAGCCACAGGAGGACGTGCGGGTGGGTGCCAGCGAGGAAGCGGTCGGCAGGCCGGCACGGGGACTGGCCGTCCTCATCGTCTCCCCGGCCCGCGCGGACCTGCTGGAGCGCGCCCTCGCGAGCGTCGACAAGTGGCTGCCCGAGGCCCGCGTCCACGTGTGGGACAACCGGGACGCGGCGACGCCCGCGATCGCCGAGCTGGCCGAGCACCGCCGCGACGTCACGTGGACGTTCTGGGACGCCGACCTCGGCCCGGTCACGGCCACTAACCGCCTGATGGCGCAGGCCGGCGACGACGACGCCCTCCTGCTCGACCCCGCGGTCGAGCTCCTCGGTCCGCTGACCGCCGCGCGCGAGGTGCTCGCCGAGCCCGGCGTCGCCGCCGTGTCCCCCGCGGTCGTCGACGCCGACGGCGCGTGGCTGCCGTGGGACGTCGCCCGGCGCTCGCAGACCGTGGTCCGCAACCTCGTCGGCGTCGCCGGCTGGTCGGACGCCCTGCGCGGACGCGGCGCGAGCGAGCTCTACGCCACCGCGCCGGACACCGTCGACGGCTACCTGCTGCGGCGCTGCCTGCTGATCTCCCGGGACGCGTGGGACGCGGTCGGGACGTTCGACGAGCGCTTCTTCGACGGCGGCGAGGAGGCGGCCTGGCAGCGCGCCGCGCGGGCGGCCGGGTGGTCGCTGCGCCTCGTCTCCGAGCCCGAGCCGCAGGCCCGCGTGGCCGCGCCCGACGGGCTCCTGCGCCCGGCCGCCGGGGACGTCCCGAGCGACGAGCGCACGGTCCAGCGCCCCGACGACCTGCGGCGCGCGTCGCGGACGATGGTGCTGGGCATCCGCAACAACGGCGGCCGCGGCGCCCTGTTCTCCGCCGGGGCCGCGGTGCTCGACCGCGTCCGTCCCGCCCCGCGCGCCCGCCGGCGGCGCGAGCGGACGGCGGCGGCCGCCCGGGCCGGAGGCCGGCCCGCGATCGTGGTCATCTCCAACGGCCTCGAGCTCGGCGGCGCCGAGCGGCAACGGGTGATGCTCGCCAACGAGCTGCTCGAGCGCGGCCACCCGGTGACGGTCGTCGCCCTGCAGAAGCTCGGCCCGTACACCGCCGAGCTCGACCCGCGCGTGCGCCTGCTCCTGCAGCCCTGGTGGCAGCCGCTGGTCGACGTCGGGACCGACGAGGCGATCCTCGTCGGCGGCGTCACCAACACCGAGATCGGCTTCGCGCTCGGCTGGCGGGCCCAGGGCCGGCTGCACGGGCAGCGGCGGCTGTGGATGCCGGCGAGCCACGACCCCGCCGAGCTCGACCACGCCACGTACAGCGAGCACCAGGCGCGGGCCCTGCGCTCGGCCGACGCGCTGCTCGTGCTGGCGCGCCAGCACCACGTCGACCTCACCCGGTTCCAGGCGCTGACCGACACCGTGATGATCGCCCCCAACGGCATCCCGGCGGCCCCGGAGCGGCCCTACCGGCCCGCGGCCGACGGCGGGCCGGTGCGCTTCGGGATGATGACCCGCATCGTCGAGTACAAGAACCCGCTGCTGCTCGCCGAGGCGCTCGACGCCCTCGACCGGCCCGGGGACTGGACGCTGGACATCTTCGGCGAGGGCCCCGACCGCGCCGACCTCGAGCGCCGCACCCCCGAGCACCTGCGCGACCGCGTGCGCTGGCGGGGCCGGGCGTTCGGGCCGGACGAGGCCTTCGAGCAGATGGACGTCCTGTGCGTCCCCAGCGGGTTCGAGGCGTTCCCGCTGGTCATGGTCGAGGCGATGATGCGCGGCGTACCCGTGATGGCGTCCATCTCCGGCGCGGTGCCCGAGATGCTCGACGACGGCCGCGCCGGGATCATGGTCGACCCGCTGACGCGCGAGCGGTGGACCTCCGAGCTGCGGACGGTGATCGACGACCCGCAGGGCACCGCGGCGCTCGCCGCCGCGGGCCGTGAGCGGGCGCTGTCGCACTACACGGTGGCCGCGATGGTCGACGACTACCAGCGCGCCTTCGCCCGCCTGCTCGGCCACCCGATCCCCGGGGCTCCCGCCGACCCCGCCCTCGTGCTGTGAGCCGCGACGTGTCCGGGCGGCCCGCCCGCCTGTGCCTCGTGCTCAACGCCGCGCTGGTCGGCGGGGCCGAGGTCGTGCTCCTCGAGATGTTCCGGCACCTCGACCCGGAGAAGGTGCGCCCGGAGCTCGTGTGCCTGCGCGAGGGCGGGACGCTCGCCGACGACTTCCGCGCCTCGGGCTTCGACGTCACCGTCTTCGACCGCCACGGGTGGTCCGACCTGCGGGAGACCGCGAAGCTGTTCACGCACTTCCGGCGCACGAAGCCCGACGTCGTGCTGGTGCCCCACTTCCAGCGCGCCCCCCTGGTGCTCGGACCGTGGTTCGCGAAGCTCGCCCGGGTGCCGGCGAACGTCATCGCCGTCCACAACATGGACCTCCACCACGTCGGCGACCGGGCGCTGCCGCCCTACGTCGTCGAGACCCTCAGGGTCACCGACGGCCTGGCGCTGCTGGTGCCCAGCCAGAGCGCGTACCTGCGCGAGCACGAGGGCGTCGGCCGGTTCCCGTGGCGGCGGGTCCCCGAGTACGTGGTGCCCAACGGCATCCGGATCCCGGAGCTGCCGACGCCGACGCAGCGGGCGGAGGTGCGCGCGGAGCTCGGGTTCGCCGACGACGACGTGGTCGCGGTGATCGTCGCGCGGATCACGCCGATCAAGGGCCACGACCTCCTCCTGCGGGCCCTCGCGCGCCTCGCGCCGGACCACCCGCGTCTCAAGGTCCTCGTGGTCGGCGAGGGGCCGCTCGCCGAGGAGCGGGCCGCGCTGGCCGAGGAGCTGGGGGTCGCCGACCGCGTGGTGTTCACCGGGCTGCGCCGCGACGTCCCGCGCCTGCTCGCCGGCGCCGACCTCGGCGTGCTGCCCTCGAAGCACGAGGGCGTGCCGATGTCGGTGATCGAGCAGATGGCGGCGGGCCTGCCCGTCGTCGCCTCGGCCGTCGGCGGCCTGCCCGACATCATCGGCGACGGAACCGAGGGCTACCTGCTGCCCGCGGGTGATCTCGACGCACTCACCCGACGTCTCGGCGAGCTGGCCGGCGACGACGAGCTGCGCCAGTCGTTCGGCAAGGCGGCCCGCTCGCGCGCCGAGCGGGACTTCAGCATCGAGACGACCGCACGCTGCTGCGAACGGATGATCTCCGACCTGCTCTCGCGCTGAGGACAACCGGCAACGGGGCTGCACGTCTTCCAGGGGAGGGGCACCGGAGGGCCCTCGGCCACCACGCCCGCCGGGCGGGCCGCCGTGCCTGGTTCGCTACCGTTTCCGGTGCCGTGCAGGCTTGACACGGGCCTGGAGCAACAGCCCGTCACATTAGGATGTGCCGGCGCACCATCCTCGGGCGGCGCGCCGGAGGCGATCGGACGAAAGGCACGCAATGAGCCCGCTCCTGATCCAGTGGGACCGCATCCGCCGTCGGTGGGCGCTGATCCTCGTCATCGGCCTCGTGGCCGCCGCGGGCGCGTTGGGGGCCTCCCTGCTGCAGGGGACGACCTACACCGGGCGCGCGGCCCTCACGATCGTCTCCCAGGACCGCGCGCCGGAGCAGGACACCGTGCTCGCGCAGGGCTACGCCGACTACTTCAACCAGGCCTCCTCGCAGGAGGTGCTGCGCCAGCGCGCCGGCGTCTCCACGGACCTGACGCTCAACGCCCGCATCGCCGCCTCCAGCCCGATCGTCTACGTCGAGGCCACCGGCAAGAACCCGGACGTCGCGCAGGAGGCGTCCACGAAGATGGCCGAAGCCCTGCGTGACGACGTCAACGAGGGCCTGCAGGGCAACAGCGCCGCCCAGATCCAGCAGCTCACCGGCCAGCTGAACGCGGCGCGGGCGCAGAACAACTCCGACGAGGTCGGCCGGCTCCAGGACGCGATCTCGAACCTGCAGAGCGGCACCAACCAGCTCCAGGACCTCCAGCTCAACGCCGGTGTCTCGTCCAACCCGTCCAACGCCGCCCGCAACACCGGCGCCGCGCTGGTCGGCGGCCTGCTGCTCGGCGCGCTGCTCGCGATCGCGCTCGGCCGCTTCGAGAACCGGATCGTCACCCAGGGCGAGGTCCGCGACCGTCTCGGGCTCTCGGTGCTGGCCACCGTCGGCGGCCGCCGCCGCTCCGGCGAGGACGGCCGCGGGCAGCTGCTGCGCTCGCTGATGGGCCTCACGAACCCCTACGGCATGCCGACCCCGGGCGCGCTGGCCATCACCGGCCCGTACTCGACGCGGGCGTCGAAGTCGCGCATCGCGGTCGCGCTGGCCGGCCTGCGGGCCCTGCAGGGCCAGACCACCCTGCTGCTGCAGACCGACCTCGAGGCCGACCCGCTGCCCTCCGAGCTCTCCACGCTCTCCGGTGTCGCGGACTTCCTCGCCGAGCGCGGCGGCAGCCGCGTCGACGGCAAGATCTTCACCAACGGCCGCGCGCTGCTCGTGGCGCCGCAGGGCAGCAAGCGCGACGACCTGTTCGCGCTGTTCTCCAAGTCCCACGTGCAGCGCCTGGTCAGCCAGGGCACGGCGCTCGCCGACCTGGTGATCATCGACGCGCCGCCGGTCGAGTCGGTCGAAGGCCAGGTCGTCTGCTCGGTGGCCGACCGCGCCCTGCTCGTCATCGAGGAGGGCGAGACCCGCGCCAAGCACGCGTCCTCCGCCCTCGACGCGCTCGGCCGCACCGGCTCCACGGCGCTGGGTGTCGTGCTCGTGCGCAACCCCAACCAGATCGTCGACCCGGGCTTCCTGGCCGAGCGCAACTGGACCCCGGTCCAGCTCCCGGCCGGCCCGCCCCAGGGACGTCCCACGCCGCCGCCGGCTCCCGCCGCACCGGCGCCGCAGGGCGGTCCGGGTCCGCGACCCGGCCAGCAGGTGCCGCCGGCCGACCGCACGGCGCCGATCTCGGCGAAGAAGCTCGAGGAGGCCCGCGAGGCCTTCGGACAGGGCGCCGGCACGTCCGGCGGTGCCGGGACGGCGGCGGCCGCGGGAGCGGCGGGTGCCGCGGGCGCGGCCGCCGGTGCCGCTGCCGGGGCGGGTGCCGCCAACGGCACGAACGGCACCAACGGCTCGCACCGCGGCGTGAACGGCGCCGCGGCGGCCGACCCCAAGGGCGCGCGCCGCGACGAGAAGCCCGCGAGCGGGTCGGGTCCGGCGCGCCCCGAGTCGAAGGAGCCCTCGGCCGGCGGCTCGTCGGCCGCGTGGCCCAGCCCCGCCGGGCGATCCGGTCCGTCGCCGTCGCCGGGTCAGTCCTCGGGGGCCGGCGGCCCGACGCCGGGGGGCAAGCCCTCGCCCGGTGGCCAGCAGGTCCCCGACGCCGTGGCCGGCCCGTCCGCGCGCGTCGTGCGCCGCTCCGGCACCGAGGGCGGCAAGCCGTCGCCGCAGCCGAAGCCCGGCGGTGAGCCGCCGAACGGTGCCCCGCAGGGCGCCCGTCCCACGGGCGCGACGCCGAAGCCGTCGCCCTCCGCCCCCGGGAAGCCGTCGCCCACGGGGCCGTCGGCCAAGCCCGCCGACGCGTCCGGCCAGGCCGGTCCCGCGGGCTCCGGCTCGTCCGGGACCGCGGCCAAGCCCTCGCCGTCCGGGCCCGCGGCCAAGCCCTCGCCGTCCGGCCCCGCGGCCACGCCGTCCCCCTCCGGTCCGGGGGCCAAGCCCTCGCCGACGGGGCCGTCGGCGAAGCCCGGTCCGGGCGGGCCCGCCTCCGGCCCGGCCGGCCGCGGACCCGCCGCTGCGCCGTCCACCCCGAAGCCCGCCTCCCAGCCCGCCACGACGCCGGGCTCGCCGGAGGGCGCCAAGCGGATCGGGACGGCCCGCTTCACCTCGAGCCGTCCGACCGGCGGCAACGGCGCGACCGGGGGCAACGGTGCCGCCGGCGCCTCGAACGGCAAGGAGAGCGCCACGAAGCGCTCCGACTCGCTGTCCGCCCCGACCGTGACGATGCGTACGGAGAAATGAGCCTGCTCACGCAGCGCCGCGAGGGGTCCTCCCGGCGCACCGAGCTCGTCGTCGCCGCGGTGGCCTGTGTGGTCGTGGCCGGGGTGGCGTTCGTCGAGCCCACGCGGGTCGGCGTCCTGCTCGCGGGCGCCGCGGTGGCGGCCCTCGTCGCCCTCGTCGCGCTGGGCGACCCGTTGCTGGCCCTCGTGCTGGTGTTCGCGGCGTCGTTCGGGCGGCTCGCGCAGAAGCAGGTCATCCCCGTCGAGCTGCTCACCCCGGCCCTCATCGGGCTGGTGCTGGCGTACGCGCTGGCCATCAAGCGCGGCGCCAAGCAGGCGCCGACGTTCGGGGTCGTCGAGTGGCTGATGGCGACCTATCTGGCCTGGAACATCCTGTCCTGGATGCTCGGGCACGACCTCCCGCCGATCGACCCCGTGACCGGCGCCGACCAGGACGTCTGGCGGTGGATCTTCACCGGGACGATCGTGCCGTTCGCGGCCTACGTCCTGGCGAAGGGCGTGGCCGACGACGAGCGCGGCGTGCGCTGGATCCTGTGGTCGACGGTGGTGTTCTCGGCGTACTCGGCGTGGGTCAGCATCGTGCAGTTCCACGGCCCGAAGTCGCTGATCTGGCCGAAGTACATCGTCAACGCCCCGGCGTGGGACGGCCGCGCCAACGGCGTGTTCAACCAGCCCGTGGTCAACGGCCTGATCCTCGACATGGGCTTCCTCGCGTGCGTCTTCCTGGCGACCCGGCCCGGCGTCGGGCGCTGGACGAAGGTCGCGCTGTACGCCCTGGCGGCGGCGAACGCGTACTCGGTGTACCTGACCCACACCCGCGTCTCGATGCTCGCGCTCGTCATCGCGATCGGCATGGGCATCGTGTTCGCCCAGGGTTGGCGGCGTCCGTTCGTGGTGTCGCTGCTCGTCGGCGTCGCGGGCGTCGCGGCCAACGCCTCGACGTTCTTCTCGTCCGATCGCGCGAGCGGCGGCGTGGGCTCGTCCTACGAGGTGTTCGACCGCCTCAACATCATGGCCACCGCCTGGCAGGCCATCCAGGAGCACCCGATCATGGGGATCGGCATCGCCCGGTTCCTGGCCTACAACACCTGGTACCACGTGCAGTGGTCGCAGGACGTCGAGTGGAACCGCGGCTACAACCTGATCTCGCACGAGAACGAGATCGGCATCGCGGCCGAGCTCGGCATCCCGGGCGCGCTGATGTGGATCGGCGTCGTGGTCAGCGTCCTCTACCTCATGTGGCGCGCGCTGCGTGAGCTGCCGGCCAACGAGTTCCTCGGCCAGCCGCTGGCCCTGCTCGGCGGCATCGCCATGATCACTCTGGTGATCAACGGGCTCACCGTCGACCTGCGACAGCTCGACTTCGCGACGTTCGTGCCGTTCCTCTACGCCGGCATGGTCGTCGTCCAGCTCGAGCGGCATCGGGCGCGCGGCGTCCGGCCCCGGCCGGGCGTGCCGGGCAGCGGCCTGCCCGGCGGGATGTCCGGCGACGACCAGCGGGCCTGGTGGGACGTCCACGACCGGCCCCACGCCGAGGCGGGCGCCGTCGGCGACACCGCGAAGGGGCCCGCGGACCGCCGCCTGCAGCCCTCCCGGTGATCGCGCCGACGACACGTCCCCGGACGACCCGACCGGTGCCCGCCCTATGATGGCGGGGCCCGGCCGGGCGGACGCGCCGGGCTCGCGTGCACGCGAGACGCCGGCGATGACGGAACGATGAGCCAGCCACCGCAGCCCCCGGGCCGTGATCACGAGGGGCCGCCGGCCCCCGCGGGTCCGACGGGCCTCGACGCGGCGACGACGCATCTCGGCGTGCGGGACGACGAGGACGACCTCCCCCACGACCCGAAGCGCTCCGCGGTCCCGGACAGCGAGCACGACCCCTCCCTGGAGGGCATGGGCTCGCGGCTGCGCTCGGGGGCGAAGTTCGCCTCGGTCGCGCTGATCTTCACCCAGCTCATCTCGCTCGCCCAGACCATCGTCGTGGCGCGCATCCTGAGCCCCGCCGAGATCGGCGTGTTCACGCTCGGCACGATCTTCGCGAACTTCCTGACGACGATGACCGACGGCGGCATGCGCGCCGCGCTCATCCAGCGGGGCCGCGAGGTCGAGGACGCCGCGAACACCGTGTTCTGGGTGGGGCTGTTCACCGGCACCGCGATGTCGCTCGGCGCGCTCGCCGCGTCACCGCTGCTGTCGCTGTACTTCGACGACAGCATGGTCGGGCTGATCTGCGCCGCGACCTGCGGCACGCTGCTGATCCACTCGCTGCTCAACGTCCCCGAAGCGCTGATGCAGCGCCGCTTCAACTTCAAGCGCCGCCTCATCGTCGACCCCACCACCGCGGCCACCTTCGCGCTGGTCACGGTGACGCTCGCCCTGCTCGGCTTCGGCGTGTGGGGCATGGTCATCGGGCTCTACGCCTCCCAGCTCGCCACGCTGATCGCCTGCTGGGCGCTCGCCGGCTGGCGCCCGGGCAAGGGGCGGTTCGTCTTCCGGATCTGGCGCGAGATGGCGGGCTTCGCGGGCCCGCTGATCGTCTCGGCGGTCGTCGACCAGGGCCGCGAGGCGGTGCAGTCCGCGCTCGTCGGTGGGCGGCTCGACATCGCGTCGGCCGGGCAGTACCGCTACGGGCGCCGCATCGCGATCCTGCCCGGCCAGGCGATCATCCAGGTCGCCTCCTACGTGCTCTTCCCGGCGTTCGCCCGCATCGCCCAGGACGCCACGCGCTTCCGCGACGGACTGCTGCGCTCGCTGCGCATGCTCTGGGTCGCCACGACCCCGTTCGCCGCCGTGCTCGTCGCCCTCGGCCAGCCGATCATCGTCGTGCTGCTGGGCCGGCAGTGGCAGCCCGCCGGCGTGTTCGTCGCGGCGATGGCCGGGTTCGGCCCCGGCGTCGCCATGGCCGCGATCGGCATGGAGTCGATCAAGGGCGCGGGCCGCAGCAAGCTCATCAACTGGCTCACCGTGCTGAGCATCGTCGTCGGCATCGGCGGCCTGATCCTGCTGCTGCCGTTCGGGCTCGTCGGCGTCGGCCTCGCCGCGTCGATCGACTCGCTCGTGGGCGGGATCGTCGCGCTGCTGCTCGCCCGCGGCCTGGCGGGTGTCTCGCTCAGCGACCTGGCCCGGGTGATGGTGCCGCCGCTGATCGCCGCGACGGTCGCCGGCGCCGTGGTGGGCGTGCTCGAGCACGGGTTCGTGCACTCCGCCGAGCACCCGGTCTGGCTCGGCCTGATCCTGCTCACCGGCGAGGGCCTGCTGCTGCTCGGCATCTTCGGCGGCCTGCTCTACCTCATGGCCCCGGACGCGATCCGCGAGCTGCGCGACGGCCTGCTGCGCCGGGGCCGCGGCGGCGGGGACGACGACGAGGGCGACGAGGACGCGGACGACACCGCCGGCCCCACCGGCCCGCGGCCCGACGACCGCCCCGAGTACCTCGACGCGCCCACCGAGGTCCTGCCGATCTTCGGGCTCAACGGACCGGGCGACCAGGTGTACTCGCCGTGGCGGCCGATGGTGGGGCCGCCGCGGCCGCCCGCACCCCCGCGCCGTCTCGAGCGCCCGCCGCGTCCGCCCCGTCCGGCCCCGGCGCCGCCGACCTCGCCGGTCGCCGCCGACGAGCGGGCCCGCCGGTTCCAGGACGCGGGCCTCGACGCCCCGACCACCGCGATCCCGCCGACGCGCGGCCCCGGGGCACCGACGATGCCGGGCGTGCCGCCGGTGTCGCCCGGGGGTGGAGCGAAGGACGCCCCCGCTGCCCCGGACGCAGCGAAGGCGCCCCTCGCTCCGACGGGGCCGGCGGGCGGCGAGGGAGCGAAGGCGTCCCCCGCTGCGCCGGACGCAGCGAAGGCGCCCCTCGCTCCGGACGACGCGGCGGCTCCGGCGCGCCCCCCGCGGCGCACCGTGAAGGCCACGGTCCGCCCGGCGACCCGACCCGCGACGCCGCCGTCGTCCGCGCCGGCCGACGGCGACGGCGACGAGGCACCGGCCACCGAGACCCTGAGCACCCGCGCCGGGTCGGCGGAGCCCACCGTCGAGGAGCCCGCGCCCGCGGACGAGGACGACGGCCCCGCCACCGAGACGTTGGCGACGCGACCCCGGCCCACGCCGCAGCGCACGTCCTCGCCGAAGCCGAAGCCGGAGCCGGAGCCGAAGCCGGAGCCGAAGCCGGAGCCGGAACCCGCGAGCCCGGCCGGCGGCGACGACGACGCTCCCGCCACCGAGACGATGGCCACGACGCCGGCGGCGCCCGAGCCGGTCCGGGAGGACAGCGAGGACGCCGGCGACGCGGGGGACGAGGACGACGCGGCGCGCACCGAGACCCTGCGCACGACCCGCACCAACGGGAACGGCAACGGGCACCACGGTCCCGCGGCGCGGACCGGCTCCGGGAGTAACGGCCGCGGCACGGGCCCGTCCCGTCTGGTGCCGATGGTCCAGGTCCCGGGGTCCGACGACAGCGACGCCGACCACGACGCCGAGTCGCCCGACACCCGCCGCTGACCTCAGCACCCGGGTGGCGCGCCGCCCGTGCCGTCGGCGAACGGCTCGGCGCAGTCCGCGAGCCGCGGCGTGCCGAGCGCGCCGCCGCCCGGGGTCCCGGGGGCGCTGTTGGTGACCACCGCGAGCTTCTTCAGCAGGTCGAGCATCTGCTCGGAGCTGATGTTCGGGAACTCGTCGAGGGCGGTCGACTGCACGTCGAACGACCCCTCGGGGTCGCCGCCGGTCTCGTCGACGACGTAGCCGCCGTAGGTCATGAGCGCCTCGGCGACCTTGCGGGTGTCGGGCTCGGTGATCGTCGACAGGTCGGTGCCGGGCGGGAGGGCGAGCAGCGAGCCCATGTGCACCTCGGGGTTCTCGCCGCCGTACTTCCCCTCGTAGCCCGAGTCGGCCTTCGTCGCCGGCCAGCGGAACCCGCCGCCTTCCTTGGAGCAGCTGGTGGTGCAGGGCAGGCTGAACTTCAGGGCGTGGCGGATCGGCTCCGCGCCCGTGAGCTCGCCCTTCCGGATCGTGCCGCCGATCCCCGACATCCCGGATCCGCCGTGGCAGCCGTCGATGCCGTCGCCGGTGAGAGAGAGCGGCGCCCAGCCGTGGTCCCACGAGGGGTCGCCGCCGGCGTCGAGCGTCATGGGCTGGCCCTGGACGACGGTCTTCCGGTCCGGGGTGTCGGCGAGCAGCGTGGAGCAGTTGTTCCAGCTGCCGTCGGCCGTCATGTCGGGGTCGACGAGCACCTGCCCGCCCGGGTCGCCGTCGAGGGTGCGCGCCGGGGCGTGGGGGTCGACGGAGATGTTCTCGATGTCGGGGTAGACGTTGCCGATCTTCGCGTCGTACGGCTGGTACTGCGCGCCGCGGGCGAGGGGCAGGTTCCAGATCGAGTTCCAGGCGAACGGGCGCTGGTAGACGTCGCGGGTGGGGGCGGTGCCCGCCGTGGCGGTCCCCGTCGGCAGCAGCACCATGAGGACCGCCAGCACCGCGAGCAGCACGGTCCGCCTCACGGGAGGGTCACCCCCGGCGCCACGACGCGGAGACCGTCGATCCGGACCGAGGTCGCCGGCCCGGAGTCGCGGTAGATGCCCTGCTTGAGGTAGTTGGAGTCGCTGGTCATCGACGCGCGGTTGGTGCGCGGCACGGTCTGCTGGCCGTTCTCCCAGGCCTCGACGAACCCAGCGTCGTGGTCGCGGGAGAACTTCACGTGCAGCGTGTAGTCCACCCACTCGCCCTTGTGGACCGGCCCGATGGTCGGGCGCGGCTCACCCTTGAGCCCGTCGCCGCCGATGTCGACGGTGCCGCCGTCACTGATGTTGATCGCGAGCGGTGGCGAGCCCTCCCCGGCGTGCCACTGCATGACGATGAACCACACACCGGTCGGGTTCTGGAAGTCCGCCGGGAACTTCATCGACCACTGGTACCAGCGCTCGTCGCCCTCCTTGACCACGGCGCCGGCCGCGTCCGACCGCACCTCGGCGCGCTCGCCGCCGCCGAAGTCGGGGACGTCCCCGGGACCGATGTCGAACTCGGCGGCGTAGCGGCCCTGACGGACGTCGTCGGTGACGATCCGCATCGTGCGGTCGCCCGTGAAGCCGCCGCACCCGGCGTTGACCGTCGCCGTCTGGCAGGTGTCCCACTGGCCGAAGTTGCCGGTCTCGTAGTCGCCCACGAACACCTCGCGGCCCACGACGGCCGGACCGTCCGCCGCGGCGGCGGGCGGCGCTCCCGCGACGCCGCCGGCCAGACCGAGCACGGTCCAGCCGAGCGCCGCGGCGGCCAAGCGCCGGCGTCGGGACGTCCCACGACGATCACCCCGCCGACCGTTGATCTCCATCGCGCGCTCCTCCACCTACCGTTCGTCGCACCACGAGTCACATCGACCGCAGTGACCACACAATTGGTCCGTTCGGCGCAGAACAGTGACCGCTCGTCGCAGGTGACCGCAAGGCACACGTTCCGGCGAGTGGGTGAGACGTCAGACGTGGGTAGGGCGTGACCGACGCACCGAGAACCGCAGGTCCCGGGGGCGCACGCCGAAGCCTCAGGAGCGGCCCGATACATTTCCGGACCGGACACCTGAACGGAGATGTCCACCCGTCCGTGGTTCCGTCGACGCAGTCGAGCGGCGGGCGGTGGAGGGCACCGGGGGAGTTGTGACCGTGACCAGCAGGACGCAGGAGGCTCCACCCGTGGGCCAGCAGCGGACGACCCGCCCCGCGTTCAGTTTCCTCACCACCGCGTACCGGACGGCCGACACGCTGCCGCGCACCATCCGGTCCGTCCTCGACCAGACGCGCACCGACTGGGAGCTCGTCATCGTCGACAACGGCTTCGACGACGAGATCGCGGCGGTCGTCGAGCCCTACCTGACCGATCCCCGCATCCTGTTCACCCGCCAGGAGAACGCGGGCGCGAGCGGCGGCACGATGGCGGCCGCGGCGCTCGCGACGGGTCGGTACCTGGTGCCGCTGAACTCTGACGACGCCGTGGCCCCCGAGTTCTGCGCCCGCACCGGCGAGCTGCTCGACGGGCACCCGGACGTCGCCGCGGTGACCACCGACGCGCACCAGTTCGTCGACCCGGGCGAGCGCCTGCTGGCGCACAGCTACCTCACCGACGCCGGGGTGCGCGCGACGCCGGACGGCCAGGAACCCCTGCGGCTCGCCGACGTCATCGACGGCCCGAGCCCGTACTACACCGCGGCGATCCGCCACGAGGTCTGGGACGAGCTGGACGGCATGACCTCGGAGACCCCGCTCGTCGACGACCTCGACTTCTGGCTGCGGATGATCGTCACGGGTCACGACGTCCGCGTGATCCCCGACCGGCTGGGGCGCTTCCGCGTCCAGGCGGGCTCGGTGAGCAGGCCGAACGACAACGAGCGCATCGAGCGGTTCGAGGCGCAGCGCGAGCGTGCGATGCGCAACGCCGTCGAGCGCTCCGGCGACCCGGAGGCCCAGGAGGCGCTCGACCGCGTCGTGCACCGCGTCCGCTACGAGCAGCACATCCGCCGGGCGCGCTTCGCGTTCCGCGAGGGCGACCTCGAGGCCGCGCGCAGCCACGTGCGTGCCGCGTACGCGCTGCGCCACAGCGCGCGCACCGCCACGGTCCTCGCCGGCCTGCGCTTCGCCCCCGGCGTGCTCGGCGCCGTCCACCCCGTCAAGCAGCGCCTGCAGAAGGGCTGGCGGTCGGCCCGCTCGGCCGACTGGCTGCACCGGCTGCGCGGCAACCCACGGAGGTCCCCGGAGTGAGGTTCCTGGTCCTGACCTCGAGGCGCCTCGAGTCACGCCAGAGCGGCTACGACATCCGCGTCGCACACCTCTGCGCCCACCTGCCCGGTGAGGCCCACCTGGTGGTCGCGCCGATGGAGGCGCTGGGCCCGCCTGGTCCCGGGCTGCCCGGCACCGAGGACCTCTTCGCCAGCACCGAGGAGCTCCCGGCGCTCACGGGCCCGGCGAAGAGCCTCAAGCGCCACCTGCGCCGCTCCGACGACCACGTGCTCGCGGCGTTCCACCCCGCCGAGTTCGCGCGCGCGGCGGCCCGCCTCCAGGAGATCGTCGACGAGCGGGGGATCACCGACGTCGTCGTCTTCGGCGGCGACGTCGCCGAGCTGGCTGCGACCCTGCGCGGGCCGCGGGTGACGCTGGACGTCTGCGACTCCACGGCCCTGACCACCCACCGCTCGCTCGCGTGGAGCTCGACCCCCGCACAGGGCCTGCGGCGCTGGAAGGACCGCCTGAAGGTCCACCGCAAGCGCGCCACCGAGTCGCGCTTCGCCGGCCGCTTCGACCGGGTCGTGACGATCAGCGCCGCGGACTCGCGGGCGGTCGAGGGCCGGCGCGCCCCCGGCACGGTCGGCGTCGTCCCCAACGGCGTCGACGAGGCGTTCGTCGGTCCGCTGCCCGCGCCGGGCGAGCGCCGGGGCGTGGCCTTCTGGGGCAACCTGACCTTCGGCCCCAACCGGGACGCGCTCTGGTTCTTCGTGCACCAGGTGTGGCTGCCGACGCTGCGCCACGAGGGCGTGGAGCTCTGCATCGTCGGGGCCGGTGCCCCGGACTGGCTGGTCGAGATCGCCGCGCGCGAGCCGCTGCTCACGCTCACCGGGTGGGTCGACGACCTGCGCCCGGTCGTCCGCCGCTACCCGATCATGATCAACCCGATGCGGTCGGGCAGCGGGCTGAAGAACAAGGTGCTCGAGGCGTTCGGCCTGGGTCTCGTCGTCGTCACCACGACGATGGGCGTCGAGGCGCTGCCCGAGGTCGTCGACGGCACGCACATCGTCGTCGCGGACGACGCCGCGGGCCTCGCGGGGGCCGTCCTGGCCGTCCTCGACGACGCGCCGCGCCGCGAGACGGTCCGCACGGCGGCTCACTCGCTCGTGAACGAGGTCTATCGCTGGGACGTGATCGGACGGGCCTGGAGCGCCCTGTTCGTGGACGCCTCGACGCCCGCGTCCCGCCCGACGGGCTGAGGCCACCGCCCGCCTCTCACCCTGGGTGATCAAGGCGATACGCCGGGCGATCGCGCCGGGCCGGGCCCCTAGAATGAGCGTGCTGTCGTGCTGCCGGACCGTCGGTGCGACCGCCTCGCTCCCCACCACGGTCCACGGTCCGCTCCCCCATGACAGGTCCGCCCGACGGCTCCGGCCGTGCCCCGACGCCCGCGGAGACCGGTGACGCACCCGGTCCCGCGGCGACGCCGGACGCCGGGCACAACCCGTCGCTGAACAAGCTCAGCCGGACCCTCAAGCGCGGCGCGACGATCTCCGCGGCGATGCTGTTCGTCACCCAGCTCATCTCGCTGGGGCAGACGGTGGTCGTCGCCCGCCTGCTCACGCCGGCCGAGATCGGCGCGTTCACCCTCGGCACGATCTTCGCGAACTTCATGATCGTGATGGCCGACGGCGGGATGCGCGCCGCACTCATCCAGCGCGAGACCGACGTCGAGGAGGCGGCGAACACCGCGTTCTGGGCGAGCGTGTTCACCGGCGTCCTCATGGCCACCGGCGCGCTGGCCGCGTCCCCGCTGCTCGCGCTGTTCTTCGGCGACCGCCTGGTCGCCCTCATCGCGGCCGCCACGTCGGGCACGCTGCTCGTGCACTCGCTGCTCAACGTGCCCGAGGCGCTCATGCAGCGCCGCTTCAACTTCAAACGGCGGCTGATCGTCGACCCGCTGACGGCCGGGTCGTTCGCCGTCGTCACCGTCACCATGTGCGCCCTCGGCTTCGGCGTGTGGGGCATGGTCATCGGCCTCTACGCCTCACAGATCGCGACGCTGATCGCCGCGTGGTGGCTCGCCGACTGGCGCCCGGGCAAGGCACGCCCGAGCTACCGGCTGTGGCGCGAGATGGCGCGCTACGCGTTCCCGATGATCGTCCAGAACCTGGCCAAGGACGCCCGCGAGATCGCGTCGCAGTCGATCGTCGGGCGCAGCCTCGACATCGCGACCGCCGGCCAGTACCGCTACGGGCGCCGCATCGGCATCCTGCCCGGCCAGGCGATCATCCAGGTCGCGTCCTACGTGCTCTTCCCGGCGTTCGCCCGCATCTCGGGCGACGCCGTGCGCTTCCGCCGCGGGTTCGTCCGGGCGCTGCGCCTGCTCTGGACCGCGACCATCCCGCTCGGCGCCTTCCTCGTCGCGGCCGGCGGGCCCGCGATCGTCGTGCTCCTCGGGCCGCAGTGGGCGCCCGCCGGCGTCTTCGTCATGGCGATGGCCGGCTTCGGCCCGGGCACGGCGCTGAACGCGATCGGCGTCGAGTCGATCAAGGGTGCGGGGGCGAGCAGGCGCCTGCACTGGGCGACGGCGGTCTCGCTCGTCCTCGGCATCGGCGGGCTCGTCGCCCTGCTCCCGTTCGGGCTGCTCGGCGTCGGCCTCTCGGTCTCGATCGAGGGGATGGTCGGCGGCATCCTCACGGTCGCCCTGGCCCGCCCGCTGGTGAAGGCCTCGTGGGGCGAGCTGCTCAAGGTGCTCCTGCCGCCGCTCGTCGCCGCCGTGCTGGCCGGGGCGGCCACCTGGGCGCTCGAGCACCAGGTGCTCCTGTCCGACACGCGCCCGGTGCTCCTCGGGCTGCTCTACCTGGCGGCGGACGCGGCGCTCTTCGGCGCGGTCTACCTCGGCGTGCTGGCGGTGCTCGCGCCGTCGACGGTGGGCGAGCTGCGCGGGCTCGTCGCGAAGTTCGCGAAGCGGCGGCACGGCGGGTCGGGCTCGGACGACTCCGGCGCCGACGAGGGCCCCGTCGACGACGACCAGCGGCGCGGCGAGGACGACCTGTTCGACGTCCCGACCCTCGTCCTCGCGCTCGGCGAGCTGCGCACCGAGCGCCTCCACGCACCGGTACCGCCGCCGGGCGGGCGCCACAGCCGCCCCGAGGCGGCCCCCCAGGCGCCCGGCGGGCCCGCCACCGGCCTCTCCCCCGCCACCTCGCACGCGCTCACCGCGGCGCTGCGCGACGCCGCCCGCACCGGCCGCACGGGACGGCCCCGCCACGCCCTCGCGGCACCGGAGGACGGCGGTCCGCCCGTGAGCCCGCCGGTCGGCACGCCGCTGACGAACGGGCGCGGGGCGAACGGGCACCACAGCAGCGGGAACGGGCACGGCGCCACCGGGCACGGCACGAACGGCAACGGGCACCACGGCCCGGCGTCGCAGGGTCAGCCGACGGCGACGCTCGGCGCGGTCCCCCGCGACCGGGGCTGACGCCCGGCCCGGACCTCGACGGGATCGTCGTCTCGGTGACGATCGCTGTCACATCTGCGAGGGGTCGTCACCGAGACCGCGATCATCGCGCCGCTCCCTGCCCGGACCCGGCACGACGGCGCCTGACGAGCCGACGACGACGATGTTCGGCGCGTCGCCCTCCCCGTCGCGGCCGGGCTCGGTGGAGCGAGGGCGTCCCTCGCTGCGCGCGACGCAGCGAGGGACGCCCTCGCTCCGTCACTGCGGCTACGCCTGCCACCGCACCCACCGAGATCAGCGCGCCGGCGCGATCCTCCGCACCGTCGGGTCGACGACCACCCAGCTCCCGCCGTTCGCCTCGACCTCGGGCATCGCCCGGCGCATCTCGGCGAGCATGTCGGTCACGAACAGCACGACCTCGTCGGGACGGCGGTCGGCGACCGCGGACGGCGGCAGGATCGGCACGGGCACGCCCGGGAACCGCCGGCCCTGCTTGCCCGGCGAGGCGTCCGCGACGGCCGGCAGCAGGTCGGGGCCGATGCCGGCGCGGTTGAGCAGCGGCACCGCCCGGGACGCGGCCGCGTAGCCCAGGACGGCGTGCCCGGCGTCGCGGGAGGACTCGAGGTGCGCGCGCAGCTCCTCGGCGCTGCGGCTCGCCGCCTCCTCGAGGGCGCCGACCGCGCCGGGATCGGTGACGCCGAGGGCCGACTCGCGCTCGAGCAGGGCGTCGACGCCGGCCTGGTCCCGCGGGCCGTCGTCGTCGCGCCGGCGGGCGGCGAGCAGCACCGTGCCGCCGTAGAGGTCGAACAGGAAGCCGTGGGTGACGTCGAGGCCGAGCTCGCCGAGCATCCCGCGGAGCACGGGCGTCGCGTAGTAGGCGAAGTGCCCGTGGCGCAGGGCGTTCCAGCCGCCGTCGGTGACGATCGCGGCGAGCGTGTGGAACTGCAGCAGCAGCACCCCGCCGGGCGCCGTCGCCGCGACGCGCTCGGCGAGCCCCGCCCGCTGGTCGGCGGCGTGCATGAGCCCGAAGCAGTCGATCACCACGTCGGCGGGCTCCTCGGGGCTCTCCTTGAGACCGGCCGCGCCGAGGAGGTCGAGCCACGAGCCGCCGTGCGGGCTGCCGAACTCGCGCACCGTCCCGCCCTCGGGCAGCAGGCCGGCGGTCTGCACCCGCGCGACGGCGTCCCGTGCCTGCGCGACGAGGGCGTCCGGCTCGGCGCCGCGCGGCTCCTCGGGCGTCGTCGGGTCCTCGGCGAGCTGGGCCAGCCCGCAGCCGGCGCACAGCCACATGCGCAGCGGGTGCACCGGGTCGGGGCCCGGGTCGTCGACCGCCGGGAAGTGGTCCGCGGCGGGCTGGTCGCCGAGGTCGAGCACGATCGTGCCGTCGGCGCCGCCGCACCAGCGACAGGTGGGGTCGGGATGGCTCACGGCGCCGATCCTGTCAGGAGCGCTCGCGGCGGGGATGGGAGGCTCCGGGGCGTGGAGGTACGCACAGCAGGTATCGAGGGGGTGCGGGTCCTCGTCCCGACGCCGCACCGCGACGACCGGGGACTGTTCACCCGCACGTTCGACACGGCGATCGCCGCGGAACACGGCATCGACCTGGGCCCGGAGGCGCAGGACAGCCAGTCCCGCTCGCGGCAGGGCACGATCCGCGGCATGCACGGGCGCCGCGGCCGCGGCGAGGCGAAGCTGGTCCGCGTGGCGCACGGGGCGGTGCTCGACGTCCTCGTCGACGCCCGGCCGGACTCGCCGACGTTCGGGACGGTGGAGTCGTACCGCCTCGACGACGAGGACTTCTGGCACCTCTACGTGCCGCCGGGCCTGCTGCACGGCTTCCAGGCGCTCACCGAGGTCGCCGACGTCTGCTACCGGATCGACCGCCCGCACGCGCCGGGCGAGGACGTCGGCGTCGCGTACGACGACCCGGACCTCGCGATCACCTGGCCGCAGGAGGTCACCGCGATCTCCGAGCGCGACCGCACCGCCGGCGCCTGGAAGGACCTGCTCGCCTCCATGTGAGCGAGCTTTGGGGCTATAGCCCCGAAGTTCGCTCACATGGGCGGCTCAGCTGGGGCGCAGGGACTCGTCGAGGGTGCCGGCGGCCTGGCGGTCCTTCAGCACGGCGAGGCGGGTGAAGCGCCGGTCGAACGCCTCCTGGGTCAGCCCCCGGGCGCGGTACTCGCGGATCAGCTCGGCCGCGCCGTCGGCGACCGACCAGGCGGGCCGGAACTCCGGCAGGAACTTGCCGATCTTCGTGAAGTCGACGCGGTACGAGCGCGGGTCGCCGCCCGTCTCGCCGGTGATGACCAGCTCGGCGTCGGGCACCGCGACCTTCACCGCGTCGGCGATGTCGCGCACCTGCACGTTGTTCTCCGTCGAGCCGACGTTGAACGCCTGCGCGCGCACCGTGTCCGCCGGGGCGGCCAGCGCGGCGACCACGGCCCCGCCGATGTCCTGCGCGTGGGCCAGCGGCCGCCAGGGCGTGCCGTCGCTCATCACGAGGATGCGGTTCGACAGCAGGGCGTGGCCGACGAGGTTGTTGAGCACGATGTCGGCGCGCAGGCGCGGCGAGAAGCCGAACGCCGTCGCGTTGCGCATCGACACCGGCACGAAGTCGGCGTCGGCCATCTCGACGAGGTCGGCCTCGACGCGCACCTTCGACTCGGCGTAGGGGGTCACCGGCTTCATCGGCGCCTCCTCGTCGAGCACGTCCTCGGTGCCCGACGCGCCGTACACCGAGCACGTCGACGCGTAGACGAAGCGGCCGACCCCGGCCTCCTTGGCCAGGCGCGCCAGGCGGGTCGAGGCGTGGTGGTTGATGTCGTAGGTGTGCTGGGGCGCCAGCGCGCCGAGCGGGTCGTTCGACAGCGCCGCGAGGTGCACGACGGCGTCGAACCCGGCGAGCTGGTCGACGGTGACGTCGCGCAGGTCGACCGCGAGGGCCGGCGGCTCGGGAGCGGGCAGGTCGCCGAGCACGCAGTCGGCGTACAGGCCGGAGTCGAGCCCGGTGACCTCGTGGCCGGCCGCGGTCAGCAGCGGCGCCATCAGGGTGCCGAGGTAGCCCTGGTGTCCGGTGAGCAGGACGCGCATCGCGGCGGTCCCTCCTTCGTGTGACGGTGCCTCAGAGAGACGACGGTACGGGGGCCGCCAGCAGCGCCCGCGTCAGGTGGAACCCCTCCGCGTAGCGCACCCCGGCCTGGACCCCGCGGACGCGCGCGAGGCCCCGGAAGGTCTCCTCGTCGAACCACGCGCGGGCGACCTGGGACGGGTAGGACTCGTGCAGCAGGCGGACCTTGTCGGCCACCACGTCCGGTGCCAGCGGCCACAGCAGCGGCGGCTGCGCGAGGTCCGGTTCGGCTTTGAGGATCTCGTACCCCAGCGCCAGGTGGTCGCGGAACACGGTGGGGACGAGGCGCGCGAGCTCGCGATGGTCCTGGTGGTCGTCGCCGCGGTGCCCGACGAGGACCAGGTCCGGCTCGCAGGTCCGGCGGAACGCCTCGAGCTGCTCCTTCGCCCACTCCCAGTGGGTGGGCAGCCGGCCGTCGGGCATGTCCAGCACGGTCACCGCGAGGTCGGCGCCCGGACAGAACGCCGCCAGCGCCGCCCGCTCCTCGGACTCGCGCGGGGTGCCCCCGCCGGACAGCACCAGCGCGCGCACCCGCAGACCGGGACGCGCCCGGCACAGGGTCAGCAGCGTGCCGCCCGCGCCGATGGGGATGTCGTCGCAGTGCGCCGCGAGCAGGACCAGCTCGTCCAGCGACTCGGGGCGCAGCGCGCGCATCAAGGGGTGTCGCGCTCGGAGAGCTCCTGCGCGACGAGGCTCTCCAGCGGCGGCCGGTCGATCGCGCGGGCCGCCTTCTCCCACACCATCCACGGCCGGGTGCCGGCCCGGTACGAGGCCTCGAGGGCGTTGCGCTCCTTGAGCGTGTCCGCGGGCTGCCAGAAGCCCTCCCACGGGTAGGAGAGCAGCTTGCCCTCCTTGGCCAGGGTCATCCCGGCGTCGCCGACGAGGTCGCCGTTCTCCGGGATGTAGTCGATGACCTCGGGGCGCAGCACGAAGTAGCCCCCGTTCTCCCGGATGTGCATGTCGGTCACCGGGTAGATCGAGTTCACCCGGTCCGAGCCGTCGACGTCGACGATGTGGAACACCGCCTGGGGCGGCACCGCGAGCAGCGAGGCCGTGGCGTCGCTCGCGCGGAACTTGTCGACCATCGCGTCGAGCGGGGCGTCGGTGAGGACGTCGGCGTAGTTCGCGAGGAACATCTCCTCGCCCTCGACGAGGTGGCGCACCCGCCGCAGCCGCTCGCCGATCGGCGACTCGAGCCCCGTGTGGACGAAGTGGATCGTCCAGTCGGCGATGTCGGAGCTCTGCAGCTCCAGCTCGCCCTCACGCAGCACGAAGTCGTTCGACTCGGTCTCGCGGTAGTCGAGGAAGTAGTCCTTGATGTGGTGGGCGCCGTAGCCCAGGCACAGGATGAACTCCTTGTGCCCGAAGTGGGCGTAGTAGCGCATGACGTGCCAGATGAGCGGGCGCGGCCCGACCATCTGCATGGGCTTGGGGACGTCGGAGTCGCCGTCGCGCATCCGCATCCCGAATCCGCCGCAGAAGAGGACGACCTTCACGGTTCGAGAACCTTGCCAGAGCCCGGTGCGACCACCTGCAGGGAGGGGATGGGGAAGACGAGCGCCCCGCCCCAGCCCGCGACGTGGGCGAGCTGCGCGGTGATCTCGTCGCGCAGGTTCCACGGGAGCACGAGCACGTAGTCCGGACGGTCGGCGTCGATCCGCTCCGGCGGGTGGATCGGGATGCGCGTCCCCGGGGTGAACCGGCCGTGCTTGTAGGGGTTGCGGTCGACCGTGTACGCGAGCAGGTCGGGGCGGATGCCGCAGTAGTTGAGCAGGGTGTTGCCCTTGCCCGGCGCGCCGTAGCCGACGACGGTCTTCCCGGCGTCCGCGGCGTCGACGAGGAAGCGCACCAGGTCGTTGCGGATCCGCGAGACCTCGCCCGCGAAGCCGGCGTGGCCCTCGACCGTGTCGAGCCCGGCCGCGGCCTCCTCGGCGAGCGCGTCGGCGACGGCCTGCGAGGGCTGCTGGCCCAGCTCGGTGGGTCGCGCCCAGCACCGGATCGAACCGCCGTGCGTCGGCACCAGCTCGACGTCCACCAGCTCCAGCCCGCCCGAGCGCAGCGCCTTCTGCGCCGTGCCGACCGTGTAGTACTGGAAGTGCTCGTGGTAGATCGTGTCGAACTGCCGGAGGCGCACCAGCGTGAGCAGGTGCTGCACCTCGATCGAGACCCAGCCGTCGTCGGCCACCATCGCCCGCAGCCCCTGGGTGAAGCCCACGAGGTCGGGGATGTGCGCGTAGACGTTGTTCGCGACGACGAGCGCGGCCGGGCCGTGCTCCTCGCGGACCGCGGCGCCGGTCTCGGGCGAGAGGAACGCCGTCAGCGTCGGCACGCCCTTCTCCCGGGCGGCCTGGCCGACGTTGACGCTGGGCTCGATGCCCACCGCGCGCATGCCGTCGGCGACCACGTGCTGGAGCAGGTAGCCGTCGTTGCTGGCCGCCTCGACCACCAGCGAGTCCGGGCCGAGCCCGGCCCGCTCGGTGGCCGCGGTGACGAAGCGCCGCGCGTGGTCGACCCAGGACGTCGAGAACGACGAGAAGTACGCGTACTCCGTGAACGTCTCGTCCGGGTCGATCAGCGGGGGCAGCTGCACCAGCAGGCACGACCGGCACACCCGGGGGTGCAGCGGGAACGTCTGCTCGGGGGCCTCGAGGCCCTCCGCGGTGAGGAAGAGCTCGCACGGGGGCGTCGCGCCGAGGTCGACGAAGCTGGCCAGGTCGGCCGAGCCGCAGAGCCGGCAGAGAATCTTGTCCAAGGGTCCCGTCTCAGTAGGCGCCGTCGCCGCGGAACACCGCGGAGACCGTCTTCCACATGATCACCAGGTCCATCGCGGGCGACCAGTTCTCCACGTAGCGCAGGTCGAGACGGACCGACTCCTCCCAGGAGAGGTCCGACCGGCCGCTGACCTGCCAGAGGCCGGTCATGCCCGGGCGCACGAGGAACTTGCGCTTGGCGGCGTCGGTGTAGGCCTCGATCTCGCCGGGCAGCGGCGGGCGCGGGCCGACGAGCGACATCGAGCCGCCGAGGACGTTGAGCAGCTGCGGCAGCTCGTCGAGCGAGTACCGGCGCAGGAGCTGGCCGATGCGGGTGACGCGCGGGTCCCGGCGGAGCTTGAACAGCGGCCCGGAGCCGTCGTTCGTGCCGGCCAGGAGGTCGTCACGCAGCTTGTCGGCGTCGGGCACCATCGACCGGAACTTGATCATCTTGAACGTCCGGCCACGCTGCCCGACGCGGGTCTGGCGGTAGAACACCGGGCCGCCGTCGAGCTTGACGATCAGCGCGATCACCGCGAAGACCGGCAGCAGCACCAGCAGGATCGCCGCGGTGGTGACGCGGTCGAACATCAGCTTGAACACCCGCGGCACGCCGGACAGGCGCGGCTCGGTGAGGCGCAGCAGCGGCAGCCCGTCGACCGGCGCGACGTGCAGGCGCGGTCCCGCGACCTCCATGAGGCCCGGGTCGACGACGAGCTCGGAGCCGGTGCCCTCGAGATCCCACGCGAGGCGGTGCAGGCGCTTGGGGCTCCAGCCCGGCGTCGGGGCGACGGCGACGACGCCGTAGCGCCCGCTGCCCACGCTGGTCGACAGGTCGTCGAGGTCGCCGATGACCGGGACGCCGGCCACGTGGCCCTGCCCCTCCTCGCCGAGGCCGGTCGGGGTGCAGGCCGCGATGACGACCCAGCCCATGTGCGGCACGCGGCGGGTGCGCTCGACGAGGTCGCGCACGGCCTGCTCGGTACCGACGGCGAGCACCGGCAGCATCCCGCGCCCGCGCTTGCGGGCCTGGTGCAGCCAGCGGCGCAGCATGTAGCGGCCCGCCATGGCGGCGAGCCCGGCGACGGGGAGGACGCCGAACACCCAGGGGCGCACGCCGAGACGCTCGAAGGCGAGCCCGCCGAGGCCCATGACGATCGCCGCGGAGACGAACGCCCGGATCAGGCGGCTCCACTCCTCGGCGCCCTGACCGATGGTGCGGGGGTCCCACGCGCGGCAGGCGACGATCGCCAGCGGCACGAGCACGGCGGCGACGCCGGCGAGGCCCCACGGGTTCGACGCCTGCGGCCCGTCGCTGCCCTCGCCGAAGCCGATGAGGGCGCCGAGCACGAGGCAGACGGCGAGGGTCATCAGGTCCGAGGCGCCGACCGCGAGCGCGAACTTGCGCTGCCAGCTGGTCGCGACCGCCACGCTGCCCGGCTGCTCCGGGCCCTCGTCCTCCCAGATCCGCACGAACCCCGGCGCCGTGGGCGCTGGTTCGACGAAGACATCGGGCTCCGGGGTCGCCGGCGCGGCGACCGCCATCCCGAGGTCGTCGGCCAGCTCCTCGGCGGGCGTGCGCACGTCGTGCTGCTCGCCGAGCTCTGCTCGTCCGTTCGTCACGTCGCCCCCGTCGTGGGTTGCAGGGTGGGGGTCCACCCCTCGCACCTCGTCGGCATGGACAGCTTTCCTGGGACGTGAGACGTCCGAGTCGGCCTCGGGTTGCCCCGACCCACGGACGTGATCCGGCACCGGCCCCCACCCCCTCTCCACAACGCGACCGACGGCAGGGAGGTCACGGGCGCCTCGCACAGGCTGATCCGGACGAGCGACGCGTCCCGTGGCGGCACGCATCCTCGCGTACACGCCGCGCGGCGCCGTGCGCCGGTCGTCCCCCCGGGTCCGAGGGCGCCACCGGAGACGACGGAGAGACGGTGACCCCGGCCGACGGCGGTCCCCGCACCGAGAGCGAGATCACGGCCCGGGTGCTCGTCACCGTCGTCCGACGTGGGCTTCACCGCGGCGCTCGGTATCGTCGGGAACGGCGCGCGCATCGACGCGTACGGGGCGTGGTCGCACCGACCGCCCCGGCGCGCCCCGCGCCGACACCCGTCCACCAGGCTTGGAGCCCAGTTGCGGAGCACCCCCGCCGTCCCGCGTCACACGGCACGTCGCGGGCTCGTGGGCGCCGCGGTCGCCCTCGCGAGTGCCCTGCTCGTGCTCCTCACCGGTGCCGCGCCCGCGGTCGCGTCGTCGCCGACACCGTCGTCGAACCAGCCGACGTGGTCCCTGCCGCAGTCGGGAGACCTGCTCTCGGCGTTCACGCGCAACGACTACGACGAGCAGGACGGCTCCCCGACGCAGGTCCCGTCGCCCGACGACCCGAACAAGCAGGCCGTGCAGTTCACCGTGCCCGGTGGGGCCCAGCGCTCCGAGATGCGCCCGAAGGTCGGTGACCAGACCGAGGGCACGACGCAGTACTACACGTACGTCGCGCGGCTCCCGAACGAGTTCCCGACCGAGGCCGACACCTGGCAGCTGCTCCTGCAGTGGCACCAGTACGGCGACTCGGGCTCCCCGCCGGTGGCCGTGGAGGTCCGCGACAACCGGCTGATGGTCGCCGCCGAGGGCGGCGACCTGCAGGACCTCGGGCCCGTCGCCGCCGGCGACAAGATCGACTTGACGCTGCGGATCGCGTTCTCGCGCGACCCCGAGCAGGGCACGGTCGACGTCTGGCGCGACGGCAACCACGTCCTGCAGGGCTACAAGCCCGCGAGCGGCACGCTCATCGACGGCGGCAACTACATGAAGGTCGGCATCTACCGCGACACCTCGATCCAGGAGACCGGCCGGGTGTTCCTCGAGGACCTGCGCGCCGGCCCGACCCTCGCCTCGGTGCAGTCGCCGGACTCCGCGTCGAGCCGGATCCCGTCCGACTCCGACCCGGCGAACACACCCGCGGGCGGCGGCGGGTCGTCGTCCGGGGACTCGCTGACGTGGATCGCGGGCGGCCTGCTCGTCGTCGTGGCCGGGCTCGCGGTGCTGTCGTTGCGGCGGCGCCAGACCCGCGGCTGAGAAGCGGTCGCTCCTGCGTGGGACCATGGCGGGGTCCCGCGGCAGCGGGCGATCCGCCGTGGTGTAAGGGCAACACCTCGGATTTTGGTTCCGATGATCCTGGTTCGAATCCAGGCGGCGGAGCGGTGCGCCCGACGGGCGGTCAGCCCTCCGGCGACGACCCCACGCGCGGCAGGACGTCGGTCGGCTTCTCCCGCGGGTCGAACGCCCGCGGGTCCGGGCCCGGGTCGCTGACGACGTCGGCGAAGGCGTCCACGGCGAGGGCGACGCCGAGCACCACGGCGACGGCGACCCCGAGCGCGCCGAGGGTGTCGGTCGGGTAGTGGATCCCGCGCACCACCAGCGAGACGCCGACCGCGACGACGAGGGCCGCGAGCCCGGCGACCGCGAGCAGCCGCAGCGCGCGCGGGAGGGTCGGCAGGCCGAGCACGAGGACCGCGCAGGTCACGGCGATCGAGGCGACCGAGGTCGTGTGCCCGCTGGGGAACGCCAGCTCGCCGCCGCGCGTGCGCTCGACCAGCGGTTTGAGCACCAGCGACGTCACGACCATCGCGGTCGTCGGGCCGGCGAGCACGAGCCCGAGGCCGCGACCGCGGCGCAGGTACCAGGCCAGGGGCGCCAGCAGCAGGAGCGCGACGACCACCGGGAGCGGGCCGCCGAGGGCGGCGAACCCCCGCGCGAGGGAGTGGGCGATCCCGGGCTGGTCGTCGAGCACCTCGGTGATGCGGGTGTCGGCGCGGCCGGCGCCCGAGTCCCCGGCGTAGCGCCAGGCGAGCACGCCGGTGATCGCCGCCGCGACACCGATGGCGATCACCACGCGGCGTCGCACCGCCGCCACCACGAGGGGTGTGCGGCCGTCGGGGACCAGACCGGACGGACCGGGGGACGTGCCCATGATCGAGCGCGGCATGGGCGGCAAGGATGCCGTAACCCCGGGGTGGGTCCGGCGACCTCCCCGCGACGGAGGACAGTGACGGCCGACGGTCGGCGCAGCGTCGACGCGAGGGCGCACCGGATCCGCCCGATCGTCGGACGCCGGCCCCCGACGGGGTCGCGCGGAGCCGGAGGTGGGCGATGCTCCCGGGTCGCACGACGGTCGAGCCCGATCCCGCCGCGCGCCGGGACGAGCTGGTCAGGAGCGCCGGCGCCGCCGCGCTCGCCGCCACGCGGGTGCCCGCCCCCGACCCGTGCGGCGGCCTCGCCGCCCTCGACGCGCTGCTCGGCGAGGCGCGCACCCTGGGCGATCCGGGGGTGCACGCCCTGGTGCTGCGGCAGACCGTGGTCGCCCGGGTCCAGCTGGCCGCCGCGCCGGGCGGCCCCGCACTCGACCACGCCGACGAGCGCCTGCTCGACGAGCTGATCGCCCTGGCCGCCGACCACGGGCTGACCCTCTTCGACGCCGACGCGCAGATGCTCGTGGCCCGCCGCGCCCTGCTCGGCGACGACGAGGACGCCGCGCTCGCCGCGGCCTCGACGGGCCTCGCGCACCTCGAGGAGCCGGTCCTGACCGACCTCGCCGCGACGGTCGCCGAGCACCACCGCAACGTGTGCTGCTCACGGCGGCTGGCCGCGAGCACGCTGGTGTCGCTCGGCATGCACGACCTCGCCGAGCCGCTGCTCGCCGGCGCCGGGACCGCCCTCGCCGGGTCGTCCCCGGACACCGCCGCCCTCGCCTACGAGCGGGTCCGCCTCGGCGTCTCCTGGGGTCTGCGCCTCGAGCGGGCCGGGCGGCGCGGGCAGGAACGGATCGCCGACGCGGCGGCCGTCGCCGGGGAGATGCGCCGCCGGGCCGCGCCGGAGGAGCTGCCGCTGCTCCGCGCCGCGACGGTGCTCGCCCGCACCGCGACCGGCGTCGCGACGACGGAGGCGTCGCGCCAGGCCTCCCGCCGCGACGCCGAGGCCCTCACCCGCGGCGACACGGTCCCGTCCCAGCACGACCGGCTGGTCACGCGCCTGGCCGCCGCCCGCGCGCTCGAGCACGCCGGCGACACCGAGGCGGCCGCCGCCCTGCTCACGCGCCTGCGGACGTGCCCGCCGCGGGGCGAGGCCAGCCTCCTGCTCTCGGTGACGCGCGAGCTCGCGCGACTGAGCACGCGGCTGTCCGAGCCGGGCGGGGCACCGCGCAGCGTCGACGCCGCGGTGCGCGACTACGTGGCCGACCTGGAGGAGGAGCTCTGGTCGCTGCACCGCGCCCGGGCGCTCTCGCTGCGGACCCGGCTCGCCCACGAGCGGCTGCGCCGCGAGCACGGGCAGGTGGCCGCGCTGGCCCTCGCCGACCCGCTCACCGGCCTGCCCAACCGCCGCGCGCTGGACCGGTGCCTGTCCGAGGCGCTCGCCCCGGCCGTCGCGATGATCGACGTGGACGGCTTCAAACAGATCAACGACACCGTCTCGCACACCCACGGCGACGAGGTCCTGCGCGGGGTCGCGGCGGCGCTGCGGTCGTCGCTGCGGGCCCCGGACCTGGTCGCCCGGTACGGCGGCGACGAGTTCGTCGTCGTCCTGCCCGACACCGCTGTGGACGACGCCGGTGCCGCGCTCGGACGGGCCTGCCGCGCCGTCGCGGGGCTCGCGGGCGCCGGGGGCCGGGCGGTGACGCTGTCGGTCGGGGTGGTCGGGGCCCGCCCCGGCGAGCCCGCCGCCGCCGTGCTCGCCCGTGCCGACGCCGCGATGTACGCGGTCAAGCGGGCGGGCGGGAACGCGGTGCTCACGGACGCCTGACCGCGGGCGGTGCCCACCGCGCGGGGTCGCCCGGCGCACACCCCGCCGGACCGGCGGCGCAGCGGTCGTAGGATCGGCCCGCGAGCCCCGGACCCGGGGCCGGCCCGCGCACGAGTGGGAGCCAGAAGAGCCGATGCCGCCGAGCCCGACCGCCGTCGTCGTCCTCGCCGCCGGTGAGGGCACCCGGATGAACTCGGCCACCCCTAAGGTCCTGCACCCCGTCGGCGGGCGCACCCTGCTCGGGCACGCCGTGCACGCGGCCGCGGGCACCACGCCGGACCACCTCGTCGTCGTGGTCGGCCACGAGCGCGAGCAGGTCGGCGGCCACGTCCTCGGGCTCGCCGCGGAGGTCGACCGCGAGGTCCTCACCGCGGTGCAGGACCGCCGCCGGGGCACCGGGCACGCCGTCGCGTGCGGCGTCTCACGCCTGCCGAGCGACCTCACCGGCACCGTGCTCGTCTCCTACGGCGACGTCCCGCTGCTGGACACGGCGACGATGCGCGCACTGCAGGCCGAGCACGCCGACGGGGACTACGCGGTGACGCTGCTCACCGCCGAGCTCGACGACCCGAGCGGGTACGGCCGCGTCGTCCGGGACGAAGCGAACCAGGTCGTCGCGATCGTCGAGCACCGCGACGCGACGCTCGAGCAGCTCGCCATCACCGAGGTGAACTCCGGCGTCTACGCCTTCGACCTCGCCTTCCTGCGCGAGGCGCTGGAGCGCCTCGACACCCACAACGCCCAGGGCGAGCTCTACCTCACCGACGTCGTCGCGACCGCCGCCCGCGAGGGCCGCGGCGTCGGCGCCGTCGAGACCGCGGACCCGTGGCTGGTGTCCGGGGTCAACGACCGCGTGCAGATGTCCGAGCTCGGCGCGGAGCTGAACCGCCGCCTGCTCGAGCGCTGGATGCGCGCCGGCGTCACCGTCGTCGACCCGCGCTCGACGTGGGTGGACGTGGGGGTGCGCCTCGAGCGCGACGTCACGCTGCACCCCGGCACCCAGCTGCACGGGCGCACCGCGGTCGCCGAGGGCGCCACGATCGGGCCGGACACCACGCTCACCGACGTCACCGTCGGCGAGCGGGCCGCCGTCGTGCGCACCCACGGATCGTCGTCGCGGATCGGCCCGGAGACCTCGGTGGGCCCGTTCGCCTACCTGCGGCCCGGTGTCGAGCTCGACGCCCGCGGCAAGATCGGCACGTTCGTCGAGGTCAAGAACGCCCGCATCGGCGAGGGCAGCAAGGTCCCGCACCTGACCTACGTCGGCGATGCGACCATCGGCGAGAGCAGCAACATCGGCGCCTCGTCGGTGTTCGTCAACTACGACGGCGTCACCAAGCACCGCACCGTCGTGGGGTCGCACGTGCGCACCGGCTCGGACAACACGTTCGTCGCCCCGGTGCAGATCGGCGACGGCGCCTACACCGGCGCGGGCACGGTCGTCCGCGAGGACGTGCCCCCCGGGGCGCTGGCCGTGTCGTCGGGGCCGCACCGCAACATCGAGGGCTGGGTGACCAGGAAGCGCCCGGGCACCGCCGCCGCCCAGGCGGCCGAGGCCGCGCAGAAGGCGGCGGACGCCGACGAGCGAACCACGCAGGAGGACCCGTGACCGTCAGCATGTCGTCGACCCCGAAGAAGAGCCTCATGCTCTTCTCCGGGCGGGCCCACCCGGAGCTCGCGGAGGAGATCGCCAAGGAACTGGACGTGTCGATCACGCCGCAGTCGGCGTACGACTTCGCCAACGGCGAGATCTTCGTCCGCTTCCAGGAGTCGGTCCGCGGCTCCGACGCCTTCGTGATCCAGAGCCACACGGCGCCGATCAACCAGTGGATCATGGAGCAGCTCATCATGATCGACGCCCTGAAGCGGGCGTCGGCCAAGCGCATCACGGCGGTCGTGCCCTTCTACGGCTACGCCCGCCAGGACAAGAAGCACCGCGGCCGCGAGCCGATCTCGGCCCGCCTGATCGCGGACATGCTCAAGACCGCCGGTGCGCACCGGATCATGACGATCGACCTGCACACCGACCAGATCCAGGGCTTCTTCGACGGCCCCGTCGACCACCTGCTGGCCAACAAGGTCCTCGCCGAGCACCTGCGCGACACCTACGCCGACCACGACCTCGCCGTCGTGGCCCCCGACTCCGGTCGCGTCCGCGTCGCCGAGAAGTGGGCGGACATGCTGGGCGGCGTCCCGCTGGCCTTCATCCACAAGAGCCGCGACAAGACCAAGCCCAACGAGGTCGTCGCCAACCGCGTCGTCGGGGACGTCGAGGGACGCTGCTGCATCCTCGTCGACGACATGATCGACACCGGCGGCACGATCGCCAAGGCCACCGAGGCCCTCCTCAACGACGGGGCGTCCGACGTCGTCATCGCGGCCACCCACGGCGTGCTCTCCGGCCCGGCCGTCGAGCGGCTGTCGACCTGCGGGGCGCGCGAGGTCATCGTCACCAACACGCTCCCGATCCCGGACGAGAAGCGCTTCCCGACGCTGACCGTCCTCTCGATCGCCCCGGTGATCGCCCGCGCGGTGCGCGAGGTCTTCGAGGACGGGTCGGTGACGAACCTCTTCGACGGGAATGCCTAGCCTCTGGACCGAGCACGTCGTCCCGCGGATCACCGACCTCGCCCTCGGCACCCCGGACGTGCGCGCGCTGCGCGAGCGGGCGCTCGCGCCGGCGCGAGGCGACGTCGTCGAGCTGGGCTTCGGCAGCGGCCCGACGCTGCCGCTCTACCCGGCGGCCGTGACGTCGGTGCGCGCGGTCGAGCCGTCGGCGGTGGCACGGCGGCTGGCCTCCCGCCGGGTCACCGCCTCGGCGATCCCGGTCGAGTTCGTCGGCCTCGACGGCGCGGACCTCGACCTGCCCGACGCCGCCGCCGACACCGTGGTCAGCACGTTCAGCCTCTGCACCATCCCGGACGCCGACCGCGCGCTGCGCGAGGTGCGCCGCGTCCTGCGCCCGGGCGGGCAGCTGCTCTTCCTCGAGCACGGCCTGTCCCCCGACCCGCGCACCGCGCGCCGGCAGCACCGCCTCGACGGCCTCCAGCAGCGCCTCTTCGCGGGGTGCCACCTCGTGCGGCCCATCGACGAGCTGGTCCGCGCCGCGGGCCTGACCGTCACGAGCCTCGAGCACGAGAGCCTGCGCGGCCCGGGCCCGATGTCGTACCTCTACCTCGGCGTCGCCACGCCCTGACCGACCGTCTCGGCGAGGCGCATGTCAACGATCTCCTCCGCGTCTCGCCTCCTCGGGGAGATCAGGAGAGCGCTGTGCACCCGGGGGCGTCGGCGGGGGTGGATGACACGCTCGTGATCTCGACGAGAGCTCGCAGCGCCGGACGAGCGAGCCACTGATCGCGATCCCGGTGACGTTCGCCGTCAGATGTGCTCGGCGCCCGCGACCCGACCCTCGGGGAGATCAGGAGCGCGGTGTGCACCGTCGGGCGCATGCGGCGGTGGATGACGCACTCGTGATCTCCGCAGCGGCCCGGACGGAGGTCAGCGCGCCCGCTGCGCGAGCATCGCCGCCTGCGGGAGGGCGGGGGCGCGGCTGTCCGGCACGGGGTCGCGGACGAGACGCGCGGTGACGTCGAACCCCGCGTCGTCGAGCAGCGCCGCGACGGCGTCGGGTCGCAGGCGGCGGAAGTCGAGGGAGACGCGGTGGCCGAACGCCTCGTCGTGGTGCGAGACGTCGTCGCCGACCTGGAACCCGAGCAGCAGGAGCCCGCCGGGGCGCAGGACGCGGCGGAACTCGGCGAGAACGGCCGGCAGCTCGGGACGCGGGACGTGGATGAGGGAGTACCAGGCGACGAGGCCGCCGAGCGAGGCGTCCGCGACGTCGAGCGCCGCCATGTCGCCGACGGCGAACGCGATCCCCGGGTGCTCGCGGCGCGCCAGCGCGACCATCGCCGGCGAGAGGTCGACGCCGCGGATCGCCACCCCGAGGGCATGCAGGTGGGCGGTGACGCCGCCGGGCCCGCTGCCGGCCTCGAGCACGTCGCCGTCGACGAGCTCCGCGAACGCCCCGAGCACCGCGCGATCGAGCGCGGCGTGCGCCAGCTCGTCGCGGAAGTGCTCGGCGTAGGGCTCGGCGATGGCGTCGTAGCCCGCCCGCGTCGCCTCCCGGTCGAGGGTCACGGACGCACCCTAGGTATCGTGGAACCCGCACTTCGGCGAGGGCCGGTGGAGAGCACCGGCCGTGATCGACGCGGTGCGGCCTCTCCCGGTCCCCGGGTCCCGGCCGCGCGCGGCGCGCCGACCCGAGAGCGACACCAGGAGAGACACCATGGCCGACGAGGTCCGCATCGCGGCGGAGACCCGCACCGAGTTCGGCAAGGGCGCGGCCCGTCGCACGCGCCGCGCCGGCAAGGTCCCCGGCGTGCTCTACGGGCACGGCACCGATCCCGTGCACCTCGCGTTCGACACCGTCGAGTTCGCCGCGGCGCTGCGCGAGAACGGGCGGAACGCCCTGCTCACGATCACCGGGCTCGGCGGGCAGCCGCAGCTCGCGCTGACCAAGAGCATCGCCCGCGACCCCATCAAGGGCTTCTTCGAGCACATCGACCTCGTGCTCGTCCGCCGCGGCGAGAAGGTCCAGGTCGACGTCCGCGTCGTGATCGTGGGTGAGGCCGCCTCCGGCACGCTCGTGTTCCAGAACGAGGACACGCTGACCGTCGAGGCCGACGCGACCAACATCCCCGAGGAGATCTCGGTCGTCATCGAGGACGCCGAGATCGGCACGCAGTTCCTCGCCGGCGACATCCGGCTGCCCGACGGCAGCGAGCTGATCTCCGACCCCGAGCTCCTGGTCGTCAACGTCACCGAGGCGCCGACCGAGGAGGCCATGGAGGAGGAGATCGACACCGAGGGTGCGGGTGTCGAGGAGGACGCCTCCGAGGACGAGGCCGCCGAGACCGGCGAGTCGTCCGAGGCTGCCGACGGCGACCAGCCCGCGGAGGGCAGCGACTCCGGCTCCTCCGAGTCCGACGAGAGCTGACCAGACACCCGTGAGCTCCGACGGTGCCCGGCCCGACGGCCCCCTGCTGGTCGTCGGGCTGGGCAACCCGGGTCCCGACTACGAGGGCACCCGGCACAACGTCGGCTTCGTCGTCGCCGACGTCCTCGCGGCCCGCACCGGCAGCCGGTTCTCGCCGCACAAGCGCTCCGGCGCCGACGTGGCCGAGGGTCGGCTCGCCGGCCGCCGCCTCGTGCTCGCGAAACCCCGTGGCTACATGAACCTCTCGGGCGGCCCGGTCGCCGGCGCCGCCCGCTTCTTCTCGGTGGAACCCACCGACGTCATCGTCGTCCACGACGACCTCGACCTCGAGTTCGGCGTCGTGCGCCTCAAGCGCGGCGGCGGCGAGGGCGGCCACAACGGCCTGCGCTCGATCTCGAAGTCCCTCGGCACGAAGGACTACCTGCGCGTCCGGTTCGGCATCGGACGCCCGCCCGGGCGTCAGGATCCCGCCGACTACGTGCTCAAACGCTGGTCCTCGGCCGAGCGCAAGGAGCTCGACGTGTCCGTCGAGCTGGCCGCGGACGCCGTCGAGGCCCTCGCGGCCGAGGGCCTGGAGCCGGCCCAGAACCGCTTCCACTGAACCCCGACCGGCCGCGAGGATCACCGGTGTGAGGGTGCTCGTGACGGGGTCGGCAGGGCTGGTGGGGCACGCGGTGCGGCGCCGTCTGGAGGCGGCGGGCGCCGAGGTGGTGCCGGTCGACGTGGACCGATGGTCGTTCGACGGGGTCGAGCAGCTCCCGTGCGATCTCCTCGACCGGGCCGCGGTCGACCGCGTGGTCGAGGCGGAGCGTCCCGCGGTGGTGGTGCACGCCGGCGGCGCCTCGGGGCCGATGGTGCTCGCCGACGACCCGGTACGGGTGGTGGAGGTCAACGTGGGGGGCACCGCCGCCGTCCTGGAGGCCGCGCGCCGTCACGGGGTGGCGCGGGTGGTGTTCTGCTCCTCGATCGCGGCGTACGGCCGGACGCCGGAGCGCCGGGTCGTCGAGGAGACGCCGCTGCACCCGGGCGACGTCTACGGCGCCACCAAGGCGGCCGGCGAACAGCTCGCCGAGGCCTACCGCCACCGCCACGGGCTCTCGACCGCGTCGTTGCGCCTCGTGGCGGTGTTCGGGCCGCGGCGGCGCACCGACTGCCTGATCCGGGACCTGCTGCTCGACGCGGCGGCGGGGCGCACGACCCGGGTCCGGGTGCCCGCCGACGCGCCCCAGCAGTTCGTCGCGGTCGACGACGCCGCCGATGCCGTGGTCGCCGCGGTGCACGCCCCGGACGCGGTCGGGGCGTACAACGTCGCCGGCGACCGGGCGCGCATCGCCGCCGAGCTGGTCGCCGCCGTGGCCGAGGTCGAGCCCCGGGTGCGCGTCGAGCTCGACCCGCCCGACCCGTCCGCGTCCGCCCGCTGGCCGGGCGTCCTCGACGTGTCCGCCGCCGAGCGCGAGCTCGGGTGGGTCCCGCGGGCGGACTTCGGCGCCGCGGTGGCGGCCTACCGCGACTGGCTGGCCGCTCGGTCGTAGGCACGCAGGCACGGACCACCACGGCCTCCGAACGGCGGCTGGTCGGGCCGCCGTGCGCGGTGGATCCTCCCGCTATGCGCGCGGTGCGCCGCCATCCCCTCGCCACGTTCTTCGTGCTGACCTACGTGATCGCGTGGGCGTTCGTCCCGTTCGGCTCCTTCGGCGCGTTCGCGCCCCTGGTCGCTGCGCTGATCGTGGTCCCGATCGCCCAGGGCCGCGCGGGCCTGCGGGAGCTCGGACGCCGGATCGTGCGCTGGCGCGTCCGGTGGTACTGGTGGGCGCTCGCGATCGGGATACCGGTCGCGGTCCACCTCCTCGCGGCGGTCCTGGGAGATCCGTCCCCGCTGCGGCTCGCGGCGTGGGGCGACGTCCTGCTGGTCCTCCTGCTGCGGCTCGTGAACCCCACCGACGGGGCGCTCGGCGAGGAGCCCGGCTGGCGGGGGTTCGCCCTGCCCGGGCTGCAGTCCCGGCTCTCGCCGCTGGCCGCGACGGCGATGCTCGCCGTGATCGTCACCGTGTGGCACCTGCCGCTCGTCCTCCTCGCCGAGGGCGACCGGGCGACGACGCTGCTCGGGATGATCCTCGGGACGGTGGGCGTGACGTTCTGGTACTCGTGGCTGTTCGACCACTCCGGGGGCAGCGTCCTCCTGGTCGTCGTCGCCCACGCCGTCGAGGGCGCCATCCAGGACGACACCGTCCTCTACTTCGCCCTCTGGCTGGCGCTGGCCGTCGTCCTCGTCGTCGTCGACCTGCGGTGGTGGCTGCGGCCCGCACCGGAGGAGGCGACGACGTCGTTCTCGCCGCGGCCCGCGCGGATCGTGCGGTGACCCGGGTCAGTCGACCGCGTTCTCCAGCCACGCCTCCTCCAGCTGCTCGCGCTCACTGAGCAGCGCGCGCAGCTCGGCGTCGAGCTCCTGGAGACGGCCGGGCTCGGTCGCCGCGGCGGCCAGCTTCTCGTGGAGCTTCGTCTCCTCGGTCGCGATCCGCTCCAGGCGACGCTCGATCCGCGCGACCTCCTTGCGGGCCGCGCGGCGGTCGGCCTCCCCGCCGCCGGGCGCCGTGGCGGCGGACGACGCCGCGATCGACGGCGGCGCGCTCTGCCCGGCGCGCCGGCGCAGGTACTCCTCGATGCCGCCCGGGAGGTCGGTGATCTTCCCGTCACCGAACAGGGCGACCGCGCGGTCGCAGACCCGCTCGGTGAGGTAGCGGTCGTGGCTGACGACGACGAGCGTGCCCGGCCAGCCGTCGAGGAGGTCCTCGAGCTGCTGGAGGGTGTCGACGTCGAGGTCGTTGGTGGGCTCGTCGAGGAGCAGGACGTTCGGCTCGGTCATGAGCAGGCGCACGAGCTGCAGGCGGCGGCGCTCGCCGCCGGAGAGGTCCGAGACCGGCGTCCACTGCCGCGACGCCGGGAAGCCGAAGCGCTCGGCGAGCTGCGAGGCCGTCTGCTCGTACTTCCCGATCGTCACCCGCTCCGCGATGTCCTCGACGGCCTGGAGCACGCGGCGGTGCATCGGCAGGTCGGCGAGGTCCTGCGACAGGTGGGCCAGGCGCACGGTGGTGCCCTGCACGCGCTGCCCGCCGTCGAGGGCGCGCTCGCCGCCGACCGCGCGCAGCAGCGTCGTCTTGCCCGAGCCGTTGATCCCGACGATGCCGATGCGGTCGCCGGGGCCGATGCGCCAGGTCTGGCGGTTCACCAGGGTCCTGCGCTCACCTCCCTCCTGGCTGCCGACGGTCAGCGTCGCGTCCTCCAGCTCGATCACCGTGCGACCCAGCCGGTGCTTGGCCATGGTCACGAGCTCGACGGTGTCGCGGGGCTCGGGGACGTCGGCGATCAGCGCCTCGGCGGCCTCGACGCGGTAGCGCGGCTTGGACGTGCGCGCCTGCGGTCCGCGCCGCAGCCAGGCCAGCTCCTTGCGCGCCAGGTTGCGGCGGCGCTGCTCGGCGGCGTCGGCGAGGCGCGCCCGCTCGGCCCGGGCGAAGATCCAGTCGCCGTAGCCGCCCTCGTACTGCTCGACGTGGCCGTCGACGACCTCCCAGGTGCGCGAGGCGACGGTGTCGAGGAACCAGCGGTCGTGGGTGACGACGACGAGCGCGGTGCGCCGGGCGAGCAGGTGCTCGGCGAGCCAGCCGATGCCCTCGACGTCGAGGTGGTTGGTGGGCTCGTCGAGGACGAGCAGGTCGAGATCCTGCACCAGCGCCGCGCACAGGGCGATCCGCTGGCGCTCGCCGCCGGAGAGCCCGTCGACGGAGGCGTCGAGGCCCCGGTCGCCGCCGGGACGCAGGCCCTCCACCACCGCGCGGCTGCGCGGGTCGGCGGCCCACTCGTGGTCGGGGACGGCGCCGCCCAGCACCGCCTCGCGGACCGTGTCCCCCGTCAGCGCGGTGTGCTGGCTCACCAGCGCCATCCGCAGCCCGCCGACGGGGCTGCGCCGGCCGCTGTCCGGCGTCAGCGTGCCGGCCAGCACCGTGACCAGCGTCGACTTCCCGCCGCCGTTGCGTCCGACGACCCCGATGCGGTCGCCGGTGTCGACGCCGAGCGAGACGCCGTCGAGCACGGGCTTCGGGCCGCCGAAGCCGATCGACACCGACTCGAGGTTGACGAGGTTGGGCACAGCATCCTTTCCTGTGCGCTTCGCGCGTGTGAGCAGTTTCGCGTGCTCTGGCACTCCGAAGTGCTCACGTGCGCGGAGCGCACCTAGGCGTAGGCCCCGGGGCCGGGGTCGAAGGGACGGGGCGGGGGCGGCGGGCCGGTGCCGCCGTCGGCGTCGACGACCTTGGCGCCGGGGACCGGCCCGTGCGCGACGCGGACCGTCCGGCACACGCCGGCGCCCGCGAGCTCGGCGGCGACGCGGACGGCGGCGTCCTGGCCGTCGCACAGGAACACGCAGGTGGGCCCGGAACCGGAGACGACACCGGCGAGCGCGCCCGCGTCGACGCCGGCACGCAGCGTGCGGCGCAGCCCCGGGTCGAGGCTGACCGCGGCGGCCTGCAGGTCGTTGCCGAGCAACAGGGCCAGTGACCGGGCCTCCCCCGAGGCCAGGGCCTCGAGCACCGGCTCGACGTCGCCGACGCGCCGGGGCGCCTCGGGGCGGGCGCGCAGCCGGTCGAGCTCGCCGAAGACGGTCGGGGTCGAGAGCCCGTGGTCGGCGACGGCCACCACCCAGTGGAACGTGTGGCGCGTCAGCACCGGGACGAGGCGCTCGCCCCGCCCGGTGCCCAGCGCCGTGCCCCCGTGCAGGGCGAACGCGACGTCCGACCCGACCTCGGCGGCCACCTCCATGAGGTCCTCGCGGCCCAGGTCGAGCCGCCAGAGCCCGGCGGTCGCCAGCAGGGCGCCGGCGGCGTCGGCGCTGCCGCCCGCCATGCCCCCCGCCACCGGGATCGCCTTGCGCAGGGCGACGCGGACCTCGGGGGCGCGGTCGGCCCGCCGTGCGAGGGCCTCGACCGCTCGCCACGCCAGGTTCGTCGTGTCGGTCGGCACGTCGCTGTCGTCGACGCCGTCGACCGCCGTGACCGACACCCCGGGCTCGATGGCGCCGGGGACGGCGGTGCTCACGCTGACCTCGTCGGCGATGCTCAGCGCCTGGAAGACCGTGACCAGGTCGTGGTAACCGTCCGCGCGGAGGTCGCCCACGGCCAGGTGCAGGTTGATCTTGGCCGGGACGCGGACGGTGACCGGCGGTCCGACGGCGGAGAGCACCCGACCAGGGTACGGACCGCGCCCGCCCGCCTTCAGGACGTCGCCTCCCCGGACGCGTCCCCGGCCGTCGCCCCGGACGCCGCCGCGCGCGCGATCGCCGTGAACGCCGCGACGTCGAGCGACTCGCCCCGGGCGCCCGGGTCGATGCCCGCGGCCCGCAGCACGGCCTCGGCCGCCGGCGCCGACCCGGCCCAGCCGGCGAGGGCGGCCCGCAGCGACTTGCGGCGCTGCGCGAACGCGGCGTCGACGACCGCGAAGACGGCGGCGCGCTCCACGTCGGCGGGCTGCCCCGCGTGCCGGGTGAACGCCACGAGCCCGGAGTCGACGCCGGGGACGGGCCAGAACACCGCCCGCGGCACCGGGCCCGCCCGGCGCGCGTCGGCGTACCAGGCGAGCTTGGCCGACGGCGCCCCGTAGGCCCGCTCCCCCGGCCGCGCGGCGAGCCGCTCGGCGACCTCGGCCTGCACCATGACGAGGCCCCGGCGCAGGGACGGCAGCACGGCGAGCAGGTGCAGCACGACGGGGACGGCGACGTTGTAGGGCAGGTTCGCCACGAGGACGTCGGGCGCGCACGGCAGGTCGCCGGGCTCCAGGCGCAGCGCGTCGGCCGTGACGACGCGCAGGTCGGCGTCCGGGGCGCGCTCGGCCGCGGTGGCCGGCAGACGCCCGGCGAGTACCGGATCGATCTCCACGGCCACGACCGTCGCCGCCGCCTCGAGCAGCGGCAACGTCAGCGACCCGAGTCCGGGACCGACCTCGAGCACGACGTCGTCCGGACCGACCTCAGCCCGGCGCACGATGCGCCGGACGGTGTTCGCGTCGTGGACGAAGTTCTGGCCCAGCCGCTTGGTCGGGCGCAGATCGAGCTCCGCGGCCAGGGCCCGCACGTCGCCTGCCCCGAACAGGCGCGCCGGACTCGTCACGCGGTCATCGTGGCAAAGACCGGAGGTGCTTAGCGGGAACCGCAGACCGGCCAGGCGCCGTAGCCGCCGCGGTCGTCGCGGACGCGCTCGGCCACCGCGATCTGCTCCTCGCGGGTGGCCTGGTCCGGACGCGAGGCGTACCGCGAGCCGCCGTAGGCGTTCCACGTCTTCTTGTCGAACTGCAGGCCGCCGTAGTAGCCGTTGCCCGAGTTCGTCGACCAGTCACCGGTCGACTCGCACTGGGCGATGCGGTCCCACTTGCCGCGGCCCACGGCCGGCGCCTCGTTCTTCGGCTTCGTGCCGCGGTGGACCACGCCGCCGACGGCCTGGCGCGTCACCTGCGACTCACCGACCTGCGTGCGCCCGGTCTCCGCGCCGTTGGTGGCGTTGACCGACCAGGTCACGACCTCCTCGCCGGCCTGCCCCGGCTCCTCGACGCGGGTCTGGCCCTGCTCGAGGTCGGGGTCGTCGACCGTCCGCATGGGCGGCGCGACCGGCCGGGTCTCGGTGACCTGGGTGACCGTGTTGCGGGTGACGGTGAGCGTCGCGCCGTTGACGAGGTCGCCCGCCACCGTGTCGGTCGGGCTCAGGCCCGCGAGGCCGTTCTGGGCGAGCAGCTCGTTGGCGTTCGCCGCCGTGGTCGTGATCTGCCGGGGGGCGCCGCCGCCGTCGACGAGGGTGACCGCCTTCGGCACGCGCACGTCGAGGTTCATCCCGTTCGCCGGGATGTTGGCGCTCATCGGCGCGGAGGTGACGAGGCCGTCGGTCGGCAGACCGAGCTGCGCCAGCGCGTCGGCGACGGTGCGGGCCGTCGTCGAGATCGTCTGCGGGCGCCCGTCGACCATCAGCGCGACGTTGCGCGTGTGGTTGACGACGAGGTGGTCGCCGTCGTGGACCTCGGCGTTCGGGCCGGGCGCGAGCTGGTCGCCCGGACCGAGCTCGATGTCGCCGCTGTCCAGCGCACCGGCGACGTCCGAGGAGTAGGTGTGCACGACCTGGTCGACGCCGTCGACCGTGACCGTGACCTCCTTGTCGAGCGCCACCGCCGTGCTGCCGCCCGCGGCGACGGCCAGCAGGGCCACCGCGACGCCGCCCTTGACGGCGTTCGAGCGGCGGCGGGTGTCGCCGCCGTAGCGCTGCGGGTCGTCGAGCGCGGTCAGGCCGGCCGGGGCGGCGCCGCGCAGGTCGCCGTGGGGCTCGGCCTCGGCTTCGAGGTCCTGCTCGCCGGTGAACGACTCGAGGTCGTTCCACTCGTCGAGGTCGGACAGGTCGAGCGGGCCGCTCGTGCCGGGGTCGACCGTCGTCGCCGCGTCGGTGGCGCGCGCGACCGGGAGCGGGCCGGTGATGTCGTCGAACCAGCCCGGCTGCTCGCCGCCGCGGGTGCCGTACGCCGTGTCGTAGCCGAACTCGTGCGCCGCGTCGTAGCCGTAGTCCGGCTCGTAGTCGCTGACGAAGTCCGTCGCGTACCCGTCCTGCGCGTACCAGGCGTCGCCGTAGGTCCCGTACGAGCCGTGCGGGCCCGACGAGCCGGTCGCCTCGGCGCCGAACCAGGTGCCGTCGGTGATCGGCAGGCCTGCGGTGTCGCTGTCGCCCTCGCCGACGAGGCCGGCGCGGCCGCGGGTCGTGGTGTCCGCGCTCATCGGGCGGCCACCACGGGGGTCGGGGAGCAGGTCAATGCGAACAGGGAGCGCACGAGCACAGGAGAGTCCACATCGTTTCGTCCATCCGGGCAGGAACCGGTCCTGGGGAGACCGTCACGACGTCGTGGCGTCCTCCCTGTGCTGGGGACCTGGGGAAGTCCCCGTCACGCGGGCCTCGGGGGTGGTTCCATCCCGGCGAGTCACAGCACGGTAACGAGTTGGGTATCGGCGACATCAAGCCGACACGACCGTGTTGCGCCGAACGGCACGTCGGCCACGACGAACGCAGCTACTTTGCGCTCTCTCGGGCGACGGAGCGTGAAGGTTGAGGGTGTTCGGCGAGTCGATAGGCCCGTCGGGCGTTGTCCGCGGTCGTTCGCGCCAGCCCGTCGGCAGGCTCGTCACGGAGCTCCGCCAGATCGCGCACCGTGTGGGGGACGACGTAGGGCTCGTTCGGCCGACCGCGGTACGGGTGCGGAGTCAGGAACGGGGCGTCGGTCTCGACGAGGACGAGCTCGGCGGGCATCCACCCCGCCGCTCGCCGCAGCTCGGCGGCGTTCGCGTTGCGGAAGGTGGCCGTGCCCGAGAACGACGCGAACCAGCCCTCGTCGGCACAGCGGCGCGCCAGCTCGGGCCCGCCGGAGAAGCAGTGGAAGACCGTGGTGGGCGGCGCACCCTCGGCGGCGAGCACGTCGAGGATCGCGTCGTGGGCGTCGCGGTCGTGGATCACCAACGGCAGCCCGCTGCGCTTGGCCAGGTCGATGTGCCAGGCGAAGGCCTCCTGCTGGACGTCGAGCGGCGCGCAGTCCTCGCGGCGCGTCGTCCAGTAGTCGTCGAGCCCGGACTCACCCACGGCGACGACGCGGGGCCGCGCGGTGAGCTCCTCGAGGTCCCGGCGCGCGTCCTCGGTGAGGTCGTCCGAACGCGTCGGGTGCAGGCCCACCGCGGCGAACACCCGCGGGTCGCCGTCGGCCGCCCAGGCCGCCCAGCGGGCGGAGTCGAGGTCGTCGGCCGTGGTGACCACCGCCTCGACCCCGGCGCTGGTGGCGCGGTCGAGTACCTGCGCGAGCACCTCGGGCTCCCGCGCGCCGCACGCGTCCAGGTGCGTGTGGGCGTCCACGACCCCGGGCCCGATGGGTTCGGGCACCGGGGGCGGGGCCCGGTCCTTGCTACTCACCGGTCGCGATCGGCGCCCACGACGGACCCGTCTCGCCCAGCGACGGGTCGAGCTTGGCGAACAGCGGCGTCGGCCGGGACAGCGGCCGGCCGACCGGGATCGGCGTCGACGCCCAGCGGGCCTGCTCGGACGCGTAGTCCCCGGTGAGCACCGAGTGGCTGGTGCCGAGCTCGCCGGAGGTGCCGGCGTCCTCGCGGTGCGGCTGCTCGGCCCAGACGCCGGAGCCGCCGAGGGCCTCGTGGACCTTCTGCGCGGCGTGCGGCAGGAACGGCGTGAGCAGCGTGTTGGCGTCCTGCACCACCTGCAGCGCGGTGTGCAGGATCGTGTCCCGGCGGGCCGGGTCGTCCTTGCGCTTCCACGGCTCCTGGTGGCTCAGGTAGGCGTTCGCCTCCCCGACCACCCGCATCGCCTCGGAGATCGCCTGCTTGAACCGCGAGCGGGCCAGGTGGGCGCCGACGGTGTCGAACGCCGCCCGGGACTGCGCCAGCAGCGCCTCGTCGGCCGGGTCCGGCGCCGTCGGCTCGGGCACGGCGCCGACGTTCTTCGCGGCCATCGACACCGAGCGGTTGACGAGGTTGCCCCACTCGTTGGCCAGCTCGAAGTTCGTGCGCCGCACGAACTCGTCCCACGTGAAGTCGGTGTCCTGGTTCTCCGGCCCGGCCACGGAGATGAAGTAGCGCAGCGCGTCCGGCCCGAACTCCCGCAGGAAGTCGCCGACGTAGATCACCGTGCCGCGGCTGGTGGAGAACTTCGAGCCGCTCATCGTGAGGAACTCGGAGCTGACCACCTCGGTGGGCAGGTTGAGGTGCCCGAAGCCGCCGACCTCGCCGCCGCGGTCGCCCTCGCCGTTGTGCCCGAGCAGGATCGCCGGCCACATCACCGAGTGGAAGGTGATGTTGTCCTTGCCCATGAAGTAGAAGGACTGGGCGTCCGGGTCGCACCACCACTGCTTCCAGGCGTCCGGGTCGCCGGTGCGCTGGGCCCACTCGACCGACGCCGACAGGTAGCCGATGACGGCGTCGAACCAGACGTAGAACCGCTTCATCGGGGCGTCGCGCCAGCCGTCGAGCGGGATCCGCACGCCCCAGTCGAGGTCGCGGCTGATCGCGCGGGGCTTGAGGTCCTCGGCCAGGCGGCGGCTGAAGTTCAGGACGTTGGGCCGCCAGTGGGTGCGGGTGTCGAGCCACGAGGCGAGGGACTTGGAGAACGCCGGCAGGTCGAACAGCAGGTGCTCGGTCTCGACGAACTGCGGGGTCTCGCCGTTGATCCGCGAGCGCGGGTTGATCAGGTCCGCGGGGTCGAGCTGGTTGCCGCAGTTGTCGCACTGGTCGCCGCGCGCGCTCGGGTAGCCGCAGATCGGGCAGGTGCCCTCGATGTAGCGGTCGGGCAGCGTGCGGCCCGTCGACGGGCTGACCGCGCCGAGCGTCGTCTCGGTCGCGACGTAGCCGTTGTGCCACAGCGCACTGAACAGGTCCTGCGTGACGCGGTGGTGGTTGTCGGTGCTCGTGCGCGTGAACAGGTCGTAGGACAGGCCGAGCCCGACGAGGTCGTCCTGGATCACCCGCGAGTAGCGGTCGACGAGCTCGCGCGGCGTCGTGCCCTCCGCGTCGGCCTGCACCTGGATCGGCGTGCCGTGCTCGTCGGTGCCCGAGACCATGAGCACCCGGTTGCCGACCATCCGCTGGTAGCGGGAGAAGACGTCGGAGGGCACACCGAAGCCGGAGACGTGGCCGATGTGCCGCGGGCCGTTGGCGTACGGCCACGCCACGGCGGTCAGCACGGGGATGCTCATGTCCTCATTCTCCGCACGCCCGCCACCGGCGACGGCAGTGGCTACGGCATGGCCCCGAACTGCCGGTCACCGGCGTCGCCCAGCCCCGGCACGATGTAGCCGTCCTCGTTCAGGCGCTCGTCGAGCGCGGCGGTCCAGACGGGGACGTCCGGGTGGGTCGCCGCCAGGTGCTCGACGCCCTCGGGCGCGGCGAGCAGGCAGATCGCGGTGACGTCGTCGGCGCCGCGGGCGGCGAGCAGGTCGATCGTGTAGGCCATCGACCCGCCCGTGGCGAGCATCGGGTCGAGGACGAACACCGGCCGTCCCGCGAGGCTGCCCGGCAGCGACGCCATGTACGGCGTGGGCTGCAGGGTCGCCTCGTCGCGGGCGACGCCGACGAAGCCCATGACGGCCCCGGGCACCTGGGCGTGCGCGGCCTCGGCCATCCCGAGCCCGGCGCGCAGCACCGGCACGAGCACCGGCGGCGCCGCGAGCTCGGCGCCCGTCGTCGCCGCCACCGGCGTGCGGATGTCCCGGGGCACCGTCGCCGCGTCCCGCATCGCCTCGTAGACGACCATCGCGGTCAGCTCCCGCACGGCGGCCCGGAACGACGGCCGGTCGGTGGTCTCGTCGCGCACGGTGGTCATGCGGACGTCGACGAGCGGGTGGCGCACGACGTGGGGACCGGGCATGGCCGCGGACGCTATCGGGCCGGGCGGCGGGTGCCGCGCAGGTCGGGTGATCAGCGCGGCAGCGACTCGGTGAACGCCACGACCGCGCGCCCGAGCTCGGCGCCCGCGTCCTCCTGGAGGAAGTGCCCGGCGTCGGCGATCGTCGGGTGCACCCGCCCGGCCGCGCCCGGCACGTGGTCGCGCAGCACCGGGCCCATGGTGCCGGTGATCGGGTCGGAGTCGGAGAACGCGGTGAGGAACGGGCGGTCGTAGCGCCCGAGCGCCTCCCAGGCGGCCCGGTTGGCGCCGTTCTCGGGATCGTCGGGCCGGGTCGGCACGAGCAGGGGCATCGCCCGCGGCCCGGCCTTGAACGTCTCGTCGGGGAACGGCGCGTCGTACGCCGCCCTGTCGGCGTCGGCGAGGCCGCGGGCGCAGCCGGAGGCGACGAGCCGGCCGACGTCGAGGACCTCGGCCTTCTCGACCGCGCGCCGGAACCCCCACCAGACCTCCGGCATGTCGACGTCGCCGGTCGGCAGGCCGGTGTTGGCGGCCACGACCCCGGCCCACCGCTCCGGCTCCGCGGCGACCAGCCGCAGGCCGATCAGCCCGCCCCAGTCCTGCCCGACGAGCACCGCGTCGCGCAGACCGAGCGCGTCCACCGCCTGGCGGGTCCAGGCGACGTGGCGCGCGTAGGAGTGGTCGGCGATCCGCGCCGGCTTGTCGGAGCGGCCGAAGCCGACCAGGTCGATCGCCACCGCCCGCAGGTCGGCCGCCACGAGGGCGTCGACGACGTGCCGGTAGAGGAACGACCACGACGGCTCGCCGTGGAGCAGGAGCACGGCCGGCCCGTCCTCGGGGCCCGCGCCGTAGGTCGCGACGCGGACCGCCGGGCCGCCGTCGGGGTCCTCGACCTCGACGTAGCGCGGCGCGGACACCGCGTCCGGCAGGTCGGCGAAACGGTCGTCCGGGGTCCGCAGCAGCTCCACCCGGGCAGGGTGGCAGTCGGAGGGGATCCGGTGGAACAGGGCCCGGCGGGGTACGGGCAGGTCACGGCGCCCGTCATAAGGTGCGCCGCGCACCCCACCCCCGGTTCGCGGAGGCCGCCCGGCATGGCGCAGGACATCATCCCGATCACGCTGGCGCTCACCGCCGGCGACCTGGTCACGCTGTGGGCCCCGCGGTGGCGCCAGGACGGCGACGAGTGGGAGGCGTTCCTCGGCGACGACGAAGCGCTCTTCGCCTTCGCCGACGCCGCCGACCTCGCCGCCTGGGTGGCGGGTGCCGAGGAGTCCGGCCAGGAGCACGACCTCACCGACCACCCCGCGTGGCCGGTCGTCGTGAAGCTCTCGGTCGACGAGCTGACCCCCGAGGACGTGCAGCGCTACGACGTCGTCGGCGTCCCCGAGCTCGCGGCGGGCGATCCCGACACCTGGACCCTCGACGACCTCGCCGAGGTCGCGGCCATGTGCCGCTCGCTGGCCGACGTCTGCGACCTCGCCGTCATCCACGAGGTGCTCGACGCGACCCCCGCCTTCGCCGCGCTCACCGCCGGGCCGACGGCGTTCGCCGGGCGGGACGGGCAGGCGCTGTGGGCCGAGCTCGCCGAGGTCGTCGACGAGCGGTGGGACGAGGTGGTCGACGCGCTCGACGGCATGGTCACCACCCCGGAGGTCGACGAGGAGCTCGCGGCGCGGCTGCGCGCCACGGCCACCCCGACCACCGAGGAGTCCGGCGACCTCGACCCCGACGAGGAGGGCGAGCCCGCGGCGCCGGCGGAGAACGCCGACGGCGACCCCGAGGACGCGCAGGACGTCGCCGACGACCCCCGTGACGCCGTCGACGACGCGCCCGACGAGCTCCGCGAGGACACCCGGGGCGAGTCGCTGCGCAGCGACCTCGTCGACGCCGCCGAGGAGCCCGAGGAGGGCTTCTGGGAGGAGGTCGGCATCGACCCGATCGGCATCACCACCGCCGACGGCGACGTCATCACGCTGCGCTGCTACCTCGACGACGCCCCGGTCTTCCTCGGCTCCGGGGGGCGCATCGAGACCTTCACCTCGGCCCGCGCGCTGCGCACCTGGATCGCGGGCGAGGGGTCCGACGGCCACGACCTCGCCGACGTCGCCACCTGGGAGGAGGTCGTGTCCGCCGCGACCGGCGGCGACCTGGAGATCGAGGTGGCCCCGGAGAACCGGTACGTGCTCGCGGGGCTCGCCGACGACATCGGCGAGGGGCCCGACGTCGTCGACGCCGAGCAGCTGGAGCTCGCGGTCGAGCTGATGATCGACGCCGCGGACTGGGCCGACGAGACCCGCACCCGCGAGGCGTTGGCGCCGTCGGAGAGCCTCGGCTGGCTCGTCTCGTTCGTCGTGCGCCCCGACCCGACGCGCCTCACGCCCTCGCCGCCGTTCGACCGCGAGGCCGCCGCGTGGCGGGCTCTCGAGGACCGTTTCCTGGGGCGGCTGCGCCAGCACTGAACGCCAGGCCACGCATGGTGCCCGTGTGGTGGACCCCCGGACGCCCGGGCATCACCCGGATGGGCTGGCCCCGTGGGGGGTGTTTACGCTTCGGCGCTGCCGAGACCGGCCGTCCCCGGGGCCGGAACCGTCGCAGAGAGATGGGCGCCGCGTGATCGACAACAGCCAGACCATGTCCTTCGACCGCATGCGCAGCATGCTGGTGCGGGCGGCGGAGGTCCGGGACAGCGAGCAGCAGCAGATCTTCGACTCGCTCGACGAGATCCATGGTCGCCTGGCGGCACTCGACGGCCTCGGCGCGATGCGCAAGCGGCTCTCCGAGGTGCCCGACCGCACCGAGATGAGCGTGCTGGCCGAGCGCCTCGACGAGACCGTCGCGAAGCTCGACAGCCAGGAGTCCTCGATCTCCTCGCTCGCGCGGCTCGTCGAGGGCCTCGTCGACCGCGTCGCCGAGCGCCTGGCCACCCCGTTCGCCCAGCTCGACGGTCGCCTCGACGGCGTGTCCGGGCGCTTCGAGGGCGTGGCGGGCCGGATGGACGGTCTCGAGGACCGCATCTCCGGGCTGCACAAGCGCCTCGACGACCTCGACAACAAGCTCGACCGCCACGAGATGCGCCTCGACGGGCTCCCCTCGGCGGTCACCGGCCCGATGCGTGAGCGCGTCGACGCCGTCGACTCCTCCCTGCGTGACCGCCTCGACGACCTCGCCCGCGGCGTCTCCGAGGAGATCACCGGCACCCGCGAGGCCGCCCGCAGCGACGCCACCACCACCCGCTCCGAGACCACGGAGCAGGTCGGCGAGCTGACCTCGCGCCTCGAGGCGCTCACCGGCCGCCTCGACCAGGTCGGCAGCCGCCTCGACGGGGTCGAGACGGGCCTGAACGACCGCGTCGGCGCCCTGTCCACCTCGGTGGAGAACGGCCTCGACCGCCTCGACGGCACCCTCGTCAGCCGGCCCGACCACGAGGCCGTCGTGGCGCTGGTCCGCCAGGCCAACGAGGAGTCCGAGCGCCGCAACGCCGGGCACCTCGACGAGGCGATGGCGACCTTCGCCGAGATCATCCTCGGCCCGGGCGGCGGCAACTCCGCCCCGATGCCCGCCCCGCGCCCCACCGCCCGCCGCGGCTCGCGCAAGCCCGTCGCCCGCGACAGCCAGGTCAACGGCGCGGAACTGCCGACGGAGAGCTCCGGCGCCGAGGGCTGAGCCGCTCGCGGGTTGTCAGCGAAGTGCCGTCACGGACACTCAGCGTCCGTATCGGTACTTCGATCACCCGCTGACCGGATGGCACGCCGCTCCGGGCGGAGCGAGGGACGCCCTGGCTGCGTGCCACGCAGCGAAGGACGCCTTCGCTCCCCGGCCGGTGCACCCGAGCGGGCGGCACGGCGGTCGGCAACGGCGCGGTGCCCGGCGTCTAGTGTCGCGCCGGTGCGTTCCCGACGTCGGCTCGCGACGGTGACGGCGCTGCTCGCCCTCGTCCTCTGCGCCCTGCCCGGCGCCACGGCGGTCGCCGCGCCCGCGCTGCCGGCGGGCGCCGAGTGCCCCAACGGGACCGCGCCCGGCCCGCCGGTCGACGAGTCCGAGGCCCTGCGGCCCGGGCAGACCGAGCCCCCGGCGCTCCCGGTGCCCGACCCGCCCGTCGGCGGGCCCGCGATGGGCACCTGCGGCGACGTCGTCGGCGAGGGCACCCCGGCGGCACCGGCGGTCGGGGTCGTCTCCTACGTGCTCGCCGACCTCGACACCGGCGCCGTCATCGCGGCCCGCAACCCGCACGCCCGCCTGCGCCCGGCGTCGCTGATGAAGACGCTGACGGGGCTGCTCGCGGCGCGTCGGCTCCCGATGGACGAGACGATCACCGGGACGCAGGAGGACGCCGACCAGGAGGGCACCCGGGTCGGCATCGGGCCGGGCGGGCAGTACACGATCCGCCAGGTGTTCGACTCCATGCTCATGGCGTCGGGCAACGACGCCGCGCACGCGCTGGCGGTCCGGCTCACGGGCAGCGTGCCCGCGACGGTCGACCTCATGAACAGCACGGCGCACGACCTCGGGGCGCTCGACACCCGCGCCGCGACGCCGTCGGGGCTCGACGGGCCGGGCATGTCCACGTCGGCCTACGACCTCGCGTCGATCTTCCGCGTCGCGATGCGGGAGCAGGCGTTCGCCCAGGCGACGTCGACCACGCGCATCCCCTTCCCCGGCTACGGCGCGAACCCGCCCTTCGAGGTCGTGAACGACAACAAGCTGCTGACCAGCGGCTACCAGGGCTACATCGGCGGCAAGACCGGCTTCACCGACGACGCGCGGCACACGTTCATCGGGGCCGCCCAGCGGAACGGGCACCGGCTGGTGGCCGTCCTCATGCGCGGCGAGCAGCGCCCGACGCCGATGTACGAGCAGGCCGCCGCGCTGCTCGACTACGGGTTCGCCCTCACCGACCCCCGGCCCGCCGGCACGCTCACCGACGCGCCGGCCGGCGGCGACGACGCCCAGGTGAGCGTCACCCCGGAGCCCGGCACCGGCGACAGCAGCGACGGCGGTCCGGCGTCGTCGTCCGGCGCGACGTCCTCGTCCTGGGGCACCCCGCTGCTGATCGTGGCCATCGTCGCGGCCGCCGGCGGCCTCGTCGCGCTGCGCGCCGGGCGGCGCTGAGCCCAGGAGCAGCGCAAGATCGGGGCATGCCCGAACCCCTCGGCGAGGCGTTCACCCGGATCGCGGCCGAGCACCCCGACCGGCCCGCGGTCACCGACGACGGTGCTCGGTGGACCTTCGCCGAGCTCGAGGCGCACGCCAACCGGTGGGCGCACGAGCTCGCCGCCCTCGGTACCGGGCCCGGCGACATGGTCTCGATCGCGTTCCCGAACGTCGCCGAGCACTACGCGCTGACGATCGCGGCGTGGAAGCTCGGCGCGGTGCCGCAGCCGGTGTCGCACCGGCTCGCGCCCGCCGAGCTCGCGGCCGTCCTCGACGTCGTGCGCCCGCCGGTGGTCGCGGGGCTGGCGCCCGGCACCGACCCGGACCTCGCGCCGTCGGGGACGACCGTCCTGCCGCTCGGGCACCGGCCCGCCGGTCCGGACACCCCGCCGCCGCCCGCCCCGCCGTCACCGGCGTGGAAGGCGCCGACGTCCGGCGGCTCGACCGGGCGCCCCAAGGTCATCGTCGCCGGGGAGCCGGGCACGCTCGAGACCGTCGTCGCCCGCGCGCCCGTCTACGACATCCGCCCGGACGGGACGTTCCTGTGCACGGCGCCGCTGTTCCACAACGCGCCGTACCTGTTCTCGCTGCTCGGGCTCATGACCGGCAACCACGTCGTGCTCATGGGCCGCTTCGACGCCGGCCGGGCCGTGGCGCTCGCCCGGGAGCACGCCGCGACCTGGATCTACGCCGTGCCGACGATGATGGGACGGATGGTGCGGCTGCCCGACCTGCCGGAGCTGCCCGCCCTGCACACCCTGTTCCACATCGGCGCGCCGTGCCCGCCCGCGGTGAAGCGCGCGGTCATCGACTGGCTCGGCCCGGACCGGGTGCTCGAGGGCTACGCCGCCACCGAGGCCCAGGCCCGCACGACGATCACCGGCCGGGAGTGGCTCGACCACCCCGGCTCCGTCGGCCGTGTGACCGGCGGGGAGATCGAGGCGCGGACGCCCGACGGGACCCGGCGCTGCGACGTCGGGGAGGTGGGCGAGCTCTGGCTGCGCCCCGCCCCGGGCGTCACCACCTACCGCTACCTCGGCGCCGACGCCCGCAGCCGCCCCGGCGGCTGGGAGTCCCTCGGCGACATGGGCAGCTTCGACGCCGAGGGCTACCTCTACCTCGCCGACCGCGCCACAGACATGATCGTCGTCGGCGGCCAGAACGTGTACCCGGCCGAGGTCGAGGCGGCGATCCTCGAGCACCCGGCGATCGTCTCGGCCGTCGTCGTCCCCGCTCCCGACGACGATCTCGGCTCGGTGCCCCACGCCGTGGTCCAGGTCGACGGCGACGTCACCGACGCGGACCTGGACGCCCACGTCGCCGCGCGGCTGTCCTCGGCCAAGCGGCCACGGGCGTGGCGGCGCTCGGCCGAGGCGCTGCGCGACGACGCGGGCAAGGTCCGGCGGTCGGCGTACCGCTAGCTGTACTTCAGGGTCCCGTCGTCCAGGTCGGCGGCGGGCAGGGTGTGCCGCTCCTCGGCGTACTCGTGCATGTGCGTCCACGGCACGCGGTCACCCTGCTTGAACATCTTGTGCTGGCTGCGCATGACGTAGCCGGAGTTGAAGTTCTCCGGGTCCGACCACGGCCGGATCTCCATGTCCGCGTCCTCGGCGCGCAGGGTCGGGGTGACCTGGTGCGCCCCGCGGGTCTCCATCGTCGTGAACAGGCGGCAGATCAGGTCGCTGACGAGGTCGGCCCGCAGCGTCCAGCTGTGCCGGAAGTAGCCGAAGACGTAGGCCATGTTCGGGATGCCCGAGATCATGATCCCGCGCCAGGTCACCTGCTGGGAGACGTCGACGGGCTCGCCGTCCACGGTGAACGGGATGTCGCCGAGGGCGCTGAGGTTGAACCCGGTGGCCGAGACGACGATGTCGGCCTCGAGCTCCTGGCCCGACGAGGTCCGGATGCCGGTCTCGGTGAAGGTGTCGATGGTGTCGGTGACCACCGACGCCCGACCCTCCTTGATGGCGGTGAAGATGTCGCCGTCGGGCACGACCGCGATGCGCTGCTGCCACGGGCGGTAGCCCGGGTTGAAGTCCTTCTCGACGTCGTAACCCTCGGGCAGGTACGGCCGCATCTCGTCGAGGAGCCAGGTCCGCGCCTCGTCCGGGGTCTCCTGGCACATCCGGGTCAGCTCGTTGAACTGCTCGATGTAGGCGCGGCGGAGGATCTCGTGGGTCCAGTCCTCGGGGATGTCGAGGGCGCGCAGCTGGACCGCGAGCTCGTGGGTCTTCGGCACCGCCGCCACGAACGTCGGCGTGCGCTGCAGCATCGTCACGTGCGCGGCGGTCTCGGCCATCGCCGGGACGACCGTCGCCGCCGTCGCCCCGCTGCCGATGACGACGACCCGCTTGCCCGTCCAGTCGAGGTCCTCGGGCCACGTCTGCGGGTGTGCGATCACGCCGCGGAAGTCCTCCGTCCCCGGCCACTCGGGGCGGTAGGGGTCCTGGTGGTTGTAGTAGCCCTGGCACATCCACAGGAAGCCGCAGGTCATCCGGACGTCCTCGCCGGTGTCGCCGCGGTGCACGTCGACGGTCCACTGCTGCTCGTCCGACGACCAGCTCGCGGCCGTCACCTCGTGCCGGTAGCGGATCGCCGCCTTGAGGTCGTCCTCCTCGATGACCTCGTCGAGGTAGTTCGTGATCTCCCCGGACGTGGCGATCGACGGGCCGCGCCAGGGCTTGTGGGCGTAGCCGTAGGTGAACAGGTCGGAGTCCGAGCGGGCGCCCGGGAAGCGGTGGGTCCACCACGTCCCGCCGCGGCCCTCCATCTTCTCGAGGATGGCGAAGCTCTTGTCGGGGAAGCGGTCGCGCAGGTGGTGACCGGCGTCGATGCCGGAGACGCCGGCGCCGATGACGAGGACGTCGACGTGCTCGACGTCGCCGCTCCCGCCGGCTCTCGTCGTGGGGCTGCTCTCGGTGATCGTCACGGTTCCTCCTCCGTCACGCGGACACGGTCGGGCTCAGGGCGGGGCGCATCGCCGCGACGGCGTCGTCGACGACCCGGGCGCCCGACGGCGTGGCGCCGAGCGTCCAGAGGAAGCCGTGGATCATGCCGTCGTAGCGCTCGGCGGTGACGCTGTTGCCCGCCTCGCGCAGGCGGCGGGCGTAGGCCTCGCCCTCGTCGCGCAGCGGGTCGAACTCGGCGGAGGCGACGAACGCCGGGGGCAGCCCGGAGAGGTCCGGGGCCCGCAGCGGGAAGGCGTACGGGTCGTCGGCCGGGTCGGTCGCGCCCAGGTAGTGCGCCCAGAACCACTGCATGGTGGCGCGCCCGAGCAGGTAGCCCTCGCCGTTCTCGGTGATCGACGGGCTGGTCCAGTCGAAGTCGACGACCGGGTAGATCAGCAGCTGGAACGCGATCGCCGGGCCCCCGCGGTCGCGGGCGGCGAGGCTGACGGCGGCGGCGAGGTGGCCCCCGGCCGAGTCGCCGCCGACCGCGAGGCGGGAGGCGTCGACCCCGAGCTCCTCGGCGTGCTCGGCGACCCAGACGGTGGCGGCGTAGCAGTCGTCGAAGGCCGCGGGCTGGACGTGCTCCGGCGCGAGGCGGTAGTCGACCGACACGACGGTGACGCCGGCCGCGTTCGCGATCTGGCGGCACGGCCGGTCCACGGTCTCGATGTCGCCGATGACCCAGCCGCCGCCGTGGAAGTAGAGCAGCACGCCGTGGGGCAGGTCGCCGGCGGGCGTGTAGATCCGCACCGGGATGTCGCCGGCCGGCCCCGGGATCGCGCGGTCCTTGACGTCCGCGACGTCCTCGACCGGGGGCTGCAGGTCGACGAACGCCGCGCACGCCTGGCGGGCCTGCGGCACGGTCATGCACTCGATCGGCGGCATGCCCGCCTCGACGAGCCCGTCGAGGAGGGTCTTGGCCTCGGGGTGGAGGGGCACGGTGGCTCCTGTCGGTCGGCGACATGTATCCATCGCAGCGTGACCCTGGCCACACCGGTCGCGCTTGTGCGACGGGGACGAACGACCCCCGCCGACTTGTGCGGGCCTCTGCCGTGTGGACCTCCGGGCGCCGCCGGTCGGTCGCGGACGCTGGTCGCGGTCCGTCCTGACGGTTACCGTCGGACAACGGCCGTCGAGGGCCGCGGGCGCTCGGGTGGTGGTCGAGGGTGGTGGTCGTCCAGCCCTCCCCCTTGCCGACCGGCCCCCCGGACGTCGTCGCCGAGGTCGCGGACGCGCTGACGCCGCGGCGCTCCGAGGTGAGCGCCTCGATCACCGACGTGCTCGCCACCCGCATCGACGAGCTCCGCGGCGACCCGGCGCTGCGCGACCTGCTCGCCGCGAGCGTCGAGGGCAACGTCGAGACGATCTTGCACGTCCTGCGCCACGGCCTCGCCCCGCGGGACGTGGAGCCGCCCCCGGCGGCGATCGAGTACGCCCGCCGCCTCGCGCAGCGCGACGTGCCCGTGAACGCCCTCGTGCGCGCCTACCGCGTCGGCCAGTCGCACCTCATGGAGTGGGCGTTCGCCGAGGCCACCCGCCGCCCGGGCGACGCGGCCGTCGCGGCGTCCCAGAAGATCGTCCTGGTCGTCATGGACTACGTCGACCACGTCACCCAGCACGTCATCGCCGCGTACGAGGACGAGCGCGACCGCTGGCGGCAGGGCCGCCACGCGCTGCGGCTGGCGCGGGTGCGCGACGTCCTCGCCGGGCGCACGCCCACCGACCCCGACGAGCGCCTGGCCGTCGAGTCCACGCTCGCCTACCGGTTCGCGCCGGTGCACCTGGCGCTGGTCGTGTGGGTCGACGACCCCACCGAGCCCGGGATCCCGGCGCTCGAGCGGGTGGCGCTGGACCTCGGCGCCGCCCTGGACGCCGTCGGCCGCCCCCTGGTCGTGCCCTGGGACGCAGGCAGCGCCTGGGTCTGGGTGACGCGGCGCGGCGACGACGACCCGTCCGGCGAGACGCTGACACGGGCCGTGACCCGCCACGGCGCGGGATGGCACGTCGCGGTCGGCTCGCCCGCCGGCGGACTCGACGGGTTCCGGACGAGCCACGACCAGGCCCGGCGGGCCCGGGAGGTCGCCCTCGCGTCGGGGGCCGGCGCACCGCCGGTGATCCTCTTCGACGAGGTGGGCGCGGTGGCGCTGCTCTGCGCCGACCGCGACGGCGCGCGGGCCTGGGTGCGCCGCGTGCTGGGGCCGCTCGCCGAGCAGGACCCCGCCGTGGCGCGCCTGCGCGAGACGCTGCGGGTGTTCCTCGCCACCGGCGGCAGCCTCGCCACCACGGCGCGGCGGCTGCAGGTGCACCGCAACACCGTGAAGTACCGGGTGGGGCGCGCCGACGAGGTGCGCGGGCGACCCGTCGGCGGCACCGACACCGACCGCCTCGACGTCGAGCTCGCCCTCCTGGCCTGCGCCTGGCTGGGCTGACCGGCCGATGTGAGCGGTCAGCTCTCCTTGCTGCGCCGCCGCCCCATCCCGAGGCCCAGCACGCCCAGGATCGCGCCCGCGCCGAGCAGCCCGGCGGCGGCGCGCGGACCGGGGGTACGCCCGACCGTCACCGCGGGCCGCACGATCACCGGCGCCGGCTCGGGGAGCTCCTCGCGCTCGTTCTCCTTCAGCGTCGCCGCCCAGGCGGTGACGAACAGGATGAAGCGCGAGACGAAGTTGGCGAACACCAGCAGACCGATGATCGGCCCGAACGCCGCCCCGGCGGGCGAGCTGGTGACGCTGCCGATGTAGACGGTCATGATCTGCTGGAGGATCACGAACCCGACCGCGGCGAGCAGTGCCGCCCGAGCCGCCGAGCGCAACGTCACCGGCTCCCGGGGCAGGCGGGCGATCACCCAGAGGAAGACCAGCCAGTTCGCGGCGATCGTGATGACGATGCCGGCGACGACGAACAGGACGTGCGCCCAGCCCGCGTCGCCGAGCCCGAGGAAGTCGAGGATGGTGTTCGACAGGCCGGTGGCGACGGCGGTGACGGCGAACGACAGGCCGAAGGCCAGTCCGAGCCCGACCATCGCGATGAGGTCGCTGCCGTACTTCCTGACGATCGACGGGGGCTCGCCGCGCTGGTCCCACTGCTCGGAGAGCGCCTCGCGCAGGTTGCCCATCCATCCGAGCCCGGAGAACAGGGCACCGAGCAGACCGATGATCCCGACCGCGTTGCGCTGCGCGATCGCCTGGTCGATGACGGAGTTGAGCAGGTCGCCCAGCCCGGGAGGGACGGCGGCCGTGATGCTGTTCTGGATCTCGGTGAGCAGCGCCTGGTTGTTCGCCAGCACGAACGCGGCCGCGGCGAACGCGACCATCATCAGCGGGACGAGCGCGAGGATCGAGAAGAAGGTGATCGCGGCGGCGTAGTGGTCGCCGTGCTTCTCGGTGTAGCGGGTCGCCGCCCGCACGACGTGGTCGAGCCACGGGTACTTGGCCCGGAGCTTCTCGAGCTGCGTCGGCTCGTCCTGCCCGGACGTGGTGTCCGTGCCGTTCGTGCTGGCGGCGCTGGTCATGCGGCGTCGTCCTCTCGCGGTCCCCGACGTCCCGCGGGTCGGTGCGACCCGCGCGTGGGACCTAGCTACCCCGCGTGGCCCGGCATCACGCGCCGTTCACGCGCGCTGTCAACCGTCAGGCGGCGCCGTAGGGACCCGGGTCGAACGTCCCGTTGCGCGCCCGGAACGAGCGCGCCGTGCCGGGCCACAGCAGCGTGAGCCGGCCGCTCGCCTCGTCGACGTACCAGCTGTCGCACCCGCCGCGCAGCCACACCGTGTCCGCGCTCATCGCGTCGATCTCGCGGGTGTAGGCGTCCTCGGCCTCGGCGGTGACCTCCAGCGGGGTCCCGGGCCGGTCGGCGAGGTGGTCGAGGGCGCCGAGGACGTGGTCGATCTGCGTCTCGATCATGTAGACGGCCGAGTTGTGCCCGAGGCTCGCGTTCGGGCCGTTGACCACGAACATGTTGGGGAAGCCGTGCACCGCGGTCGAGGCGTGCGCGGTCATCCCGTCGGCCCAGCGCTCGGCGAGCAGGCCCAGGCGGCCCTCGATGCGCTGGGCGAACGGCAACCGCGTGGTCCAGAAGCCGGTCGCGAGCACGAGCGCGTCGAGCGGGTGGTGGGCGCCGGACGCCGCGATCGCCGTCGACTTCTCGACGCGCGCCAGCGCGCTCGGCTCGAGGGTCACGTCGTCGCGCCCGAGCGCCGGATAGAGGTCGTCGGAGATGACGATGCGCTTGCAGCCGATCTCGTAGTCCGGGCGCAGTCGGGCACGCAGGTCGGCGTCGGGCACCTGGGCGGCGAGGTGGCCCAGCGCCCGCTCGCGCAGCCGGTCGATGTCGGGACGGACGCGCCGGCGCGCGGCGATCGCCTGCTCGGCCTCGTCGAACAGCTCCTCGCGCAGCGCCCGCTCGGCGGTGGGGTCGAGGGCGAAGGCGCGGCGCTCGTGGTCGGAGTACGCGCGGTCGCCGCGCGGCACCACCCACGGCGGGGTGCGCTGGAAGACGACGAGGTGGCTCGCGGTGCCGGCGAGGGCGGGCGCGATCTGCGCGGCCGAGGCCCCGGTGCCGACCACCCCCACGCGCCGTCCCGCGAGCTCGGCGGCGCCGTCCCAGCGCGCGGAGTGGAAGACCGGACCCTCGAAGTCGGACAGCCCCGGGATCTCGGGGATGCGGGGCTCGGACAGGCGCCCCGCGGCCACGACCAGGACCTTCGCCCGGTAGGTGCCCGCCGACGTCGCGACCCGCCACCGCGTGCCGTCCCACCGGGCGTGCTGCATCTCGGTGCCCAGGCGCAGGTGGGGGTCGAGGCCCTCGTCGCGGGCGCACTCGCGCAGGTACTCGTGGATCTCCGGTCCGGGTGCGAACACCCGCGACCAGTCGGGCTTGGGGCGGAACGAGTACGAGTAGAGGTGCGACGGGACGTCGCAGGCCACGCCGGGGTAGCGGTTGTCGCGCCACGTGCCGCCGACGCCGTGCGCGCGCTCGAGGAGCACGAACGACTCGCGGCGCCGCCGGGCCAGGCGCACGCCGAGACCGATCCCGGCGAACCCGGCGCCGACCACCGCGACGTCGACGTCGACGTGATCAGGCACGACCCGAACCTACGCCCGGGACGTCGGGGCTGTCAGAGCACGGCGATCACGCCGAGCGCGAGGATGACCGCCAGGAGCGCCAGCGCGAACCACAGCCGCGCCCGCCCGGCCTCGCCGTCGATCTGCGCCCCGACGTCCGAGCGTCGCCCGTCCTGGGGTGACCCGACACCGTGGTGCGTCCCGCTCGCGGCGTCGTAGTACGACTCGCCGCCTGCTCCGCTGCCCCCGACCATGCCCTCGACGGTACGGGTGGTGCGCTACGCGCACGTGAGCACTTTCGCGTGCTCTGGCACTCCGAAGTGCTCACATGCCGGAGGCACCGCGCAGGACCGCCATCCGGTCGGGGGGCGGATCGCCGTAGAGGGTCGTGCGCTGGCGGGGCGTGCGGCCGAGGTCGGCGGCGAGCGACTCGACCTCGCCGAGCGTGAGCTGACGGCCTGCCTCGGCGCCGGCGGCCGGGTCGATCGCCCCGTCGAGCAGCAGCCCGCCCGCGTCGTCGGCGCCCCCGCGCAGGACGGCGGTGGTCAGCGCGGGCCCGAGCTTGGGCCACGCCGCCTGGACGTGGTCGATGCGCCCGTGGAGCATCAGCCGCGCGACGGCGTGCAGCGCCCGCGTCTCCCGCGCGTCGGGCACCGTCCCGGTGCGAGCAATGCGGCTTTCCTGGCGTCCCGCGCCAGGATCGCCACATGCTCGGTCCGCGACACGCCGCAGCTCGGGCGGCAGCGCCTCGGGCATCAGCGGCATGGCGATGAACTCGGTGAACCCGCCGGTGCGGTCCTGGATCGCCGCGAGCGCGCGCAGGTGCGCGACCTGCTCGGCCGGCGTCTCGACGTGCCCGTAGACCATCGTCGCCGTCGAGCGCAGGCCCACCTCGTGGGCGGTGGCGACGAGCTCGGTCCAGCGGGCGGCGGGGATGTCGGTGCCGCCGCTGAGCAGGGCGCGGACGCCGTCGTCGAGGATGCGCGCAGCCGTGCCCGGCACCGATCCGAGCCCGGCGTCCCGGGCGGCGACGAGGAACGCGCGCGGGCTCATCCGCAGGCGCGCCGCGGCGTCGGCGACCTCGGCGGGACGGAACGCGTGCAGGTGTAGCGGCACGCGCCCGGTGATCAGCGCCACGAGGTCGAGCGGGGCACGGTCGTCGACGTCGGGCGGGAGCGGGCCCTGCACGCAGATCTCGGTGGCGCCGAGGGCCCAGGCCTCGTCGACGAGCTTCTCGGCGTGGTCGGGGTCGCGGACGACGGCGGTGTCGAGGTTGCGGTTGGCGACGAAGGTCAGCTGGTCGCCGACGACCTCGCGGCGCACCTCGTCGGCGAGCTCGGCGAGGGCCTCGAGCTCGTCGCCGTCGGCGGCGAGCAGCGCGACGTAGTCGTCGTCCGACAGTGCGGCGGGCTCCGCCTCGGCGCGGGCGAGCGGCGTGCGCGCGCTCACCGCGCCGCGGCCGGCTGCCGCGGGCGGGCCAGCCCGCGCTCGTCGGCCAGGGCGATGACCGGGTCGACGAGGTCGGGGTGCAGCCACCGGTTCGGGTCGCGGACGTAGCGCGGGTAGATCGTCAGCCGCGGGGTCAGCGCGAACCCGGCCGCCGCGGTGACGTCCCGCAGGGCGTCCAGCCCGGGCCACGGGCGCTCGGGGTTGACGTGGTCGGGGGTCACCGGCGAGACGCCGCCCCAGTCGTCGATCCCGGCGCGCAGCAGGAGGGCCTGGTCGTCGGCGGCGGACTGGCTGTCGTCGAGGTCGCCGGCGAGGTTCGGCGGCGCCTGGACGCTGACACCGCGTGGCATGATCAGCCGCGCGACGGCCACGGCGGCGACGAACGCGTCGAACTCGGCGTCGGGCTCGCCGCGCATCGCGGTGTCGGGCTTCGCGCGGAAGTTCTGGACGATGACCTCCTGCAGGTGCCCGCCATGCCGCGCCGACTCCGCGAGCACGAGCAGCGACTGCGCCCGCTCGGCCCGGTGCTCGCCGATGCCGACGAGGATCCCGGAGGTGAACGGCACCCGCGCGCTCCCGGCGTCGTCGACGACCCGGCGACGCAGGGCGGGCTCCTTGTCCGGCGACCCGAAGTGCGCGCCGCCCGGGCGCGACCACAGCCGCGTGGCCGTCGTCTCGAGCATCATGCCCATCGACGGCGAGACCGCCCGCAGGCGCTGGAGCTCGACGAGGTCCATGACGCCGGGGTTGAGGTGCGGGAGCAGGCCGGTCTCGTGGAGGACGGCCTCGGCCGAGTCGTGCACGTGGTCGAGCGTGGTGGCCAGGCCGCGCGCGCCGAGCCAGTCGCGGGCCGCGGACCAGCGCTCCTCGGGGCGGTCGCCGAGGGTGAAGAGCACCTCGGTGCACCCCTGCTCGGCGCCGGCCCGCGCGATGTCGAGGACCTCGTCGCGCTCGAGGTAGGCGGCCGGCAGGCGGCCCGGCACCGTCGCGAACGTGCAGTAGTGGCAGCGGTCGCGGCACAGGCGCGTGAGCGGGACGAAGACCTTGGGGCTGTAGGTGACGACACCGGTGCGCCCCTCGGCGGCGAGGTGCTCGTCGCGACGTTGCGCGGCCAGCGCGAGGAGCGCGTCGAGGTCGTCGCCGCGCGCGGCGAGCAGGGTCGTGGCGTCGGCGAGGACGTCGGGATCCCGCGGGTCCCCGGCCAGGTCGGACGCGCGAGCCAGGGCCGCGCGCACCTCCGCCCGCGTCGGCTCCACCGGCTCCGGGAGCTCGGCCGGCGCCGGCGGCGGGACCGCGGGATCGGGGAGATCGGCGGGAACGACCACGCGCCCGAACCTACGCGCCGCCCGGGCCCGCCGCCCGTGTCGTCGCCGGCAGCCCGTCCCGGGGTCGGCCGGGGTGTCAGCCGTGCGTCCACGCTGACACTCACCGTCAGGAAAGCACCCACGATCACGGAGCGGGCCGGACGCACCTGGTCCAGGGTGAGCGGCGTGGAGGCCCGGAGCCGCGCCCTCGCCGCGCTGTGCGTCACCGAGATCGTGAGCTGGGGCGTCCTCTACTACGCGTTCCCGGTCCTGGTGACGTCGATCAGCGCCGACACCGGCTGGTCGGTCGGCGTCGCGACGGGGGCGTTCTCGGTCGGCGCGCTCGTCTCGGCCGGCGCCGGGATCGCCGTCGGCCGGCTCATCGACCGTCGCGGACCGCGGCTCGTGATGACCACCGGCTCGGTCGTCGGCGTCCTCGGGATCGTGGCGGTCGCCGCGGCGCCCACGCTGCCGCTGTTCTACGCGGCGTGGGCGCTGGCCGGGATCGGCCAGTCCGCGACGCTCTACCCGCCGGCGTTCGCCGCGCTGACCGGTTGGTACGGCGATCGGCGCGTCCGTGCGCTGACGACGCTGACGCTCGTCGCCGGGTTCGCGAGCACGGTGTTCGCGCCCCTGACCGCCGCCCTCGTCGGCCCTCTGGGCTGGCGCGGGACGTTCGCGGTCCTCGCCGTCGTGCTCGCGCTCGTCACGGTGCCGCTGCACGCCCTCGCGCTCACCCCGCCGTGGCGCCCTGCCGAGAACGTCGACCGCGAGTCGGCCGACCGGGAGCACGCGTCCGGGGTGCTGCGCAGTCCCCGGTTCGTGGTGGTCGCGGCCGTGATGACGCTCAGCGCGTTCGCGCTCTACGGCGCGACCATCAACCTGGTGCCGCTGCTCGAGGGCCGCGGGCTCGACCTCCGCCTCGCCGCCCTGGCGCTCGGGCTCACCGGGGCCGGGCAGGTGCTCGGGCGCCTGACGTTCGTCCCGTTGGTGCGGCGGTCGACGCCGCGGACCCGCCTGGTGGCGGTCCTGGTGCTCGGGGCCGCCGGCGTCATCGCGCTGGCCCTGGTCCCCGGCCCGGCGCCGTTGCTCATCGCGCTCGCGGTCGTCGCGGGCGCCGGGCGCGGACTGCACACGCTCCTCCAGGCGTCGACGGTCTCCGACCGCTGGGGCACCCGCGCGTTCGGGCGGATCAACGGCGTCTTCTCCGCCCCGGTGACCCTCGCCGTGGCCCTCGCACCGGCCGGCGGCGTCGCCGTGGCAGCGGTGCTCGGCGGCTTCCCGGCCGCTTTCCTCGTGCTGGGGCTGGCGACGCTCGTCGCGGCCGGCGTCGGGCTCGTCAGCTGATCTGCAGGAACGACATCGGACGCCCGTCCCGAGCCCGGTCGCCGGTGCCGGACGTGACGACGAGGGTGACGTCGACGGGTCCGACCGGGCGGCCGCGCCCGCTGTAGACGAGGCATGTCGTGCTCGGCGCCGCCTCGGACACCCCGCTCCGGCACCGGGCGGTCGGCATCTCGACCGGCCCGTACCCGAACCCCCCGCCCGCCGCGTCGGCCCGGCGCAGGGACCGGCAGATCGGGTCGGTGCCGCTCGCGCACGTCATCGTCAGCTGCGTGGCGACCTCGCGGTCGAGCTCCGCCGCGGTGTAGGCCCGGACCACGCCGCCGCCGGAGGGGCCGTGGCTGCCCAGCACGACCGCGACGATCACCACGAACACCGCCACGAGCGGCAGCCCGACCAGGAGGACCACGAAACGTCGCATCCAGGGCGGGCCGGTCTCGGCACGAACGGTCGTCACGGGCGACAGTGTCACGTTCCGTCACCGTTGTCGGGAAGATGCTCACTCCGACGGCCTAGAACGCGAGCGGGTGGATTTCCTGACGTTGAGTGTCAGCGTGGCCGCCACGCTGACACGCCCCGGCGTGTCGGCGCCCCGAGAATGTGGCGATCCTGGCAATCCAACACAGCACGCCGATAGGGCCAGGAAAGCCGCATCGCTCGAACGACCCCGGGCCTCAGCCGCCCTCGCCGATCTCCGGTGCGCCGAACGCCGCCCAGAGGCGGTCGCGGGTCATGGGGAGGCGGTAGGGGCGGACGCCGGTGGCGTCGCGGATCGCGTTCGCCAGCGCCGGGGCGACGGGGTTGTAGGGCGACTCGCTCATCGACTTCGCCCCGAACGGGCCGTGCGGGTCCGACGTGTCCGCGAAGAACACCTCGGTGCGCGGCACGTCGGCGTACTGCGGCAGGTGGTAGTCGCGCAGGACGCGGGTGACGACGCGGCCGGCGTCGTCGAGCCGGATCTCCTCGTGGAGCGCCGTGCCGATCGCCTGCGCGACGCCGCCCTCGACCTGCGCGCGGCACTGCTGCGGGTTGACGACGACGCCGGCGTCGGCCACCTGCACCGAGCGCAGGATGCGCACCTCGCCCGAGTGGACGTCCACCGCGACGCGCACCGCGTGCACGTTGAACGCGACCGACCGCGGGGTGCCGTCGTGCCGACCCACCGAGGGCTCCCCGCCGACCAGGGCGGCGAGCTCCGTCAGGCCCACGGACGACCCCGACGCCGCCACCCCCTCGGCCCCGAGCGTGCACGCCTCGACGTCCACGCCGAGCCGCGCGGCCGCCGCCCCCAGCAGCCGCGAGGCGAGACCGGCCGCCGCCCGCGCCACCGCCGTCCCGGCGACGACGGTGCCCGTCGACCCGAACGCCCCGGTGTCGACGCCGACCGCGTCGGTGTCGCCGGCGACGGCCCGCACCTGGTCCAGGCGGCACCCCAGGGTCGTCGCCGCGATCTGGGCGTGGGTGGTCGCGCTGCCGTTGCCGAACTCCGCGGTGCCCGTGCGCAGCCGGTAGGTCCCGTCGGGCGCGAGCGCCGCCGAGGCCTCGGCGTGGTGCCCGCGCGGCGGGATCGTCGCGATCATGCTCGCGGCCGCCCCCGTCCCCACCCGCCAGTGCTCCCCCGGCGGCGGCGCGTCACCGTCACGTGCGACCGCGGCCTCCGCGAGGTCGAGGCACTCGATCAGCCCGTCGGACCCGAACTCCAGGTCGTCGGGGTGCTCGCCGGGATCGTGCGACGCGACGAACGGCTCGCCCGGACGCACGACGCACCGGCGGCGCAGCTCGAACGGGTCCAGTCCCAGCGCGCGGGCGAGGTCGTCGAGCGCCGACTCGATCGCGAACTGGACCTGGCCCAGCCCGTACCCGCGGAACGCCCCGGACGGCGGGGTCGTGGTGTAGACGGCCTCGGCGTCCACGCGCTTGTTCGCGCACCGGTAGAGCGCCATCGACTCGTGGCAGCCGTGGAACATCACGCCCGGCGAGTGGTTGCCGTAGGCCCCGGCGTCGGACAGGACGTCGATCGCCAACGCCGTCAACGAGCCGTCGGCGCGGCCGGCCGCGGTGACCGCAACCCGCATCGGGTGCCGCATCGGGGTCGCCGTCAGCGACTCGGTCCGGGTGAGCTCCCACTGCACCGGTCGCCCGGTCCGCAGGACGGCGAGGCCGACGAGGTCCTCGGTGAGCATCTCCTGCTTCGAGCCGAACCCGCCGCCGACCCGGCCGGTGCTCACCCGCACCCGCTCGCGCGGCAGGTCCAGCAGCCGGGCCAGCTCGTCGCGCACCAGGAACGGCACCTGGCTCGACGTGCGCACGACGAGCCGCCCGGACGCGTCGAGCTCACCGCGGCACCCGTGCGTCTCGAGCGACGTGGGGGCCACGCGCCCGGTGTGCCAGGTGCCGGAGACGACGGCCCCGCCGGCCGCCCGCGCCTCCGCCACGCCCGCGGCGACGTCACCGACGCCGTCGTGCAGCGCGGCGACGACGTTGTGGGAGGGATCCGCGATCCGGCTCTCCGGCGCCTTGTCGCCGTGGATCGCCGCCGAGGTCCGGGCGGTCTCGGCGTCCAGCACCGGGGTGAGGACCTCGTAGCGCACCTCCAGCGCGCGCGCGCCCTGCTCGGCCGCCGCGAGGGTCTCCCCGACGACGGCGGCGACCCGCTGGCCGTGGAAGCGGACGACGGTGTCGAGCATCCGGGTGTCGTCAGGGTCGTCGAGCCGGTCGTCATGGCGCGCGGTCGAGTACAGGACGTCCGGCACGTCGGCGGCGGTCAGCACGGCGACGACGCCGGGGACGGCGCGGGCCGCCGCGGTGTCGATCTCCAGTACCCGGGCGTGCGCGTGCGGGCTGCGCAGCACCGCGAGGTGCGCGAGGTCCGGCGGCGCCGGGACGTCGAACGTGTACCGCGCCGAGCCCGTCACGACCTCCCGGGTCGCCGGCGCCCGCACCGACTCGCCGATCCGGCCGTCGGGCTTCGTGGTGGTCGCGGCGTCGAGGGCGCTGTCGATCGCGCGGTAGCCCGTGCAGCGGCAGAGGTTGCCCTGCAGGCCCCGCCGCCGGTCGGTGCCCGGCGGAAGCGTCGCGGCCGTGACGATCATGCCCGGCGTGCAGAAGCCGCACTGGAAACCGGCGGCCTCGGCGAAGGCGCGCGCCACCGGGTGCGGCCCCTCGGGGGTGCCCAGACCCGCGACGGTCGTGACCGCGGCGTCGGCGGCGCGCGCGGCCGGGTAGAGGCACGAGTGCACCGGGGTGCCGTCGACGAGCACCGAGCACGCGCCGCAGTCGCCGGCGTCGCAGCCCTTCTTGACCTCGACGTGCCCGGTCTCGCGCAGCAGCGTGCGCAGGCACTGCCCGGGGCGCGCGACGGCGTCGACCGGCTCGCCGTTGACCTTCACGCGAGCTCCTCGACGATCTCCCGCGCGAGGCGGCGGGTCATCGCGCGCCGCCAGGCCGGGGTGCCGTGCGGGTCGTCGTACCAGGGCCCGTCCGCCTCGAGCCCGAGCACGGCGGCGTCGAGCTCGGCGACGCCCGGGAACGCGGGGAACCGCAGCACCGCGGGCCGGGCACGGGCGGCGGTGACGGCGAGGGTGACCGCGCCCCCGCCGTCGACACCGTCGTCGACCCGCCCGCCGAGCAGCACCGCCGAGCGCCCGAGCGGTGCGAGGGAGGCCTTGCGCAGGGCGGTGCGCGCCCGCAGCGCGGACGACGGCAGCTCCACCGCCCGCAGCACGTCCCCGGGCCCGAGCAGGGTCTGCTGCGCCCCGACGACGAGGTCGGCGACGGGCAGCCGCGTCTCCCCGCCCGCGGCCGGCCAGACGACGGCGGTCGCGTCGAGGGTCACCGCGAGCGTGGTCATCGGGCCGGCGGGCAGGGCGAGGGCGATGTTGCCGCCGACGGTGGCCACGTTCCACACCTTGTGCGAGCCGACCAGCGCCTCGGCGCACCCCTGCACGAGCGGGTGCGGGACCTGCTCCACCAGCTGCGCGATCGTGGCCGTCGCGGCGACCGTGACCCGCTCGGGCGTCGTGGTCACCGCCGGCCAGGACAGCGTCGTGAGGTCGACCAGCGTGCGCAGGTGGGGCTGGGGCACGGAGAAGAGCCACGTCCCGCCGGCGAGCAGGGCGCCGGCGGGCGACGCGTCCGGCATCGCGGCGACGCGGGCCCGCAGCGCCGCGTCGTCGGCGGGGCGCTCGAGGGCCTCGACGGTGAGGAGGTCCATGTCGTGACTCAGTAGGCCACGCGGTCGGACTTCGCCAGCCAGGCCTCGAAAGGGTGGGCCCGCGTCGGCAGGTCGAGGGTCTCGACGGGTGTCGCCCACGTGGCGCGGTCGCGGTCGAACAGCTCGTAGAACTCACGGTCGTCGAACCCGCCGCGCGCCGCGTCGTGGCGGTCGGCGGCGTAGACGACGCGGTCGACACGTGCCCACAGCGCGGCGGACACGCACAGCGGGCACGGCTCGCACGACGCGTAGAGCGTGGCGCCGGCGAGCGAGAAGTCGCCGCGGACCCGGCACGCGTCGCGGATCGCGACGACCTCCGCGTGCGCGGTCGGGTCGAGGTCGCGGGTGACGCGGTTCTGCCCGCGAGCGAGCACGACCCCGTCGGCGACGACGACCGCGCCGAACGGCCCGCCGCCCTCGGCGACGTTCGTCGACGCGAGGTCGATCGCGTGGGACAGCCAGGTGGCGTCGTCGCTCATGGGCACGCCTCTCGTCCGTGATCGGGAGCGGTGACGGCCGGCGTGCGCTGGCGACCGGTACCGAACGTAGCCGCCCGTGGCCCCGCCGCGCGCCCGGTTCGTCGCGTTCCTGCGCGTGTGCCCGCCCCCGTCAAGCAGGCGGCACCACACGGTTGCGTGGGCGTCACGCCGTCGGGTCACGGTCGGGAGCGATCGACCGCGATCGACTCCGCCTCCGTGACCGGGATGGTGACCGTGAGCACGACCGAAGCGCCGTCCGAGAAGACCGTCCACCCCGTCGACGAGGTGCTGCCCCTGCCGCGCCTGCTCGTCCTGGGCCTGCAGCACCTGTTCATCATGTACGCGGGCGCCATCGCGGTACCGCTGATCGTCGGCCCGGCGGTCGGGCTCGACGAGGCCGACATCGCGATCCTCGTCAGCGCCGACCTGCTCGTCTGCGGGATCGCCTCGATCATCCAGTCGGTCGGGATCAGCAAGATTCTCGGCGTGCGGCTGCCGGTGGTCGCCGGCGCGACGTTCACCGTGCTCAACCCGATGATCATCATCGCCAACGCGTACGGCGGGCGGGACGGGCTGCCCTACGTCTACGGCGCGATGATCATCTCGGGGATCTTCGCGCTGATCATCGCCAAGCCCTTCTCGATGATCATCCGGTTCTTCCCGCCGCTGGTGACGGGCACCGTCATCGCGATGATCGGGCTGTCGCTGATCGGCGCGAACATCGGCCTCATCGCGGGCGACAAGACGTCGACGTTCACCGCCGAGATCCCGGTGCTGAACGCGCAGGGACAGCCGTTCCTGGACGCAGACGGCGAGGTCGCGATGATGACCAACCCGGACTCCGGGCAGATCTCGCACATCGTGCTAGCCGCGGTGGTCGTGCTGCTCATCGTCGTGATCGCGCGCTTCTTCCGCGGCTTCATCGGGCAGACCTCGGTGCTGCTCGCGATCGTCATCGGCACGATCGTCGCGATCCCGATGGGCCTCGTGGACTTCTCCGACGTCGCCACCAGCGGCTGGTTCGGCATCGCCGCCCCGTTCCACTTCGGACCCCCGAAGTTCGCGGCCGCGGCGATCATCTCGATGTGCATCGTCATGCTGGTGACCTACGTCGAGTCGACCGCCGACATGCTCGCGGTCGGCGAGATGGTCGGGCGTGACCTCAGCCCGAACGACCTCGCCCGCGGTCTCGCCGTCGACGGGCTCTCGGCGTTCCTCGCCGGGTTCATGAACTCGTTCCCCGACACCGCCTACGCCGAGAACGTCGGGCTGATCTCGATGACGAACGTGCGCAGCCGGTGGGTGGTGACGGTCTGCGGCATCGGGCTGGTGATCCTCGGCCTCGTGCCGAAGGTCGGCGCGGTCGTCGCCGCCCTGCCCGGGCCGGTGGTCGGCGGCGCGGCGACGGTGATGTTCGCGATGGTGACCGCGGTCGGCATCCAGACGCTGCACAAGGTGCGCTTCGGCGGCCCGGACAACCACAACCTGCTGATCATCGCCGTGTCGTTCTCGATCGGCCTGATCCCGACCATCCAGCCGGACTTCTACCAGCACTTCCCTCCGGACTTCCAGGTCATCTTCGGCTCGAGCATCACCTCGACGGTCATCGTCGTCTTCCTGCTGAACCTGCTGTTCAACCACTGGCTCCCGCACCTGCCGCGCCGCCAGGGGGCGCTGGAGACGGCCGTCGAGCACGGCGCGGTGACCGGCGCCGGGACGGGCGACCGCTCCGACCCCGACTGAGGTGCAGGGAGGTGTCAGCCTGGCGTCCACGCTGATGCTCAACGTCAGGAAATCCGCCAGCTCGCACGGGCGCTCAGCGGCTCTGGAGGCGGGTCGCCGCGACGTGGTGCCGGCTGACGATCTCCTCGGTGTCGGCGTGCACGAGCGCACCGTCGCGGACCACCGCCCGCCCGGCCACGACCGTGTGCCGGGCGGCCGTGGGCCCGCAGCGCAGCCAGGCGCTGACGGGGTCGGCGAGCGCGCCGGAGAACGCGATCCCGGTCTGCGGCCAGACCGCGAGGTCAGCGGCGGCGCCGGGGACGAGCGCGCCGATCTCCCCGTCGCGACCGAGGCAGCGGGCACCGTCGCGGGTGGCCATCGTCAGCACCTGGCGCGCCGACATCCCCGTCGGCCCACCCCGCACCCGGCCCAGCATCATCGCGTGGCGCGCCTCGATCCACAGCGAGCCCGCGTCGTTGGACGAGGATCCGTCGACGCCGAGACCGACCGGGCTGCCGGCCGCGCGGAAGTCGGTCACCGGGCAGATCCGCGCGTTCCCGAGCACGGAGTTCGAGGACGGGCAGTGCGCGACGCCGACCCCCGCGGCGCCGAGCCGGGCGATCTCGCCGTCGTCGGGGAAGAGGCAGTGCGCGACCCACGACCGGCCGGTCAGCCAGCCGACCTCCTCGAACTGGTCGATCGGGCGGCGCCCGAAGGTCTCGAGGCAGTAGGTGTCCTCGTCGGCGTCCTCGGCGAGGTGGGTGTGCAGGCGGACGTCGAGGCGCTCGGCGAGCTCGGCGGTCGCCGTCATCAGCTCCGGGGTGACGCTGAACGGCGAGCACGGTGCCAGCGCGACGCGGACCATCGCCTGCGGCGACGGGTCGTGGAACGCGACGACGAGGCGTTCGGAGTCGGCGAGCACCTCGTCGTCGTCCTGCACCACCGAGTCCGGCGGCAGGCCGCCGTCCTTCACCGAGCGGGTCATCGAGCCGCGCGTCGGGTGGAAGCGCAGCCCGACCTCCCCCGCGGCCCGGATCTCCGCCGCCCACAGGTCCCCGGCGCCGCGCGGGGCGACGTAGAGGTGGTCGGTGGACGTCGTGCACCCCGAGAGCGCGAGCTCGGCCAGCCCGACCCGCGCGGCGAGGTACGCGGCCTCCTCGTCCAGCCCGGCCCACACCGGGTAGAGCCCGGTGAGCCACTCGAAGAGCGTCCCGTCGGTGACCAGGCACCGGGTGAGGTTCTGGTAGAGGTGGTGGTGGGTGTTGACCAGGCCCGGCGTCACGAGGCAGCCGGAGGCGTCGAGGACGTCGGCCGCCGCCGGCACCGGCCCGGTGCCGACCTCGGTGACCACGCCGCCGCGCACGGCCACCCAGCCCCCGGCGAGCTCGGTGCCCGCGTCGTCGCACGTCGCCACGAGCGTCGCGCCCCGGACGAGCAGGTCGACGGGCTGCGCATCGGTCATGATCGGACGCTAAGGAGCCTGGCGGGCGCCGAGAAGCCCTCGCCGCCAGTCGTCACCGCGACGTCACATGGTGTCGAGGTGCGCGGCGACGGCGGCGTCGAGACGGGGCTTGTCGCCGGTCGCGAGGAGGTCGAGGAGCGCCCCGCGCAGCACGGCGAGGAGCAGGGCACGCTCGGCAGGGCGGTCGAGCGTCTGGTGCTCGGCGAGCAGGGCGTCCCAGTCGGCGACGGTCTGCGCCGCGAACCCCGCCCAGGGCCCGTGGTCGGCGTCCCCGACGGAGCGCGTGTACGCCTCGAGCCACAGCCGCAGCAGCGCGCGGTGCTCCTCGGCGGCGAGCCAGGCCCACACCCGCGCTCCGACCGTCGGGAGGTCCGCCGCGCCACCGAGCGCGTCGAGCACGGCGAGCTGGTCGTCCCGACTGCGAGCGAGCAGCGCGCGCACGAGCCCGTCCTTGCTGCCGAACAGGTAGAGCAGGACCCGCGGGCTCGAGCCGATCGCCTCGGCCAGCGGGCGCAGGCTCATGCCGGCCCACCCGTGCTCGAGGACCCAGCCGTACGCCGCGTCGAGCAGCTCCTGCTGCCGCGCGGAACCGGTCTGCTGGGTCACCGTGTTGTCAGCCTGGCGTCCACGCTGACGTCAGGCGTCAGGAAATCCACCCGCTCAGTGTGCTTCACTGAAACAGTCGTTTCAGTGAGGAGGTCGGCATGGGTGAGGTCACGATCCGCGAGCTGGGCGCGCCGGGCGATCTCGGCTGGGTGCTCATGGCGCACGGCGAGCGCTACGCCGCCGAGTACGGGTGGGCCATCGACGCGGTGACGGCGCCGATCGTGGCGGCCTACGCGACGCAGGCCCGCCCCGGTCGAGACGCGGGGTGGATCGCGGAGCTCGACGGCGTGCGCGTCGGCAGCGTGCTGTGCGTCGAGCGCGACGACGCGACGGCCCAGCTGCGTCTCCTGCTCGTCGACCCCGAGGCTCGCGGCCACGGCGTCGGGCGGCGTCTCGTGACGACGTGCGTCGACTTCGCCCGCGACGCCGGCTACCGGCGCATGGTGCTGTGGACCAACGAGCCGCTCGCCGCGGCCCGCCGGCTCTATCTCGAGGCCGGGTTCACGCTGACCGGCGAGGAGAGCCACGCCGACTTCGGCGTGGAGACGCTCGGGCAGTCGTACGAGCTCGCCCTGACTCCGTCGTGATCGAAGTACCGATACGGACGCTGAGCGTCAGTGACGGCACTTCGCTGACACATCACGCCAGCCCCGACACCTCGTCGGCGTCCAGGGCGCCGCAGGCGAGGCCGCGGCGCAGGAAGGCCACGAGGGCCCGTTCGGTCGCCGGTTCGTCGAGGACGCCCGAGGCGGCGCCCTCGCGGTAGGCGCGCAGGCGTTCCACGGCGCGGGGGGCGCTGGCGCGGTGCACGGCGTGGACGACGGCCAGGCGGATCGGGACGTTGCCGGGGTGCATGTCCCAGCCCTGACCGATGCCGAGCTCCAGCGCGCGGCGCACGATGCGCGCCTGGGCCCGCCACGCCGCCAGGACCTCGGACGCGGACCCCACCGGCAGCAGCGCGCTCGACCCGTCGCACACCGGCACGCCGAGCGCGGCGCCCGCCACCTGCAGGACCGCCTTGGCGTGCTCGGCCGCGGGGTGGTCGGCGCGCTGCTGGTCCGGCGCGACGCCCAGGGCCGCCGAGTAGTCGTAGGTGCCGTAGTGCAGGCCCGCGCAGCGCCCGCCCGCGGCGTCGATCAGGGACGTCACCCCGGAGAGCAGCGCCCGGGGCGTCTCCACCTGGATCTCCACGGGGATCGGGCCGAGACCACGAGAGGCCTCCACCGACGCGCAGAAAGCCACGAACGCGGCCACCTGCTCGGGCGCCGACACCTTCGGCAGCGTCACCCGCAGCCGGGCCGGGTCGCCGCCCGCGCCGAGGAAGGCGTCGAGGAACAGCGCCCAGGACCGCAGGCCGCGCCGCCGGGTCGCCGCCTCCATCGACTTCACGCGCGGCCCGGCCCGCCACGGTGCGCGCTCGCCGGCGAGCACCGCCGCCACCGCCGCGCCGGCGCGGGCGGCGTCCGCGTCCTCGACGTCGTCGCCGCGGTGGCCGTAGCCGTCCTCGAGGTCGGCGCGCAGGTCGGCGACGGGGCAGGACCCGAGGACGCGGCGCACCCGCGGGAGCACCGCCGGCAGGTCCTCGCCCACGTCGCCCACCAGCCCCGACCAGGTGTCCAGAGCGTCCAGCGCCGAGGACCCCCATTGCTGCGCCGTCGCCGCGGACACCCGGTCGGCGGGCACGTAGCAGACGTGGACCGGCTCCGGACCCCGCGCGGCCGCGGCGGCGCGGCGGGCCTCGTCGGAGGCCAGGACCGCGTCGACGCCGCCCAACGCCGCGTCGGCGTCCGCGACCAGACGGTCGAGGGGAGCGCTCACGGCACCCACAGGTCCCGCAGCCGCAGTTCGGTGATCTCCGCGAGCTGGTGGCGCACGACCTCGGCCTCGGTGGCCGCGTCGTGCTCGAGGCGCTCGTGCAGCAGCGCCAGCATGTCCGCGCCGCTGCGTCCCGACGCCCGTACGAGGTAGACGTGGCCGAAGCGCTCCTCGTAGGCGCGGTTGCCGGCGGCCAGGGCCTCCCGGTCCCGCTCCAGCACCCCGGCCTGCTCGGGTTCGCCACGCTCGCCGATCCGCGCGTGCACCGCGAGCGCCGCGCGCAGGTCGTCGTCGTCGAGCGTGGCGACGCCCGCGACGGCCGCGGCGACCAGCGCGTCGACGTCGTCGAAGGGACGCTTCGCCACCAGGTCGGCGGCCCACCGGGGCGCGGCGCAGCAGCCGCGCAGGACCGCCTCGGCCACCGGGCCGGGCAGCACGTCGAACCGTCGCGTCCCGGCCGCGGCCACCGCGTCGGCCGTCGGCCGCCCGAACAGCCGTAGCCGCGCGAACCCGCCGTCGGGACGGACCTCGACGCGGACACGGTCGACGAGCAGCCCGGTGTCCAGGCCCTCGGGCGCGCCGAACCAGTGCTCGGTGTCGGGCTGCAGCGGCGTGGCGGGCAGCAGCTCGGCGCCGTCCGGGCCGACCAGCCGCACGCTGCCCGGCGCGTTGCCGACGAAGTGGGTGGTGTCGACGACGACCTGGTGCACCCGCCCCGCCGCGCCGAGCCGGACGTCGACCCAGTCGAGGCCGTCGTCGCGGCGGCGGCGGGTCTCCCACCCCTCGCCCATGTGCGCCGCCGAGCCGGGGAGCAGCAGGTTCTCCGGCGGCGAGTAGTGGCGGTCGGACGCGTCGAGCACCCGGCCGCCGTTCGCGAGCGCGGCGAGGTCGACACCCAGCGAACGCCACCGCCGCACGTCCGGCAGCACCTCGCCGAGCACCCGCAGCCGCGCGACGCCGCCGTCGGGGTGGATGACGAGCCGGACGTGGGTGGCGGCGCGGGGTCCGTCGGCCTCCCAGCGGTGCTCGCTGCTCCCGGACAGCGGCCCTGCGCACAACGGCGTCCACGGACCCGCGGCCGCCTCGTCGGGCGACGGGTGGCCCTCGATCCACGCCGTCTCGACACGGCCCGACACCGGGTGGTTGCCGTCGAAGAACGCGGTGTCGACGACGACGGCGTGCACGAGCCCCGGCACGCCGAGCCGCACGACGGCCCAGTCGTCGCCGTCGGGACCGCGGTCGTCGCGGCGCCGGCGCGTCTCCCACCCGTCGTAGATCTGGCCCTTGTGCCCGAAGGTGTGCGCGGCGTGGGTGGGTGCCGCGGTGCGGACGAGGTTCTCCTTCTCGGCGAAGGTCTCGTCACTGGCGGCCACCACCCCGCCGCCGACGGCACGGACCGCGAGGTCGACGAGGCTCACGCACGCTCCCTGGTGGTCGGGGTCAGCAGGTGTCCGGCGCCCGGCGCGGCGCCGCGCAGCCACGCGCGACGGACCTCCCCGCGCACCTCCCGGCCGCCGTAGGGGCTGACGGGGTGGCGGTGGTGCAGCCGGGCCGGGTCGACGACGGCGGTGGCGTCGGGGGCGAAGGCGACGAGGTCGGCGTCGCGGCCGACGGCGAGCGCGCCCTTGGTCGTCAGGCCGGCCAGGGCCGCGGGCGCGGCGGACATCCAGGACACGACGTCGACGAGTCCGAGCCCGCGGGCGGCGGCGCCGGTCCACACGAGCCGCAGCCCCAGCTCCAGCGACGACACCCCGCCCCAGGCGTCGTCGAACCCGCCGGCCTTCAGCTCGGGCGGGCAGGGCGAGTGGTCGGACACGACGAGCCCGAGCGCGCCGTCGGCCAGCGCCGCCCACAACGCCTCGCGGTTGGCCTCGTCGCGGACCGGCGGGCAGCACTTCCCGGCGGTGCTCGCGAGGGCCTCGGCCGTGAGGGACAGGTAGTGCGGGCAGGTCTCGCCGGTGAGGTCCGAGTCGGCGACGACCCGCGCCGCCTCGGCCGCGGACACGTGCAGGACGTGGATGCGCGCGCCGGTGGACGCCGCGAGGTCGGCGAGCCGGCGGACCGCGGCGACCTCGGCATCGGGCGGGCGGGACGCGAGGAACCCGGCGTAGTCCGCCGACGCGGTCGGGGAGGCCGCGAGGACGCCGTCGTCCTCGGCGTGCACGACGAGCGGCACGTCCAGCTCGGCGCAGGTGCGCGCGGCGAGCGCGAGGTCGTCGGCACCCACGGGCGGGAACTCCGGCACACCGGAGTCGGTGAGGAAGCACTTGAACCCGGCGACGCCGTCGTCGACCAGCTCCGCCATCGCGTCCGGGTCCACGCGGCCGGCCGGATCCGGCTCCCCGTCGCGCAGCGGGACCGCGCCGCCCCAGAAGGCGACGTCGACGGCGACGCGACGCGCCGCGGCCGCGCGCTTGGCCGCGAGGGCCGCGCGCGTCACCGTCGGCGGGACGCTGTTCAGCGGCATGTCGACGAGCGCGGTGACGCCGCCGGCAGCGGCGGCCGCCGTCGCCGTCGCGAAACCCTCCCAGTGCGTCCGACCGGGCTCGTCGACGTGCACGTGGCAGTCGACGAGGCCGGGCAGCAGCACCTCGTCGGCGGCGAGATCGACGACCCGCGCCGCGTCCGGCGCGTCCTCGGGGTCGACGACCGCGACGATCCGGCCGTCGCGGACCGCCACGGCCGCGGGCGCGACCCCGGTCGGCAGTACCGCGCGGCGGGCCCGGACCACCAGGTCGGCGAGATCGACATCCATCGGCGCCGACCCTAGAGCAGCGGCGGGGTCCCGCCGGGGCGGTCTCTCCCAGCCATCCCTTGACAGCATCATCTAGTCCTGTTCTAGTAGCAAACCAACAGGTTGAGCACCGCCCGAGGAGACCGAGATGACCACCGCGACCCTGACCTCCACCCCGTCGATCAGCCGTCCCCGCGCGGCACGCGTCGCCCTCGCCGCCCTGCAGGTCGTGCTCGCCGCGACCTACGTGATGGCCGCGAGCGGCAAGGTCACGCTCGACCCCACCGTCGTCGCCGGTTTCGCGATGATGGGGATCGGTCCGGCGGGCATCGTCGCGATCGGCGTGCTCGAGCTCGCCGCCGTGGTCGGGCTGCTGATCCCGCGCCTGGCCGGGCTCGCCGCCACCGGGTGCGTGGCGCTGATGGTCGGCGCCACGATCACCACGGTCGCCACGATGGGCGTCGCGATGGCCGTCTTCCCCGCCGCCGTCCTCGTGCTCGTCGCCGTCGTCGCCTACGTGCGCCGCCACGAGACCGCTCAGCTCGTCCGCCACCCGCGCCGGACGCTGCTGCGCCGCTGACACCGCACGCCCGCGCCCGGCCGACGAGCACCGTCGGCCGGGCGCTTCGTGATCGTGGTGGATTTCCTCATGTTGAGCGTCAGCGTGGACGCCAGGCTGACAACACCTCGCGAGCCTCTCAGCAGAAGCCGGCGATCCCCGCCCAGGCGGCGTCGTCGGCGGGGACGTCGTCGCGGGTCACCTGGGCCTCGATCAGCCCGTAGGGCCGGTCGGCGGCGTACCAGACCTCGTTGGGGTTCTCGAGGCCCCAGGCGGACAGGTCGACGAGGAAGTGGTGCTTGTTCGGCATCGAGAACCGGATCTCGGCGATCTCCGGGTGCGCCTCGAGCACGCCCTGGCCCATCGCGTACAGCGTCTGCTGCATCGAGTAGCTGTGGGTGCCGGCGAAGAAGTCGAGCATCGTCTGGCGGACCGCCGCGAACGACGCGTCCCAGTCGACGTCGACGCCGACGTACCGCCAGCGCGCGGACACCGCGGTGGCGAGGATGCGGTCGGTGGTCTCGACCAGCGAGGTGTACTCGACGTCGGGGAAGCCCCAGAACTCGCTGCCGGTGCTCTTGAGCACGACGAGGTCGGTCAGCCCCGAGATCACGGTCTCCGCCCCGCCCCGCGCGGTGACCACGACGGTGCGGGTCTCGGTGCCCGAGCGCACGAAGGCGTGGTCGTGCGCGCCGCCGTCGGACGTCTCGATCCGCCCCCACGAGTACTCCTCGATCTCCTGGCGCGCGCCGGTGACCTGGTCGTACTTGTCGACGAAGTTCCGCGCCATCCGCAGCGCGAACTCCTCGATCGCCCCGACGCCGCCGGTGCGGGCGAGCGCGTAGACGGTGTTCTTCTGGGTGTCGGTCGCGATCACGGCGTCGTTGGCGCCGGTGGTGTGCGTCGCGGTGAAGTCGCCGAAGAGCTGGCTGGTGACGTTGAGGTCCTTGATGACGTGCCGCGGTGTCGAGCGGTCCACGTGGACCAGACGCACCTCGGCCTTCCCGTACTGGTTGGTGCCCAGGACGATGCCCACTCCGCGATCAGCTCCCCAGGTAGGTCGTGTGGGAGAAGGGTCCGGCGAGCACGGGCAGGTGGTAGTGCGCCCGCCCGCCGTCCAGCCGGACGTGCACGGTGATCCGCGGGTGGAACACCGTGCCGTGGGTCCGGGTGACGTACTCCTCGACGTCGAGGGTCAGCGTCACGTCCCCGGGCCCGAACGCCTCGTCGTTGAGCGCGCCGATGCGGCCGTCGTCGTCGGTGGTGCCGGAGCCCACCACGGCCCCGTCGTCGGTCCGCAGCACCGCCGGGATCCCGGCCGCCGGGCGGCCGGTGGCGATGTCCAGCACGTGGGTCGACAGGCGCTCGATCACGAGCGCACCTCCTGATGACGGTCGCGGGCAATCAGTAGAGGCGACCGATGTTGCCGCGCGGTGACGGGAGGGTTCCTCCCGGGTCGTCACCCGCCCGCCGCGGCCCCGGGGGTGGACGCCGAGGTGCCGGAGGCGCCGGAGGTGCCCGTCCCGTCCGCGGTGTCCGTGTCGCCGTCGTCCTCCGCGGTCTCGTCGTCCTGCATCGTGGCCACGGCGTCCTCGCTGGGTTCGTCCTGCGCGCCGGTCCGCAGGTCGATCTGCTCCCCGAAGTAGCGCAGGATCTCGGCGATCACGGCCGCCACGGGCACCGCGAGGAACGCGCCGGCGATGCCGGCCAGGCTCGTGCCGGCCGTCACCGCGAGGATGACGATCGCCGAGTTGAGCCCGAGGCCCCGGCCCTGGACCAGCGGCTGGAGCAGGTTCCCCTCCACCTGCTGCACCACGAGGATGAGGATCAGCACGCCGATCGCGGTGCCGACGCCCTTCACCACGAGCGCGATGAGCACCGACAGGGCGCCGGCGACGAGCGCGCCGACGATCGGGATGAACGCGCCGAAGAACGTCAGCACGGCGAGCGGCAGCGCCAGCGGCACCCCGAAGACCACCAGGCCGACGCCGATGAACACGGCGTCGACGAAACCGATGAGCGCCTGGCTGCGGATGAAGCCGCCGAGACGCAGCCAGCTGCGGGCCCCGACCTCAGCGAGGTGGTCGCCCGACGTGGGACCTGCGAAGCGGTGCAGCCAGGGCAGGAACTTCGGGCCGTCCTTGACGAACAGGAACGCGAGCACCAGCGCGAGCACACCGTTGACGACGCTGTTGGCGACCGTGGTCAGCCCGGTGAGCACGCCGGTCGCGATCTGCCCGGCGCTCTCCTGGATGCGCTGGGTCGCGGCCTGGATGTACTGGCCGATCTGGCTCGCGCCGAGGTTGAACGGCGGCCCCTGCAGCCAGCCCTGCACCTGCTGGACGCCGCCCACGGCGCCCTGCGCGATCAGCGGTGCCTGGCCCGCCACGGACGGGGCGATCAGCGCGACGATCCCGCCGAGGGCCGCCAGGCCCAGCAGGAGGACGAGTGCGGTCGCCAGCACGCCGGGCACCCGCCGGTTGCGCAGCCACGTCACCGGCGGCTCGACCACCGTCGCGATCACCAGGCCGAGGAACACCGGGAACACGACGTCCCAGAGGGCGACGACGAGGAACCCGACGACCGTCACCGCCGCGGCGACGAGCAGGAAGCGCAGGCTCCAGCGCGCCGTCCACGCGAGGCCCTCGCCGATGAGGTGCCCGCGCGACGGCGTCAGGCCGCGAGCGATGTCGCGCGACGCCGGGGCCTCGTCCATGGTCGCGAGTCTGTCAGCGATCGGGGTCCTCCGGCGGGATGCGGCGTGTGATCGCGTCGGGGTGCCCGCCGGCCCGCGGGTGTACGCCGCGCCCGCACGACGCAGGGCCCCGCCCGAGCGGATCGGACGGGGCCCTGCGCTGGGTGGTGCTAGCTCGCGACGGCCTTCGCGAGGCCCTCGTCGATGGCGTCCAGGAAGTCCTGGGTGTTGAGGTACGGCGCGTCCTTGCCGATCAGCAGCGCCAGGTCCTTGGTCATCTTGCCGTCCTCGACGGTCTTGACGCAGACGTCCTCGAGCTTCTGCGCGAAGTCGACCAGGGCGTCGTTGCCGTCGAGGCGCCCGCGCTGGGCGAGACCGCGGCTCCAGGCGAAGATCGACGCGATCGGGTTGGTCGACGTCTCCTTGCCCTGCTGGTGCTGGCGGAAGTGCCGGGTGACCGTGCCGTGGGCCGCCTCGGCCTCGACGGTGCCGTCGGGCGTCATGAGCACCGACGTCATGAGGCCGAGCGAGCCGAAGCCCTGGGCGACGACGTCGGACTCGACGTCACCGTCGTAGTTCTTGCACGCCCAGACGTAGCCGCCCTCCCACTTGAGCGCCGCGGCGACCATGTCGTCGATGAGGCGGTGCTCGTAGGTCAGGCCGGCCTTCTCGAAGTCGGCCTTGAACTCCGACTCGAAGATCTCCTCGAAGGTGTCGCGGAACATGCCGTCGTACGCCTTGAGGATGGTGTTCTTGGTCGACATGTAGACCGGGTAGTTCCGGTCCAGCCCGTAGCGCAGCGAGGCGCGGGCGAAGTCGACGATCGAGTTCTTGAAGTTGTACATGCCCAGCGCGACGCCCCCCTCCTCGGGGAACTTCGCGACCTGGAACTCCATCGGCTCGCCCTCGCCGTCGGGCGTGTAGCTGATGGTGACGGTGCCGGGCCCGGGGACCTTGAAGTCCTGCGCCAGGTACTGGTCGCCGTGGGCGTGACGTCCGACGACGATCGGCTTGGTCCAGTGCGGGACGTAGCGCGGGATGTTCGAGCAGACGATCGGCTCGCGGAAGATCGTGCCGCCGAGGATGTTGCGGATCGTCCCGTTGGGCGAGCGGTACATCCGCTTGAGCCCGAACTCCTCGACCCGCGCCTCGTCCGGCGTGATCGTCGCGCACTTCACGCCCACGCCGTGGCGCTTGATGGCGTTCGCGGCGTCGACGGTGACCTGGTCGTCGGTCTCGTCGCGCTTCTCGATGCCCAGGTCGTAGTACTCGAGGTCGATGTCGAGGTACGGGTGGATCAGCTTGTCCTTGATGAACTGCCAGATGATCCGCGTCATCTCGTCACCGTCGAGCTCGACGACGGTGCCCTCTACCTTGATCTTCGCCACGACTCGGGAGACCTCCTCATGCGGCGCGTCCGTCGGCGCCTGCTGACCTGCTCGCACGCTATCAACGGCCCCGCGGCGACGACGCCCGAGGAACCGCCCTGGTGCCGGGCGTCACCGATGGGGTCACCGGTAGGCGAGCGGTCCCCCGGTGATGGTCAGGGAGACGGCCACGACCACGAGCCCGAACAGGACGTAGGTGACGATGTCGACGCGCCGGCTGCGCACCGCGAGCAGACCGGCCGCGGTGCGGGTCAGGCTCGCGCGCAGCGCCCCCGCCATCAGGAGCGCGACGCCCAGCTCGGTGGTCCCCTCGCGCCAGTGCTGCATCCCGATCCGCGTGAACCCGATGGCGACGACGACCATCACCGCGAGGAACGGCACGTGCGCGCGCACCTTGCGCCGCCACTCGGCGCGCTTCTCCTCCGGCGTCCGCGCCGGGCGGGCATGGCGCCCGTGCCCCGCCGGCAGCATCTCGGTGGGGCTCTCGTCGGGCGGGGGCGGCGGCGCGGGCACCGGACGCAGCGGCGGGGGCGCGGAAGGCGCGGGGGGACGTGGCGCTGCCTGGCTCAGCAGCGGAGCCGCCTGGCCCCCGCGACCCGCGGCCTGGTCCGGCACCGGAGCCGCCTGACCCGCCCGTCCCGCGGCCTGGTCCGGCACCGGGGCAGCGCGACCGGCCTGACCCGCGGCCTGGTCCGGCACCTGGCCCGGGACCTGCCCCTGCCCCGGGACCGCTCGGGGTCCCGGTGGCGGTTCCGGCGGGCCCGGCGGTGTCGACCGGGGGGTCACGCTGGTCATCCGAGGGTCATCCGGCACTGCGCTCCGCGCGCTCGACGACATTGGTGAGCAGCATCCCGCGCGTCATCGGCCCGACCCCACCCGGGACGGGGGCGAGGTACGAGGCGACCTCGGCGACCTCGGGCGCGACGTCACCGACCAGGCCGTGCTCCCCGCGGGTGATGCCGACGTCGAGCACGGCGGCGCCGGGCTTGACCATGTCGGGCGTGACCAGCCCGGGCACGCCCGCCGCGGCGACGATCACGTCGGCGGCGCGCAGCTCGGCGGCGACGTCCTTGGTGCCCGTGTGGCACAGGGTGACCGTGGCGTTGACCGAGCGGAGGGTCAGCAGCAGGCCCAGCGGCCGGCCCACCGTCACGCCGCGGCCCAGGACGGTGACCTTCGCGCCGTTCAGCGGCACGTCGTAGCGGCGCAGCAGCTCGACCACCCCGCGCGGGGTGCACGGCAGCGGGCCGGGCTCCTGGAGCACGAGCCGCCCGAGGTTGGTGGGGTGCAGGCCGTCGGCGTCCTTGTCCGGGTCGATGCGTTCGAGCACCGCGCCGGAGTCGAGCCCCTTCGGCAGCGGGAGCTGGACGATGTACCCGGTGCACGCCGGGTCGGCGTTGAGCTCGTCGATCGCGGCCTCGACGTCGGCCTGGGTGGCGTCGGCGGGCAGGTCGCGGCGGATGGAGTCGATCCCGACCTTGGCGCAGTCGTTGTGCTTCGCCTTCACGTAGGAGTGCGACCCGGGGTCGTCGCCGACGAGCACCGTCCCCAGCCCCGGGGTGCGGCCCGCCGCCGTGAGCTTGTCCACCCGCACCCGCAGGTCCTCGAGGATCGCGGCGAGGGTGGCCTTCCCGTCCAGCTTGGTCGCGGTCACGACCTCATGATGGCAGGTCGGGCCGTGGGTCCCCTGTCACCCGACGCCGCAGCGGCCACGGCGCCGACGCGATGCCCGCCGCGACGAGCGTGAGCACGGCCCCGAGCACCGTGGTGAGCCCGGGCGTCCCGGCCGCGGAGGGCAGGACGAGGTCGAGCACGAGCGCGCAGACGATCTGGCCCGCGACAGCACCCAGCGAGAGCAGCAGCACGCCGATCTGGCCGACGACCCACGCGCCGAGCCCGATGAAGATCGCGCCGAAGGGCCCGCCGAGGTAGAGGTACCAGGCGCTCGGCGGCGGGTTCGGCGGCCCGACCAGGAGCACCGCGACGATCCCGGCCACGACGAGCGCGACGAGCCCCACCACGAAGTTGACCATCGCGGCCGGGAGCACCGAGGCGACGACGGAGTCGTGCCCGTCGGCGTCGGACCCGCCCGCGGCGGCGGCGACCCGCCCGTTGAGCGCCTGCTGCGTGGCGACGGCGACACCGGCGGCGAGCGGGAGCAGCGCCAGCGCCACCGGGGCGTCGGTGCTCACCGACGGCGCCACCGACAGCACGACCGCCCCGAGCATGAGCGCGGCGCCGACGAGGCGGGGCGGTGTCGTCGCCTGCGGCCCGGCGGGCCCGAGCCCGGCGCGGTCGACGACGAGACCGCCACTGGACTGGCCCGCGACGACGGCGATGGTGAAGAGCGCAGTGCCGAGGAGGTGGGCGGTCAACCCCTGCCCGGCGACCAACAGGGCGCCGCCCAGCCCGCCGAGCAGCTGCCAGGGCCGCAGCGTCCCCCGGCGCCGCGCCGCCCCGACCCGCCGCAACCCCCGCCGGCCCGCCGGCACGAGGGCGAGGAGCACGAGCAGCAGCGTCAGCCCGAGACCGAACGAGATGACCGCGGCGACCACGCCGTTCCCGAGCTCGGTGCCGAGCTCCGCGTTGACCCGGGCCTGCCCGACGATGAACGCGCCGGTGACGAACGCGCCGGCCAGGCCGAGGGCGGTGCGCGAGCGGGGTGGGGCCACGGTCCGGGGAACCTAACGCGCGCCCCGCCCGCGCGCCGTCCGGTCCGCAGCGCCCTCCGCCCCGCAGCGCCCTCCGCCCCGCAGCGAACGGTTATTTCGTGCGCATAGAAGCAGCGAACGCCACGTTCGCTGCAACGCCCGGATGCCTGGACGCCCGGCACCGACCGGGCGACTCAGCGGCCGGTGTGGCGGCGCAGGACGTCGAGCAGCTCGGAGTACGGCCCCACGAGGAACGCCTCGTCGCCGGCGGCGAGCCGGGTGTCGCGGCGGGGCGGGTGCTCGAGCACGGCCGAGCCGGCGCGGTGCAGTGCGACGACGCGGGTGCGGGCGGCGAGCTCGTGCAGCACGAGGCCGTCGAGGCCGCTGCCGGGCGCGACGGTCAGGCGTCCGAGCAGGAACGCCCGCCCGTGCACCGGGAACGTGCCGAGGACCGCCAGACCGAGGGCGCCGCCGACGAACCACGGGGCGGCGAGCTCCGCGACCGAACGGACGAAGCGGAAGTCGAAGCGGTCGGCGGCGGTGCGCGCGAGCTCGCGGTCGAGGATCCGCAGCACCACCGGCACCGCGCTCCAGCGCTCGCCGAGCGTCTCCCGCACCGCGAGCCCGGTCTCGACGTTGGCCATGTCGTCGCTGGTCACCACGGCGACCGCGGCGGCGTGCGGCACCCGGGCGGCGCGCAGGATGCCGGCGTCGGTCGCGTCGCCGAAGACCACGGGCGCCCCGGCCGCGCGGGCCCGGTCGAGGAAGCGGTTGCTCGCGTCGCGCTCGACGACCACCACTTCGCGGTCGCGCTCGCGCAACGCCTCCAGCACGGCGACCCCGACGGCCCCGAGCCCGATGAGCACGACGTGGCCGCGCGCCCCCGACGCCCGGCGGCGCCCGGCGGTCTCGGCGAGGCGCCTGCTGATGAGCATGTCGGTGAAGAAGGCGATGGGGATCGCCGTGGCGACGACGCCGGCGAGCATGAGGAACACCGCCCACAGCCGCAGCCAGAGCGCCTGCTCGGCGAAGCTGTAGTCGCCGAAGCCGACCGTGGCCACCGACTCGACGGTGAAGTAGAGCGCGTCGACCGGTGACATGCCCGGGTCGTCGTAGCCCAGGCTGAGCACCACGGTCGACACCACGATCAGCCCGAGCAGCGCGACGAGTGCCCAGCCGAGCCCTCGGTCGGCCTCGCGGACGAGCTGGACGAGGGCGGCCGCGCCCCGGCGCAGGCGGCCGTGACCCGCCCGTCGCGCCTCCGGATCCCAGCCGCCGCCGCGGCGCGTCACGCGGCGCTCCGGCGCGGGCCCGTCCGTCGCGATGCCCGCGGCGGCCAGCTCCGCGGGCGTGCCCAGCAGCGCGACCCGGTCGCCGGGCGCGACGGCGCGGTCGCGGCTCGGGCAGACGGCGGTGGCGGTGTCGTCGTGCTCGGCCTCCCGGGGCGTCACCGCGAGCGGCACGAGGTCCCCGTACAAGGTGCGGAGCGTCCCGGCCCGGGGCGCGGTCGTCGACGCGGAGAGGAACCGGTGCCCGCCGACGTCGAGCTCGTGCACCGGGCTCTGCAGGCACGCCTCGACCACCGTCGGCGTGGCCAGGGCGGCGACGTCGAGCACCGTGTCCGGGCCGGGCCCGCCCGCCACCGCACGGCCGACCGCCGCCGTGGCGAGCGCGGTCACGACGCGGACGTCGTCGCGCCGCTCGCGCACCACGAGCGCCAGGCGCAGCGCCCGGAGGTCGTCGGGCTCGGCGCAGACGACCGCCGACGCGGTGTCCAGCCCGGCGGCCTCGAGCGCGCCGGCCTCGGTGGCGTCGCGCTCGACCACCGTCGCGCCGAGAGCGCTCGCGGCCCGGTGGGTGCGGGCCGGGGCGGTGTCGTCGACGACCACCACCTCCTGGCCGGCGGCGACGAGCTGCTCGACCACCCGCAGCCCGAGCCCCTCGAGCCCGCACACCACGACGTGCGCGCGACGCGTCGCGTCCGTGGCGGTGCCGGGACGGGCCTCCGGGGCGCTCACCGCGGAGGGCGCCCGAGCCGTGCCGTCGCGGTGTTCGCCGCGACCACGCCGCCGGCGTAGATCGCGTGCTGCGCGACGCTGGTCGTGAGCAGGTCGCGCCGCCAGCGCCACGGCGGCGGGGTGTCGCCGAGCACCGGGAAGAGCCCGAGCGCCATCGCCTGGCACCCGGCGAGGAACAGCAGCCCGGCCGCGGGCTCGCCGCGCACCCTCTGCAGGGCGACGTGCCCGACCCCGACCACCGAGCCGTAGCCCCAGTGCACGAGCCAGAAGAGCGTCGTGCGTCCGCGCTCGGAACGCGGCGCCCACCCGATGACGCGGCGCAGCAGGGTCGACGCGGCGATGACGACGTGCTCGCTGTCGTCGTAGTCGAGGATCGCGGTGACGTCGGTGGTCGCGATGCCGTGCCGCCGGGCGTAGCGCCGGCGCCGGACGTGCGCCGCGAGGCTCATCGCCCCGGTGCCGACGGCGCCCCCGACCACGCCGCGGCCGGCCGCATACACCAGATCCCGGCTCCCCCGCCCCGCCCTCATGGACCGCAGCATGCCCTGAACCGGTTCACGGTGCGGACGGATGGGTGACGAACCCGCCCGACCCCCTCCGACTGGCCCGGTGCGCACGGGGCGTGTCTCACCTCACACTCGTCGTACACGCGGGGTACCCGTGGTGCTGCCACCTGGCCGAACGGTGGTGCGCAACGGGTCCCTACGCCACCGCGGACGTTTCACGAAGGAGTGGGAATGACCACGATCGACGAGCAGTCCGGCGCAGCCCATGCGGCACCCGACACCAGTGCCGACGAGGCAGCCGCAGCAGCAGCGGCCGCCAATCCGGCGCTGGTCGGCGTCCCGACGTTCGTCATCGGGTCCGTGGCACTCGGTCTGTACCTCATCGGGTTCACGGGCTCGTCGGACAACGCCGCCATCGGCATGGTGCCGATCCTGTTCGCCTCGAACGGCATCGGCCAGCTGATCGCCTGCATCTGGGCCGCACGCCTCGGCCAGGGTCCTGTCGCCGCCATCTTCGGCATCTTCGGCGCCTTCTGGATCAGCTTCCCGCTCCTCGTGCTCGGTCTCGGCCACAACTGGTTCGGGGACGCGACCGTCGAGGGGGCGGCCACTGCGGCGCAGGAGACCTTCCTGCTCACGTGGCTGATCGGCATCGTGGTGCTCACGCTGGCGTCGCTGCGCCTGCCGTCGATCTTCACGCTGCTGTTCGTGCTGGTCGACGCCGCCCTGCTGCTCGTGCTGCTGGGCACGGCGAGCGGCTCGACCGGCCTGCTCGCGATCGGCGGCATCGTCGTGTTCGCCTTCGCGCTCGTGGGCGTCTACCTGTTCGTCGACGCCATGGGCCAGGCGGCGGGCGGCAAGGCGATGCCGATGGGCAAGCCGATCATCGGCGGCTGATCCACCTCCGGCAGGGAGCGAGGGGCGTCCCCGCTGCGTCGCACCGCAGCGGGGGCGCCCTTCGTGCCGTCACCGGAAGTCCCGGGAGCTCGACGGCACCCGGAGCTCGAGGCGCTCGACGCGGTCGGCGACGAGGTTGACCACGCTCGGGGCGTCGTGGGCCCGCTCGACACGGCCACGGATGACGAGCGCGGCGCTGGTGCGCGCCACCACCCGGTGCCGGGCCCAGAGCCCCTCCGAGCAGACGACGTTGAGCATGCCGGTCTCGTCCTCGAGGTTGAGGAACGTCGTGCCGCCGGCGGTCGCGGGCCGCTGGCGGTGGGTGACCACCCCGCCGACCTCGATCCGCTCGCCCTCGGGCACGCGGGCGACCCCGGCCACCGAGTACGCCCCGCGCTCGTCGAGGGCCGCGCGCAGGTGGGTCACCGGATGGCTGTCGGGGGTCAGACCGGTGGCCCAGACGTCGGCGACGGTGAGCTCGACCGCGCTCATGCCCGGCAGGGCCGGGGCCTCGAGACCGACGGCGGTGTCGGGCAGGCGCTCGTGCCGCACGCCGTCGCGCACCACGCCGACCCCGGCCGCCGCCGCACCGGCCGCCCACAGCGCCTCGCGGCGGTCGAGCCCGAAGCAGCGCAACGCCCCGGCCGTCGCGAGCGCCTCGACCTGCGCGGTGGTCAGCGCGGCGCGGCGGGCGAGGTCGGCGACGTCGCGGTAGGGACCGCCGGCGTCGCCGTCCTGCGTCCCCTCCCGGCAGGCCACGATCCGGGCGGCCACCTCGTCGCCCAGTCCCCGCACCCCGGCGAGGCCGAGCCGGACGGCGACCCCGCCGGTGCTCTCGGGATGCGGCTCGAGCCCCGGGGTGTCGGCGGCGACCGCGACGTCGGGCCCCAGCACCACCACCCCGTGGCGGCGGGCGTCCGCGGTGAGCGACTGGGGCGAGTAGAAGCCCATCGGCTGGGCCCGCAGCAGCGCCGCGCAGAAGGCGGCCGGGTAGTAGAGCTTGTACCAGGCGCTGACGTAGACCAGCGACGCGAAGCTGATCGAGTGGCTCTCCGGGAAGCCGAAGTTGGCGAACGCCTTGGTCTTGCTGAAGATCGTGTCCGCGAGGTCGCCGGTGATCCCGTTGGCCGCCATCCCCTCGTAGAAGCGCTCGCGCATCCGCTCGATCCGCTCGCTGGAGCGCTTGGCCGACAGCGCCCGGCGCAGCTCGTCGGCCTCGGCGGCGGAGAAGCCGGCGACGTCGACCGCGAGCTGCATGAGCTGCTCCTGGAACAGCGGCACCCCCAGGGTCTTCGCCAGCGCCGGCTCGCAGAGCGGGTGGTCGTAGACGACGCGCTCCAGCTCGTTGCGCCGGCGGATGTAGGGGTGCACCGACCCGCCCTGGATCGGCCCGGGGCGGATGAGGGCGACCTCGACGACCAGGTCGTAGAACTTGCGGGGCCGCAGCCGCGGCAGCGTCGCCATCTGCGCCCGGGACTCGACCTGGAACACGCCCACCGAGTCGCCCTCGGCGAGCATGGCGAACACCGCGGGGTCGGTGGCCTGCAGCTCGTGCAGCTTCACGCGGACGTCGTGGTGCGCGGCCACGAGGTCGGCCGCGTAGTGCAGCACCGAGAGCATGCCCAGCCCCAGCAGGTCGATCTTGACCAGCCCGACCGCGGCCGCGTCGTCCTTGTCCCACTGGATGACGCTGCGCCCCGGCATCCGCCCCCACTCCACGGGCACCACCTGGTCGACCGGGCGGTCGCAGATGACCATGCCGCCGGAGTGGATGCCCAGGTGGCGGGGGAAGCCCGCGATCTGCTCGGCGAGCGATGCCACCGCGGCGGGCATCTCCGGCACCTGCCCCGCGAGCTCGGCGCCTGGACCCCACCGGTCGATCTGCTTGCTCCAGGCGTCCTGCTGGCCCTGCGAGAACCCGAGCGCGCGGGCCGCGTCGCGCACCGCCGAGCGCGGCCGGTAGGTGATGACGTTGGCGACCTGGGCGGCGCGGTCGCGTCCGTAGCGGGCGTAGACGTACTGGATGGCCTCCTCGCGGCGGTCGGACTCGATGTCGAGGTCGATGTCGGGATAGCCGTCGCGCTCCGGGGAGAGGAAGCGCTCGAACAGCAGGCCCATCTCCACCGCGTCGACGTGGGTGATGCCCAGCGCGAAGCAGACCGCCGAGTTGGCCGCCGACCCGCGGCCCTGGCAGTAGATGTCGTGGTCGGTGCAGTACTGCACGATGTCGGCGACGATGAGGAAGTAGCCCGGGAAGCCCTGCCGCTCGATGACGTCCAGCTCGTGGTCGATCACCTCGAACGCCCGCGGCGAGCGCAGCCGGTCGCCGTAGCGCACCCCCGCCCCCATCCAGGTCAGCCGGCGCAGCCAGCTCGCCTCGGTCTCGCCCTCGGGCACCGCGAACGGCGGCAGCTCGGGCGCGAGCAGCTCGAGGGAGAACGCGCACTCGCGCCCCAGGGTCGCGGCGTGGGCGACGGCCTGCGGGTGACGGGTGAAGCGCGCGGCCATCTCCGCCCCCGACCGCAGGTGCGCCGGGCCCGGCGGCAGCCAGCCCTCGGCGTCGTCGAGGCTGCGCCGCGCCCGCACCGCCGCCAGCGCGGCCGCGAGCCGGGCGCGGTCGGGCGTCGCGTAGTGCGCCCCCGTGGTCGCCACCGTGCGCAGGCCCCGCCCGCGGTCGGCGCGCGCGGCCAGCTCGGCCAGCGCGGCGTTGCGCTCGGTGTCGTCGGGCACGCCCTGGTCGGTGAGCTCGACCGCGACGTTCTCCGCCCCGAACAGCGCGACCAGCCGCTCGATCTCGCGGGCCGCCGCGTCGGCACCGCCGGCGGCGAGCGCCCGGCGGACCGATCCCTTGCGGCATCCCGTGAGCACCTGGACGTGCCCGCCGAGCGTCGACGCGACCCGCTCCGGGTCGTACACCGGGCGCCCCTTCTCCCCGTGGGTGTGCATCTGGCCCTCGGTGATCGCCCGTGAGATCGCCCGGTAGCCGTCGGGGTCGCGGGCCAGGACCAGCAGGTGGTCGCCCTCGGGGTCGGGCACACCGTTCTGCGGCGCGGACAGCCCCAGCGAGAGCTCGGCGCCGTAGACCGTCGGGACCCCCAGCTCCTGCGCCGCCTCGGCGAAGCGCACCACCCCGTACATGCCGTCGTGGTCGGTCAGCGCGATGGCCTCGAGCCCCAGCCGCGCCGCCTCCTCGACCAGCTCCTCCGGGTGCGACGCGCCGTCGAGGAAGCTGAAGTTGGAGTGCGTGTGCAGCTCGGCGTAGGGGACGGCCGCGCTCCGCGTGCTCGTCCCGCGCGGCGGCCGGTACGGCGTGCGTTGCCGGCTCCACGCCGGGCTGTCGCCCCCGTCGCCGGGGAAGTGCTCCTCGCGCGGCGCCCGGATCCGGCCCGGGCCGTCGACACGGTCGCCGTCGTCGAACGCCAGAGGGTCGCGGACGAAGTCGTCGGGGACGTCCGACTCCGGGGGCCAGGGACCGACGTGGCCCTCGTGCGGCTCGCTCTCCCGGCCCGCGCGCCCCCCACGACCCTGGATCGCGTCGCGCGTCCCGTTGCCCCGCCCCTGCAGACTGGGCCCGTCGGACGGGCGCCCCGAGAGCAGGCGCTCCATCTCCGACCAGCTCACCGGCGGGTTGCCCCAGCCCATCCGCGCCTCCATCGATCGAACACGTGTTCGACACGATAGACGACGGGTCCGACAGCGGGCACGCCGTCGGGACCGGCGGCCCGCGGCCCTCGGGACCGGCGGAGCGGGTCGCTCGGCGCGCCGCGTGGCCGCCCCCCGAGTCCCGCGACCGGCGCGGTGCCCAGGATCGGACGGCACCTCCGGCATGCCGGTGCCGCGCGCCGCCCAAGGGGCCGCGCTGCCACTCGTGATCCGCCCGGGTGCTCCTCTCACCCGATGACATCGGGTGAGAGGAGCACCTGGAGCGATCTTGCCGGCGCCAGCGCGCCGCCCGAGGGCACGCCGCGGCCGACGATCCCCGGGAGCGATCTTGCCGGCGCCAGCGCGCCGCCCGAGGGCACGCCGCGGCCGACGATCCCCGGGAGCGATCTCGCCGGTGCCAGGGCGCCGGATCGCGATCAGGGCGTCGTACGTGACGGGTCGCGATCGCGCGCACCCGGTGCTCGTGATCTCCGAGCGGCCCGGGCCTCGTCGGACACACACGCGATCGCGGGCAAGTGGATCGACGCCCAGCGCGACCGCGACGTCGACCGATCAGTCGTAGATCCCCTCCACCGCCCAGGCGCCGTCGCGGTGGACCAGCAGCAGGGCCCGGCCGACCGCGTCGGCGCCGGAGGCGACCGGGTCGGGGGCGAGGTCGGCGGCCGGGTCGGCCTCGGGGACGCGGCCGGCGGCGATCTCGTCGGCGTCGGTGCTGCACACCACCTGGATGCGCACGCCACCGCCGGCCACGGCGCGGGGGTCCCACCAGCGGCCCGGATCGGGCCAGGGACCGCCCCAGGCGCGGACCGGGGCGGTGGGCGCGGCCGGGTCGGTGCCGAGCGCCACGTGGGCGGGCGACGCCGACAGCTGCCCGCGGGACGCCCGGCGCACCGGGGCGCCGCCGGCGTCGAGCACCCGGGCGGGCAGGGGCTCGGGCGGCACCCGCGCCGGCGAGGGCGCGGGGAGCGTGCCGGGCCAGGGCGCCTCCGGGTCGACCGCGGGCACCCGCTCGTCGCCCCACGGCACCAGCCGGATCCGCTCCCCCGGACCGCGCCCGCCGCCGGGCACCCCCGTGAGCACCTCCTCGGGCCCGAGCAGCCCCTGCACGCGCACCAGCGCCCGCCCCGCCCGCTCGTCGGCCACCCCGACCTCGCCCCACAGCCCGAGCTGCAGCCGCCCCGCCTCGACGACCTCCTCGGGCACCAGCCGCAGCACGGTGAGCCCCCCGTCGCCGCTGCTGTCACCGCGGCGGCGCGAGAGCCAGCCCTCGAGCTGCCAGCGCACGCGGTCGGCGGTGCCGTTCGGGGTCAGCGGCTCGGCGCAGCGCCACACCCGGGCGAGCTCGTCGCCGGCCGTCGTGCGGGCCTGCACCCCCAGCCGCGTGCACGCCAGCCCCGCGCGGCCCAGGGCCTCGTGCAGCCGCTCGGACAGCGACCGGGCGGCGAAGGCGGCGGCGTCGACACGGTCGACCGGGGGATCGAGCGGCAGCTCGACGGTGAGCTCGTCGGGGATGCGGCGCCGCGAGGGCGGGCGCTCGTCGAGCCCGCGGGCCAGCCGGTGGGCCCGGACGGCGGCCGCGTCGAAGCGCGAGGCCACGTCGGTGGCCGACAGGTCGGCGAAGGCGCCCAGCGTGGTGAGCCCGAGCCGGCGCAGCAGGCCGATGAGCTCCGCGCGCGTGGCGCTCGCGTCGTCGTCCGCGCCGGCGGTGTCGGGCTCGACGCCCGGCTCGAGCTCCAGCTCGGTGACCGGCAGGGGCGCGAGGAACCCCGGACTCTCCCCGGGCGGCACGAGCAGCGACCGGCGCGCGGCGAGCCCGGCGGCGAACAGCCCGTCGGCGATGCCCACCTGGCACTCGGTGCGGGTGCGTCCCGCGACGTGGTCGACCAGGCGCTCGGCGATGACCTCCTCGCCCCCGAAGTAGCGGGCGGGCCCCCGCGCCGACAGCGCCACCAGCCCCGGACGGACCACCTCCACCCCGGGCGTGAGCTCCTCGACCGCCGCCGCGACCGGCTCGAAGCACCGGGCGTCGCGCTCGGGATCGCGGGCCAGCACCGCGAGGTCCGGACAGCGCGCCTGGGCCTCGCGCCGGCGCAGCCCCCGGCGCACGCCCTGCGCCCGCGCCGTCGCCGAGCACGCCACCACCCGGTGCGACGCCAGCACCGCCGCCGGGCGCGCGGGCGGCAGCCCCGCCTCGGCCGCGCCGGCCACCACCGGCCAGTCAGGACACCACAGCGCCAGGACCCGCGCCGGCGCGCTCACCCCGCCACCCCGATGTGCCGCGGCGCCTCCCGGAACCCCGGCTCCGCCACCGGCTCTCCCCCCGGCTCCGCCACCGGCTCTCCCACCGGCCGGGGCGGACCCGTCAGCGGCGCCCCCACCGGCAGCTCCCCGTCCGGCACGCACGTCCCGGCCGGCCCCGGCAGCAGCAGCGGCACGTCCCGCTCGCCGGGGCGGCCGCGGGCGGCGCACCGCGCACGGACCCGCCGCGAGCGCAGGCGGCCCGCGCCGTCACCCCCGAGCCCGGCCCACGCGCTGCCCTCGGCCCGCAGCTCGACCTCGGCCCCCGGCCACGTGCCCGGCGCCCCGACCGGCACCAGCACCGCACCCCGCTGACGGACCCGGGCCCCGAGCCGCTGCCGGTCGCCCGCCCCCCAGCGGACGCCGGGCAGCGTGGTGTCGAGCACGACCACGTCCACCCCGTCGACCAGCGACGCCACCACCGCCGCCGGGCGGGGGCCGGGACGGGGCACCAGCGCCGTGCGGGACAGGTCGAGCCCCGCCTCGGCCGCGGCCTGGATCCCCAGGTCGGCGAACCCCACCAGCGCGCACCACGACCCGCCCCCCGACGCCTCGGCCAGCAGCGCGAGCAGCAGCGACGTCGACCCGCACACCGCCACCGTCGACCCGCGCCGCAGCCCCCCGTCGGGCAGGAGATCCACCAGCGGGGCGGCGACGGGCAGGACCCGGGCGGCCTCGGGATCAGCGCGGGGATCAGCGCGGGGCTCCTCCGGGACCGGCTCGGCGGGCGCCACGACCGGCTCCCCCGCGGGGACGGACGCCGGAGCCGCCGCGCCACGCCCCGCGCGCCGGGCCGGTAGCTCCGAGGCCCGCACCACCCCGAGATCGGCCCACCGCCGCAGCGGGGAACCCTGCCCGTCGAGCACCGACGACGCACCACCCATAGCGCCCTCCTCGAACACGTGTTCGAACACCGAGAACGCTAACCCACACCCCCGACAGCCGCCGATCCCGCGGGCGGAGGTCACCCCGACCGGGCCGATCCGTGTCGCCGGGGGACCCGGCCCAGCTCCTCCTCCAGTTCGCGGTCGAGGTCGTCGACCGTCGGCGGCGGCCCGTCGGGCAGGGGGTAGCGACGAGAGACGAAGCACTCGCAGGGAACGAGACGGCGGGTGCGCTCCCCGTCCGGCTGTCGGCGCCCGTCGAACCCGATGTTGCCGTAGCAGTACAGGACCTTGAGCAGGTCGTGGAGCGGCTCGTCGCCAGGGCCCCAGCCACCCGACAGATCCCGGTGGTGGAGCCACAGCCAGAGGGTCTCCGGGATCTCCTCGAACGGGTACTCGCAACCGGCGATCGCACACCAGTTCCCGATGCGGCGGCCGTAGAACGCGAAGAAGCCGGCCCGGTCCCACCCGTCCCGCTCCCCCTCACGGTCCTGAGCGGCGTGGATCAGCGCCGCGATGTCCGGATCCGCCGGCCTCCCGAACGCCGTGCTCCACGCGACGAAAGCATCGATCGCCTCGCGGTGCGTCTCCCGCGCGGGCGCCACCGCCGCCGACAGCGGTACTCGTGGTTGCATGTCCGTGCCCCTCGTCGGGCGCCTCGTACGGCGCCGTTCCTCGACTTGGACGGAGCCCGGAGCCGAACGGTTCCTCCACCTCGCCGTCCGGCCGCGGGACGGCCAGGGTGACCCCATGACCGAGCGCGTCCTCGTCACCGGTGCCGCGGGCCGGATCGGCGGCTACCTGCGCACCCGCCTCGCCCGCCCCGGCCGCACCCTGCGCCTGCTCGACGTGGTCACGCCCCCGGACGGCCCCGACGTGGAGGTCGTCACGGCGTCGGTCACCGACCTCAACGCGCTCGTCGCGGCCTGCGCGGACGTGACCGCCGTCGTCCACCTCGGCGGCCAGAGCGGCGAGGCGGACTGGCAGACCATCCTCGAGACGAACATCCACGGCACGTACACGGTGTTCGAGGCCGCCCGCCGCGCCGGCGTCGGCCGCGTCGTGTTCGCGAGCAGCAACCACGCCGTCGGCTTCCACCCCGCCACCGACCCGGTCGGCGACGACCTGCCACCGCGCCCGGACACCTACTACGGCGTCAGCAAGGTGACCGGCGAGGCCCTCGGCAGCCTGTACCACGACCGCTACGGCCTCGACGTCGTCTGCCTGCGCATCGGGACGTGCCACGACCGCCCCACCGACGCCCGGGCCCTCACCACGTGGCTGTCCCCCGACGACTGCGCACGCTTGGTCGAGGCGTCGCTGACCTGCCCGTCCCCGGGCTTCCGCGTCGTCTGGGGCGTCTCGGCGAACACCCGCAGGCGGTGGGCCCTGACCGGCGCCCACGAGATCGGCTACCGCCCCCGCGACGACGCCGAGGCCTACGCCGCCGAGGTCGCCGACCGCACGAGCCCCAGGACCGACGGCTGGGTCGGCGGCGGCTTCTGCGGACCGTCCTTCGACGCACCTTCGGGCTGATCACGGACAGATCCACGACAGATCCCCGCGGGAGGGCCCGCCACCGGCCAGGATGCCCCGATGGGCTACGTCCTCGGCTTCCTCCCGTGGATCGTCTACTGGGTCCTCGTCGGGAACGCCCCGTTCCGGGTCGCGATCCTCGTCGCGGCCGCGGTCGCGCTGCTCTCGCTGGTCATCGGGCGGATCCGCCGCGAACCCCCGAAGACGCTCGACGTCGGCAGCCTCGCGGTGTTCGTCGTGCTCGCGGTCGTCGCCTTCGTCGTGCCCGACGCGGTCCTGGAGCGCTGGATCCAGCCGCTGGGCAACGCCGGGCTCCTGCTCATCGTGCTGGCCGGCCTCGCGGTGCGGCGCCCGTTCGTCCTCGACTACGCCACGGCGTCGGTCGACGCCGTCACCGCCCGCACCGACGGCTTCCGGACGATCACGACCGCGATGACCTGGCTGTGGGCGGGCCTGTTCGCCGGCATGACACTGCTGTCGGCGATCCCGCCGGTCGTCGACGGCGACGCCACCCTGCTCGACGCCGACGACACCCTCTCCATCCTCTGCTACTGGGTCGCCCCGTTCGCCCTCATGGGGATCGGCGGCGTGATCTCGGGCGCGTTCCCGCCGTGGTTCGCCGCCCGCTCCGCCCAGGTCGACCGGCGCAGCGCCGACGACCCCGCCGCCGTCGCGCAGCCCGCCCCGGACCCCGACGAGGCCGCCGGGCTGGCGATCGACGCCCCGGCGGACTCCCGTCACGACGAGCCCTTCGGTGTCGTGGTGCGCGGCGCGCAGCAGGAGGTGGAGCTCACCGCGCGGGGCACCGACCTCTCCGGTCGCGCCTGGCGCGCCACGGCCACGTTCGCGGCGACCGACGTCCTCGACGTCGCGATCGCCGACCCCACCGCCGGCGACTGGGACGCCGCGGACCCCGACGCCCCGCTCTGGGCGATGCGCTTCACCGCCGCCGGCACCACACCGGACCTGTTCGTCGCGCCCGCCGAGCCGTGGCGGGTGACGGTGACGGCGCGGGCCGGGACCCGCTCGGCCCGCCGCACCGTGACCCGGCGCGCGGCGGCGGCCGGGGTGGCGCTGACGTCGGTCGACGTCGGCGGGATGCGCGGCACCCTGGCGGTCCCGCCCGGCGGCGGGACGGGCCTGCCGGCCGTCGCGTGCTTCGGCGGCTCCGAGGGCGGCTCGGACTCGCAGGTCGCCCACGCCGCCCTCCTCGCCTCCCGCGGCTTCGTCGCCCTCGCCGCACCCTGGGTCGACGAGGCGGTCGCGGCGAAGGCCATCGCGGAGGTGCCGCTCGAGCGCTTCGCGACCGCTCTCGGCGTCCTCACCCACCACGAGGCGGTCGACCCCGCGCGGCTCGCCGCCATGGCCGTGTCGCGGGGCTCGGAGGGGCTGCTGGCCGCGGTCGCCGCGGGGCTGGGCCCGCGCCTCGCCGCCCTCGTGCTCGTCAGCCCCAGCGCCGTCACCTGGCAGGCGGTCGGCGGCGACGGCGAGGTGCCCGACACGGCGTCCTGGACCCACGCGGGCGCGCCGGTGCCGTGGCAGCCGCTGCCCACCGGGGTGCTCATGCGTCAGCTGATCCGCAACGACTGGTCGGTGCACCGCGACGTCGCCGCGCACCGGCCCTCGCTGCTGCGGCTGCGGCCCGCCTACGAGGCCGGTCTCGCGCGCGGCGGCGACGCCGCGGTCGTCCCGTCCGAGCACGTCGCGTGCCCGATCCTGTGCGTCTCGGGTGCCGACGACCAGCTGTGGCCCTCCGGTCCCATGGCCGACGTGCTGCTCGCCCGTCGCGGCCGCCCCGACGACCAGCACCTGCGCTACCCGGAGGCCGGCCACCTCCTGCGCCTCGGCGTGCTGCCCACCGACGCCCCGTGGCACGGCGGCATCGCCTTCGGCGGGACGCGCGCCGGGCAGGCCGCGGCCCAGCGGGACCTGACCGACCGGGTCCCCGCGTTCCTGGCCCGGCTCACGGCGGCGGCCCCCGCCTGAGCACCGCTAGTGCGCGAAGTGACGCGTCCCGGTGAGGTACATCGTGACGCCGGCCCGCTGCGCCGCCTCGACCGTCTGCTCGTCGCGCACCGACCCGCCGGGCTGCACGACGGCGGCGACACCGGCCTCGGCGAGGACCTCGAACCCGTCCGGGAACGGGAAGAAGGCGTCGGAGGCGGCCACGGAGCCCGCGACGCGGTCGCCGGCCCTGCTGACCGCGAGCCGGGCGGCGTCGACGCGGTTGACCTGCCCCATGCCGACGCCGACCGTCGCCCCGTCGTGGGCGAGCAGGATCGCGTTCGACTTCACCGCGCGGCAGGCGCGCCAGGCGAAGGCGAGGTCGGCGAGCACGGCCTCGGAGGCCGGCTCGCCGCAGGCCAGGGTCCACGACGCCGGGTCGTCGCCGGGGGCGTCGACGGCATCGCGCTGCTGGAGCAGCAGGCCCCCGGAGATCGGACGCTGCTCGGCCGGCGACGGCGCCCAGGTGGCGGTCAGCACGCGGATGTTCTTCTTGCGGGACAGGACGTCCACGGCGCCGTCGGCGTAGGACGGCGCCACGATCACCTCGGTGAAGATCTCGGAGACGGTCTCCGCCATCGCCACGCTGACCTCGGCGTTCGCGGCGATGACCCCGCCGAACGCGCTGGTCGGGTCGCAGGCGTGGGCCTTGCGGTGGACCGCGGCGACGTCGTCGCCGCCGGTCGCCACCGCGATCCCGCACGGGTTGGCGTGCTTGATGACGGCCACGCAGACGCGGTCGTGGTCGTGCGCGGCGCGCCAGGCGGCGTCGGTGTCGACGTAGTTGTTGTACGACATCTCCTTGCCGTGCAGCTGGGTCGCGCCGGCGATGCCGCTGGTGACCTCCGGGTCGCCGTAGAGCGCGGCGGCCTGGTGCGGGTTCTCGCCGTAGCGCAGCACCGCGCGGCGCCGGGCCGTGGTGCCGACCCAGCCCGGGAACGGCGACCCCGGCTCGGCGTCGGGGGCGAGCACGTTGCCCATCCACGACGCGACGGCCACGTCGTACGACGCCGTGTGCCGGAACGCCTCGGCGGCCAGGCCGCGCCGGTCGGCCAGCGTGACCCCGCCCTGCTGGGCCTGCTCGAGCACCCACGCGTACCGGGTCGGGTCGGTCACGACGGCGACGGACTCGTGGTTCTTGGCCGCCGCGCGGATCATCGCCGGGCCGCCGATGTCGATCTGCTCGACGCAGTCGTCGGGCGCGGCCCCCGACGCGACGGTCTGGGTGAACGGGTAGAGGTTCACCACGAGCAGGTCGAACGGCGCGATGTCCAGCGACTCGAGCGCCTCGGCGTGCGTGGGCAGGCGCATGTCGGCGAGCAGCCCGGCGTGCACGCGCGGGTGCAGCGTCTTGACCCGCCCGTCGAGGCACTCCGGGAACCCGGTGACCTCCTCGACCCGTGTCACGGGGACCCCGGCGTCCTGGATCCGCGCGGCGGTCGAGCCGGTGGAGACGACCTCGACGCCCGCCGCGTGCAGCCCGGTCGCGAGGTCGAGCAGGCCCGCCTTGTCGAACACGCTGACCAGTGCGCGGCGGACGGGGCGCCGGCCCTCGGCCCCGGTGGCGGTCGTGGCCTCGGTGGCAGTCCCAGAGGTCATGGCATCCTCACTCCTCGTCCGGTGACGGTGGCGCCGTGGCGGGCCAGCGCGGCCACGGTCGCGACGAGCATCCGGCGTTCCACCACCTTGATGCGCTCGTGCAGCGTGTCCTCGGTGTCGTCGGGCTCGACGGCGACGGCCTCCTGCGCCAGCACCGGCCCGGTGTCCACCCCGGCGTCGACCAGGTGCACCGTCGCCCCGGTGACCTTCACCCCGTAGGCGACGGTGTCGCGCACCGGGTGCGCCCCGGGGAACGCGGGGAGCAGGGCGGGGTGGGTGTTGATCGTGCGGCCGCCGTAGCGCGCCAGGAACGCCGCGCCGAGCAGGCGGGCGAACCCCGCCGACACCACGAGGTCGGGCTCCGCCGCGTCGACGGCGTCGGCCAGCGCGACGTCCCAGGCGGACCGGTCGGCGTGGTCGGTGGGCCGCACGACCACCGTCGGGACGCCCGCGGCCGCCGCGCGGTCCAGCGCGCCCACCCCGGCGCGGTCGGACACGACGGTGACGATCCGCGCCGGGAAGTCCTCGCCGGCGTCCAGCAGCGCCTGCAACAGGCTCCCCGAGCCGGAGGCCAGGACGGCGACGCGGGCGGGCACGGGCAGGGTCAGCCGGTGCTGCTCGGTGGTGGTCAGCGCTGCTCCCGAACCGGTCGTGGACGACCCCTCCAGGCTAGCCGCGCCCGTCACCACCTGGGCGGACGCCCTCGTCCGGGGAGTCGACCACCACATCGTCGGGCCCGGTGGCGGCGTCGGTGGCGTCGTCGGTGGCGTCGTCGGAGCCCTCCGGGGCGTCCTCGCCGAGCTCCGCGTCCTCCGCGTCCTCCCCGTCCTCCGTCTCGGCGTCGGCGGCGGGCTCCTGCGCGGCGCGCGACTCCTCGGCGACCGCACCGGCCCGCGGCGCCGGGGCCGCGCGCCCGGTCGAGGAGCGGCGCGCCGGCTGGGCGCCGGAGGTGCCGAGGGGCACCGCGAGCAGGGCGACGACCAGGCCGGGCACCACGATCCACCCGAGGACGGCGACCGTGACGAGCCCGGCCGACAGCGACACCGGGTCGAACGGGCCGGCCCCGAGCCGGCCACCCGACAGCGTCGCCGCGAGGCCGACGAGCAGGGCCGCGGCGGCGGCGGCGGTGACGGTCGCGCGCACGCGGGACGCGGCGTCCGGTGCGGTCGGGGCGAGGCGCCAGCCGACGATGCTGCCGACGGCGAGCGGGACGGCGAACGCCAGCCCGGCCCACGTCGGCGGCGTGCTCTGCGGCAGCAGAGCGGCGAGCGGGATCGGCGGCAGGAGCCCCGAGGTGATCGTCGCCGGCGTCGCCGACGCCAGCCCGATCGACACCCCGGGGCCGACGAGCCAGGCGGCGGCCGCGACGACGGCGTTCGGCAGGTAGGCGAGGGTCAGCAGGGCCAGTCCCGCGCCGCTGCCCGCCTCGGGCGCGACGTCGGCGAAGACGTCCCGGACCGACGCGGCGTCGGCCACGAAGCCCGCGAGCAGCAGGCCCGTCCCGGCCGTCAGCAGCGCGACGGCGCCGAGCAGGCCGCCGCGCAGCCCCGCGCGCGCCCAGCCGGGCACGCGTGCGGGCAGGAGGCGCAGACCGCACGGCCGAGCGACACCGGCCAGCGCGGCGAGGCCGGCGAGGATCCCGCAGGTGACGCCCGCGAGCCCGGGAGACGCGTCGACGACGGTCTCGGGGGTGAGCAGCGCGGCCGCGAGGACGCCGATCACGGCGTGGGCGGCGGCCGCGGTCGCCACGACGGGCACCAGGACGCCGTGCCCGGGCCGCGGGCCCGTCCGGGTGACGGCGCCGCGGGCCACGGTCGCGATCAGCGTCGCCAGCAGCGCGGCGGGCGCCAGGGGCAGCACCCCGAGGGGCACGCCGGTCACCTGCAGGGGCACGAGGTGGGCGACCAGCCAGAGCGGGATCCCGACCGCCAGCGCCTGACCGAGACCGGGCTCACCGCCGGGCGTCGTCCCGGACGCGAGCGCGGCGATCACGCCGGCGAGCACCACGGCGACGCCGTAGCAGATCGCCGGCGGCAGGAGCGCCACCCGCGCGAGGACCGGCAGCCAGCCCGGGGTGGTGGCCTGCGGGGTCCGCGTCGTGCCGGAGGGGTCCACGTCGCCGCGACCGTCGACGGCGGCGCGCCGGCCCCGCCGCGGGGCGTCGCTCGTCGGCACGGTCACGGCCCGACCCTGTCAAACCCCAGGCGCCGGACCGGGCCGCCACGCCGCGCGCGGACCGGCGGTGGGAGCACGTCACGCGGCACCGGGCGGCCGTCCGGTGCAGCGTCGGCCGCCGGTCGCGAGCCCTCGCCCGGAACGAACGACGCGCTCGCTGCTTCGGAAGCAGCGAAAGCGCCGTTCGTTCGTCCGGGGACGGCCGCGCAGCACGCCGCGGCAGGACACGGCTCGGGGCGAGCAGGTCAGCTCAGCGCGGCGAGCCCCATTCGCCGCGGCGATCGTCGGAGCCCGACGCGCCGGGCTGCTGGGGACGCCCGGGGTCCTCACCGGACTCGTGGGCGCCGCGCTGCTCGCGGTCGGTGGTCGGCGGCGGGGCGACGGGCCCGTTGGACGGGTTCGACGGCGCGCCCCACCCGGAGCCGGGGATGCCGTAGCCGGGCGTCGAGGGGCCGCCCGACGAGCCGCTCTGCGGTGACCCGGACGGGGGCGTGCTCGTGCCCCCGGGGCCGGCGGAGGTGCCGTGCACCGAGGTGGCGCCCTCACCCGAGCCGAAGGTGCCGAAGCCGCCGAACCCGGACGAGCCCGCGTTCGGGGTGGTGGTGCCGGGATCGGACGGGGCCGGCCCGGCCTCGTCACGCTCGGAGCTGCCGGGCGCGGCGGAGTCCGACGGGGTGCCCGAGCCCGCGGCGGTGGCACCGGGCACGACCTGGGTGGTCGCGGCCGAGCCCGAGTCGGCGCCGATCCCGGACGGGGTTCCGGAGCCGGACGACGGGCCGTACCCGCCGAACGGGCCGGAGGGCGGCCCCGAGGTCTGGCCGCCGGGACCACCGGGACCACCGGGTCCGCCGGGTCCGCGCGCCGCGGCGAACTGACCGGACGCGGGGCCGGTCGGCGACCCCGGCGCGCCGTAGGCCGGCTGGCCGGCCAGGGTCGGCGCGGGGCCGGACGGCGGCCCGCTCGGAGCGCCGCCCCACGGCCCGCCCGGGGCACCGGGCGCGCCGGGCGGCGGGGCGCCCTGACCCGGCGGCACGGCCCCGGGCGACCCGAAGCCCGACCTCGCGGGCCGGGCGGCCGGCGCCGCGATGACGCCGGCCGCGAAGAGCGCGGCCACGACCGCGGCGGCCGCGGCCAGCACCGCGAGCACCACCTGCACGATGAGCAGCGCGTCGGCGTAGGCCAGCAGCGGCAGCATCGCCAGCGCCCCGGTGACCCCGACGACCGCGCCCGGGACCAGCGTCTGCGGGGCCTTCGGCAGCAGCGAGGCCGCGGTGAGCAGCCCGCCGGCGAGCACGAGCGGCAGGTAGAACAGCGAGCCGAAGGCCGCGCTGAGGTCCGACGCGACACCCGAGGGGTCGGCTGACCCGAAGAACGTCAGGACGTACGCCAGCAGCGCCAGGACACCGGCGGCGAGCGCGACACCGCGCTCGGCGGCCGAGGCACCGGCGGAGCGCGGCCCTCCGGCAGGCGCACCGGCCGGGGCGCCGCCCTGCTCGGGCGTCGTGGTGATCGTCGTGGTCGCGGCGGGGAAGCCGCCGGTGTTCGGGGAGGACGGCCCGGTCTGGCCGGTCGGGGCCTGGCCGGACGCGGGGCCCCAGCCCTGCTGGCCCGATCCCTGCTGGGCCGGCTGACCCCAGCCCTGGCCCTGGGTCTGGGAGCCGTAGCCGCCGCCCTGACCGCCCTGACCGCCCTGACCGCCCTGACCGGGCGCGCCGTAGGGCTGCTGCCCCTGGCCGGCGCCGGCCCAGGAGGACCCGCCGTAGGGCGAGCCGCCGTACGGCGAGCCCTGCCCCGGGGAGCCCGGGGAGCCCTGGGAGCCCTGGCCCGGCTGGCCCCAGCCGCCGGCGCCGGACGCCTGGCCCGGCCACTGGCCGGACGGGCCGCCCGGGGGCGGGCCCTGGGTCGGTGAGCTCATGAGTGGGTCCTCCCGGGGACGGCGGCGTCGGCGGTCGGGCGGTCAGCGACGGGTCGGTCCCGGCGTCAGCCGCTGACCAGGGAACGCGCGAGGTCGGCGGTCTCGGTCGGCGTCTTGCCGACCTTCACCCCGGCGGCCTCGAGCGCCTCCTTCTTGGCCTGCGCGGTCCCCGCGGAGCCGGAGACGATGGCGCCGGCGTGGCCCATCGTCTTGCCCTCGGGGGCCGTGAAACCAGCAACGTAACCCACGACGGGCTTCGTGACGTTGGCCTTGACGTAGTCGGCGGCCCGCTCCTCGGCGTCACCGCCGATCTCACCGATCATCACGATGGCCTCGGTCTCCGGGTCGGCCTCGAACGCCGCGAGGGCGTCGATGTGCGTCGTCCCGATGATCGGGTCGCCGCCGATGCCGATGCCGGTGGAGAAGCCGATGTCCCGCAGCTCGTACATCATTTGGTACGTCAGCGTGCCGGACTTCGACACCAGGCCCATCTTCCCGGGGCCCGAGATGTTCGCCGGGATGATCCCCGCCAGCGACTTGCCGGGCGAGATGATCCCGGGGCAGTTCGGGCCGATGATCCGGGTGCGGTTGCCGTTGGCGGTGGCGTGCGCCCAGAACCACGCGGAGTCGTGTACCGGGATGCCCTCGGTGATCACGACGGCCAGCCCGATGCCGGCGTCGATGGCCTCGACGGCCGCGTCCTTGGCGAACTTCGGGGGCACGAAGAGCACCGAGACGTCCGCCCCGGTCTCCTTCATGGCCTCCTCGACGCCGCCGAACACCGGCACCGAGGTGCCGTCGACGTCGACGCTCGTACCGGCCTTGCGGGCGTTGACGCCGCCCACGAGCTGCGTGCCCGCGGCCAGCATCTTGCGGCCGTGCTTCATGCCCTCCGAGCCGGTGAGGCCCTGGACGATGACCTTGCTGTTCTCGTTGAGGAAGATCGACATCTCACGCACCAGCCTTCGTGGAATTGCCGGCTCCGCCGGAGGCTGCGGCAAGCTCGGCGGCCTTCGCGGCCGCGTCGTCCATCGTGCCCACCACGGTGACCAGCGGGTGGTTCGCCTCGGCGAGGATGCGGCGCCCCTCGTCGACGTTGTTGCCGTCCAGGCGGACGACGAGCGGCTTGGTCGCGTCGTCACCCAGGATCTTCAGGGCCTCCACGATGCCGTTGGCGACCGCGTCGCAGGCCGTGATGCCGCCGAAGACGTTGACGAAGACGCTGCGCACGTCGCCGTCGCCGAGGATGACGTCCAGGCCGGCGGCCATGACCTCGGCCGAGGCGCCGCCGCCGATGTCCAGGAAGTTGGCCGGCTTCATGCCGCCGTGCTGCTCACCGGCGTAGGCGACGACGTCGAGCGTCGACATGACCAGGCCCGCGCCGTTGCCGATGATGCCGACCTGGCCACCCTCGAGCTTGACGTAGTTGAGGTCGGCCTCCTTGGCCTTGGCCTCCAGCGGGTTCTGGCTCTTCTCGTCGACCAGCTGCGCGTGCGCCTCGTGGCGGAACTCGGCGTTCTCGTCGAGGGTGACCTTGCCGTCGAGGGCGATGACCTGGTCCTGCGGGTCGCGCACCAGCGGGTTGACCTCGACCAGCGTCGCGTCCTCGCCGACGAAGGTGTCCCAGAGCTCCACGATCACCTGGGCGGCCCGGTCGGCCACCTCGGCGGGGAGCTTGCCCTGCTTGACGATCTCGTCGGCCTTCGCGCGGTCGACGCCGGCGATGGGGTCGATCGGCACGCGGGCCAGCGCCTCGGGGCGCTCGACGGCGAGCTCCTCGATCTCCATGCCGCCCTCGGCCGAGCACATGGCCAGGAAGGTGCGGTTGGACCGGTCGAGGAGGAAGGAGAAGTAGTACTCCTCCGCGATGTCACTGGCCGAGGTCACCAACACGCGGTGGACGACGTGGCCCTTGATGTCGAGCCCGAGGATGGCCTCGGCCTTCTCCTTGGCCTCGGCCGGCGTCTCCGCCAGCTTGACGCCGCCGGCCTTGCCGCGGCCGCCCGTCTTCACCTGCGCCTTCACGACGACCGGGCCACCGATCTCCTGCGCGACCCGCTCCGCCTCCGCGGCGGTGTCGACGGTGCGACCGGGCAGCACCGGCACCCCGTGGGCGGCGAAGAGATCCTTCGCCTGGTACTCGTACAGGTCCACTCGTGAACTCTCCTCACCAACTCCCCGGCCGACTCGCCCGGTGACGGGCGCGGGCCGGGCGAGGTCGCGCGGCGCCCCTCCTCCTACGGCGAGCGCCCACGTCCCGACGGATGCGCGGCGACCCTATCCACGCCCGGCGGCCCCGGTGGCCGCCGTGGGGGCGACGCCGGACACAGAAGGCCGGGTCGTGCGCCTCTGGATCGTTCACGAGGACGCCCGACCGGGCCCTGGACAGCCCGATCTTGATCGGTCTGGTGGACGGATCGTCGGACATCCGAGTGAACAGGGCCTAACGTCCCCGCCATGGACGTGACGGGCGTCATGTCACCGGCAGTGGCGCCGGACGACGACGGCGGGACGGCGGAGAAGCCGATCGCCGCGATCGCGGGCGCCCTGTGGCGGGGCCTCGGGTACGCGGCGCGCACCGTCGGCGTGCCGGCCGGCGTCCGCGGACTGGCCGTCGAGGTCGCGTACACCGCCGTGCACCTGTCGCTCTACCCCTGGGGCCTGGTCGACGAGGTACTGAACCCGTCCGGGACCTTCACCCACCACCGCACCGCGGACCTCTCGCCCTCGCAGCGCAGCCTGGTCGTCTCCGACATGGACGCGTCGACGACGCCGGTCCTGCTCGTGCACGGCATCGTGGACAACCGCTCGATCTTCACGGTGCTCGCGCGCGCCCTGCGCAAGCGCGGGTTCGGCGTCGTGCACGCGGTGAACTTCAGCGTCCTGACCGCGTTCACCGGCGACATCCGGCTGGCCGCGCAGGAGCTCGGCCACCACGTCGAGCGCCTGTGCGCGAGCACCGGCGCCGACCGGGTGCACATCGTCGGGCACTCGCTGGGCGGCCTCATGGCGCGCTACTACGTCCAGCGGCTCGGCGGCGACGCCCGCGTCGACACCCTCGTCACGCTCGGCACGCCGCACCGCGGCTCCCTCATCGCGCACTGCCTGCCGCCGACGCGCGTGCCCCAGCAGCTGCAGCCGGACTCGGACCTGCTGCGGGAGCTCGACGAGCCGGCACCGGAGTGCTGCACCCGCTTCCTCGCCGTCTGGAGCCGCCAGGACCAGCTGATCATCCCGCAGTCCGCGGCACGGCTGCAGCACCCGGACCTGCAGGTCACCGAGATCGAGCTCGAGCACGTCGGGCACCTGTCGATGACCATCGACCCCGAGGTCGTCCACCTCGTGAGCCGGCTACTGGCCCGGCGCCCCATCCGCGGCAGCGAACGGCGGCGGGAGCTCGCGGGCTGACACCGCGGTGAGCCGTCCCGTCAGGGCCGGCCGGGGGATCTCCTGTCACCCGATCCGGTGGTCGAGCTCCGCTACCCACGTCTCCGCCCGGCGCCGACCGCTCGGCGCGCACGCCCGCACGCACGGCGTAGCGACCGGCTCGAGGGACTCGAGTCGTTTGCCCGGCCCGTGACCTTCTGGCTACCTTTCGGCCGTCCTCATCACGGCCAGGTCACGAACGGCATACGGAACGACCCCGACGTTCCGCAAGGGCTCCCCACCCTCACCGCCGCCGGACCGGCCCCGACAGCGGGAAGGATGGTCTTGGCGAACAGCTCCCCACGCCCGCCGTCCGCGCCCCTCTTCGGTCCCTTCGGTCTCACGCCCGCGCTCGCGGGTGGCCCGTCGGGCCCGCGGTTCCCGGATCTCTCCGGCTTCACCGAGGGCCTCCCCGGCCTCGGTGCCCGCGGCGGGCGCCGCGGAGGCGATGCCGCCGGCCTGGTCACCGGCCCCGATCGCGCCCCGGGTCCCCTGCCCGCGCGCCCCGTCGGTGTCCGCCCGGGCCCTCCGCCGGCACCGGCGCCGTCCGGTCCCGCCCGGCCGCCGCGGCGTGGCCCGCAGACCGGGCCCCGGACCGGCCCGCACGCCGTCCCGCAGCACCACGACACCCTGCGCGAGCTGCCCCGCGAGCACCGCCGGCCCGCGCCGCAGCGCCGCCCGTCCGGCCCGGACCCGGACACCGGTCGTGGCCGGCGCCCCGCGCCGCCCACCGAGCGCGGCGGCTCCCCGCTGCGCGGGCGCCTCGCGGTGGCGGCGGTCGCCGCCGGCGCGCTGGCGACCGCCGGGCACAGCCTCGCCGGGTTCGACGCCCTCGGCGACGCGCCCACCACCGCCGAGCTCGCCCTGGCCGCCGACCGCGGCGCCGACACCGGTTCCGACACGGGCTCGGGCACGGGCTCGGGCTCCTCGGCCACGGGGCTCGACGCGGCGACCTCGGGCGTCCTGCCCGTGACCGCTCCCGCCGCCGGCAGCTCGTCGACGTCGCGCTCCGACGCCGGCTCGTCCGCCGAAAGCGGCCAGGTCTCCTCGCTGAGCAAGGCCAGCGAGCGTGCCGCCGCGGCCGCGCAGGCCGCCGCCGAGGCCGCCCGCCCCGACTTCGTCAAGCCAGCCGAGGGCCGCTTCACCTCCGGGTTCGGCGCCCGCTGGGGCTCGTCGCACCGCGGCGTCGACATCGCGGGCCCGATCGGCACCCCGATCGTCTCCGTCGGCGACGGCACCGTCATCGAGTCCGGACCGGCCAGCGGCTTCGGCCAGTGGGTCCGCGTGCAGCTCGACGACGGCACGATCAACGTCTACGGCCACGTCAACCGCTCCTACGTCCGCGAGGGCCAGCAGGTCCGGGCGGGCGAGGAGATCGCCGAGATCGGCAACCGCGGCCAGTCCACCGGCCCGCACCTGCACTTCGAGGTGTGGACCGAGGGCGGCCAGAAGATCAACCCGCTGCCGTGGCTCGCGGAACGCGGCATCTCGCTGGGATCACCGAGGGACTAGTCCGCTCCCCGCAGGACGGCCAGGGCCCCGGAGCGCGCGCTCCGGGGCCCTCGTCGCATCCGGGGGCCGGCGTCGGAGAACGAACGGCGCTCTCGCTGCTTCCGGGCAGCGAACGCGCCGGTCGTGTCGCGGGGACGTGCGCGTTCGGACCTCCCGGTGCGGGCGTTCGGCGGCGGGCCGCGGGCTCGAGCCGCTCGGCGCGGAGATCACGAGCACGTCATCCACCTCGAGGCGCCCCCGCACGTGCACCGCGCGCTCCTGATCACGGCACCGGGGCGCGCCTGGCCCGGCGCGGGACCTCGCGCAGCCGCGACTCGCGCCCACCACCCCGCGAGCGGCACCGTGCGCAGGACCACCGATCTCGCCGACCCGCCGAACGTGCCCCTCGCACCCCGCGCCCCCGCCCGCGCACCCACGAGCGGCACCGTGCGCAGCATCCGACCGCCCACCGGGCTGCCGAACGTGCCGCTCGCCCACCGCGGCGCACAGTCGCCCGGAACCGGGCGCACGTGAGCCCGGAAGCGCTACAGCTTCGTGAGCGGCACGCCGCCGATGAGCATGAGGCGCACGGTGCCCGCGGAGCCGAAGTCGATGGTGGCCGTGGCGCGAGAGCCGACGCCGTCGACCGAGGTGACGGTGCCCAGGCCGTACTTGTCGTGGCTGACGCGGTCGCCGACGTCCAGCGAGATCGTCGGCGCCTCCTTCCAGTCCGGCCGCATGGGCGACGGGCGGGAGGCGCGCCCGGAGAGGTCGGTGCCCGGGCTCGCCCAGCGCCCGGAGCCGAAGCGGGTGCGCCCGACCGGCGAGGACCGCTCGGCGGTGGGCTCCTCGCGGCGCCACTCCCACACGTCGCCGGGGACCTCGTCGAGGAACCGCGACGGCGGGTTGGCCTGGGGCTGCCCGTACGCCGAGCGCATCACCGCCCGCGAGAGGTAGAGCCGCTGCTGCGCCCGGGTGATGCCGACGTAGGCGAGCCGGCGTTCCTCGGAGAGCTCGGCGGGGTCGGCGAGGGCCCGCGAGTGCGGGAACACACCGTCCTCCCACCCGGTGGCGAACACGACCGGGAACTCGAGGCCCTTGGCGGTGTGCAGCGTCATGAGGGTGACGACGCCGTCGCCGCCGTCGGGGATCGAGTCGGCGTCGGCCACCAGCGACACGCGCTCGAGGAACGCCTCGAGCGAGCCGGGCACGGTCTGCCCGTCGGTGCCCGGCGCGGGGGTGTCGTCGTCACCCTCCTCGAGGCCCTCGGCGTTGCGGGCGTCCTGCACGAACTCGCGCGCGACGCTGACGAGCTCCTGGAGGTTCTCCAGGCGCGACTGCTCCTGCGGGTCCTCCGAGCCCTCGAGCTCGGCGCGGTAGCCCGAGCGGTCGAGGATCGCCTCGAGCACCTCGTCGACCGTGACGCCGTCGGCCACCAGCGACGCGAGTCCGTCCATCATCTCGACGAAGTCGGCGATGTTGCGCTGCGAGCGCGTCGCCAGCCCGTGCACCTCGCCGGCGGCGGCCCGGCGCAGCGCGGCGGCGAACGTGATGCGCTCACGGTCGGCGGCGTCGGCGACGACGGACTCCGCGCGGTCGCCGATGCCGCGCTTGGGCACGTTGAGGATGCGCCGCAGTGAGACGGTGTCCTCGGGGTTCGAGAGCACCTTGAGGTAGGCCATGGCGTCGCGGACCTCGCGGCGCTCGTAGAAGCGCACGCCGCCGACGATCTTGTACGGCAGCCCGAGGCGGATGAACACGTCCTCGAAGACCCGCGACTGGCCGTTGGTGCGGTAGAAGACGGCGACCTCGCCGAAGCGGACCTCGCCCGCGTCGACCAGCCGGTCGATCTCGGCGGCGACGAACGCGGCCTCGTCGTGCTCGTTGTCCGCGACGTAGCCGACCACCAGCTCGCCGTCGCCCGCGTCGGTCCACAGCCGCTTGTCGCGACGGTCCGGGTTGCGGCTGATGACGGCGTTGGCGGCGGTGAGGATCCGCTGGGTGGAGCGGTAGTTCTGCTCGAGCAGGATCGTGCGCGCCTCGGGGTAGTCGCGCTCGAACTCGACGATGTTGCGGATCGTCGCGCCGCGGAAGGCGTAGATCGACTGGTCGGCGTCGCCGACGACGCACAGCTCCGCGGGCTTCACCGCACCGTCGTCGCTGCCCGCCGCCAGGGCGCGGACCAGCATGTACTGGGCGTGGTTGGTGTCCTGGTACTCGTCGACCAGGATGTGCCGGAACCGGCGCCGGTAGTACTCCGCGACGTCGGGGAAGCGGGTGAGCAGGTCGACCGTGCGGCCGATGAGGTCGTCGAAGTCCAGCGAGTTGGACTGCTGCAGCCGCTGCTGATAGATCGTGTAGACCTCGGCGGTGCGCTTCTCCGCCTCGGTGGTGGCGGCGTCGGCGGCCTCGATCGGCGAGACGAGCTCGTTCTTCCACGCCGAGATGCGCCCGAGCAGCCCGCGCGGCGAGTACTTCTTCGCGTCGAGGTCGAGCCCCCGGGCCACCGACGCGACGAGGCGCCGGGAATCGTCGGCGTCGTAGATCGAGAACGTCGAGCTGAGCTCGAGGTGGCGGTACTCCCGGCGCAGGATGCGCACGCACATGGAGTGGAACGTCGACACCCACATCGCGTTGGCCCGGCGCCCGACCAGCGCGGCGACGCGCTCGCGCATCTCGGCGGCCGCCTTGTTGGTGAACGTGATGGCCATGACCTGGCCCGGGGACACGCCCTGGTGGCGCATCTGCCAGGCGATCCGGTGGGTGAGCACCCGCGTCTTGCCCGAACCGGCACCGGCCACGATCAGCAGCGGCGACCCGGTGTGCATGACCGCCTCGCGCTGCGGCGGGTTCATGCCCTCGAGCAAGGGGTCGTCGGCCGGGTCCGGCTTGTCGGATCCGCGGCGCACGGCACCACCCGCGGCGGCGTCGCCCCCACCCGCGGCGGCCGTGGCGAGCCGGCGGGAGAGCGCGGACGCGGCCGAGCGCACCGGCGCGCCCGACCCTGCGTCCGGCCCGGGGTCGGACGCGGCGGGACGGGTGGCGGGACCGGTGCTCATCGCCGACCCACGCTACCGGGGCCCTCCGACAGCGCCCGACGGAACGGCCGGACACGCACCCGGAGGCCTCCGGCGGGACGCACCCGGGCGAGCGGTTGGCGGCACGGAACCGCGATGGCATGATGACCGGCGTGCACGCGCAGACCGTTCGATTTTTCTACGGGTACCGGACCCCGGTGCCCGTGGACATCTGACGCGCCTGCCGCGCCCGACCCACGCCGCCCCGGAGTCCACGGACCCCGGGGCGTTCTCGTGTCCGGGGTCCCGTGGGCCGCCGACCCACCGCACCACCCCGACACACCCTGGAGGCCGATCCCGTGAGTGCCGCGACCAGCGACTCCCCCGACACCACCACCCCGGACGGGGACGCCGAGCCCGCGTCGGGCGCGGCGCTCGCCCCGGCGAGCGCCGACGAGATCCCCTCGCTGCGCGAGGAGATCGACGCGATCGACGCGGAGCTCCTTCGCCTGGTGAAGCGCCGCTCCGAGATCTCCCAGCGCATCGGGCTCACCCGCATGGCGGCCGGCGGGCCGCGGATCGTCTACAACCGCGAGATGCAGGTGCTCGCGCGCTTCCGTGACCTCGGCGCCGAGGGCCGCGAGCTCGGCATGTTGCTGCTGCGCCTCGGGCGTGGCCGCCTGGGCGGCCGCGGCTCGGCGGGCCCGAACGGGTAGCACCGCGGCGGTGCCCGGACCCTGAGCCGACACCCTGGCCATTCCCGGGGTGCGGCGAGCGCCCACCACACGCCGGTGGTGGCACGCTGGTGTCATGGGAACGGTCATCGACCTGATCGCCACGATCGTCACCGTGCTGGGCCTGCTGGCCGCGGTGGGCTACGGCGGCTACCTCTTCATGATCTCGTCGGTGGCCTCCAAGCGCCCGGGCGCGAGCCACCTCGCGACCGACGCCCGCAAGCGCCTCCCGGCCGCGGGGGGTCTGGCACTCGGCGCCCTGGTCGCACTACTCCTGACGGGTGGCGGTGTCCCCCTCGACGTCATCGGGCTGCTCGTCGGCGGTGGCGTGGGACTAGCGGCGGTCAACCAGCTCCAGGGCGCCCGCAAGCGGCTCGCCGCCCCGCCGCAGTAGCCGAGCGGCAGATCTCCCGCGCCTGGCGGTGCATGACGGGCCGCTGGCCCGATTGCGCATCGTCAGCGTCCGGTCGGCCCTCGTCATCCACCCGCTGGGCGCCGGGACCCGAACGGTGGCCTGCACACCCCGGACGGCCTCTCCCCGTGCGGGTGACGCCCGAGTAGCCATATCCCTACGCAAAGTGGGCACTGTGTTCTCGAACCGGTGACGCTGGCTGGGACGGGCTTCGGACGAGGAGTGGGGGACATGGGCGACGGCCAGGGACGACACGTGTGGTTCGACGAGCCGGCAGAAGCCACCGGCTCACTGATCGCCCCGCCGACCGTTCCCCCACCCGCCGCGCCCGGGGACGGCGAGCCGCAGCCCGCGGCCGACGTCCCGGCGGACCTCCTCCCGGAGCCGCGACGGCCCGTCGACGACCTGCCGCCGGTGCCGCAGCAGGACGCCTCCCGCCACACCGACGGCATCCCCGTCGCCGACATCCTCACGCGGCTGACCGGCCCGCAGCCGGTGGTCGGGGTGGCGACCGACGACACCTCCGGCGACGAGTCCGGGGCCACCGAGGAGTCCGAGGTCGCGGACGCCCTCGCGTTCGCCGAGGCCCTCGAGGCCGCGGAGGCCCGCGAGGAGAGCGAACGGCACGACCGGGCCGCCATCGCCGCCGCCGTCAGCGCCCGCCGGGCCGTCGACGCCGCCGCCGTCGAGCACGACGGCCGCGGCGCGCCCGCCGTCCACAGCGACGACCCCCGCGCCGTGCCCGCGCTGCGGCCGGTGCCCACGCCCGGGCGGTCCGCCCGCCGGCGCACCAATGTGTTCGGGCAGGGCCGCGGCCGGGCGCTCGGCGCGAGCACGAGCGTGCTCCTCGTCGCGGGGGCCGTGGCGAGCGTGGTCGGTGCCCCGCTGCCCGGCGGTCCCGTCGACCAGCTGCCCTGGCCGCAGGGGCCGAACGAGGCCCCGCCCCAGGCCGGCGGTGTGCCCGGCGCGCCGGGCGTGCCCGGGGCGCCCGGCGCCCTCGGTGCCGACGGCCTCGCCGCCGGCGGGGGCGTGAACCTCGTGGCCGACGTCCGCGACCTCGGACTCGGGCTCGGCGGCGCCGGCGGCACGGCCACCGGCGGCGCCCTCGCTGGCCTGCGCGGTCCTGGCTCCCCGGCGGGCGCGACGTCCGGCGGCGCCGTCACGACCCCGGGTGGCGGCGCCCCGGGCGGCGCGTCCGGGGGCGGCGGCATCGTCGGCGGCGGCATCATCGGCGGCGGCGGCGGCACCGGCGGCGGTGGCGGCGGCGCTCCGGCCGGTGGCGGCACCGTCGGTGGCGTGATCGGCGGCGTCGGCGGCGTGGTCGGGGGCGCGGTCGGTGGGGTCGGCGGCACCGTCGGCGGAGCCGGCACCGCTGTCGGGGGCCTCGTGACCGGCGTCGGCGCGACGGTCGGCGACACCGTCGGCACCGTCGGGACCGGCGTCGGCGGCACCGTGGGCACGGTCGGCACCTCGCTCGGCGGCACGGTCGGCGCGGTCGGCACGACCGCCGGCGGCACGGTCGGCGCGGTCGGCACGACCGCCGGCGACACGGTGAGCGGCCTGGGCGGCACCGTCGGCACCACCGTCGGCGGGCTCGGTACGACGGTCGGTGGCACCGTGAGCGGCGTGACCGGCGGTGTCGGCGGCGCGGTCGGTGGCCCCGTGGGCGGCCTCGTCGGCGGCCTCGGGAACACGGTGGACACCACCGTCAGCGGCGTGACCGGCGGACTCGGCACCACGGTCGGCGGGCTCACCGGCACCGTCGGCACCACGGTCGGCGGGGTCGGCACCGCCACCGGAGACACCGTCGGGGGCCTCACCACCGCGGTCGGCGACACCGTCGGCGGGGTCAGCACCGCCGCCGGCGACACCGTGACGGGCGTCAGCGCCGCGGCGGGCACCACGGTCGGCGAGGTCGGCACCACCGCGGGCGGTGCCGTGAGCGGCCTGAGCTCCACCGCGGGGAACACCGTCACCGGCCTCACCGGGAGCGTGGGCGGGGTCGTCGACGGGCAGACCAGCGGCTCCGCGAGCGGGTCCACCGACGACACCGCCGGCGGGAGCGACACCTCCGACGGCGCGACCGCCGACGCGTCCGCGGACTCGAGCGACGACCAGTCCGGCGACCAGTCCGGCAACCAGTCCAGCGGCGAGTCCGACGGCTCCTCCGACGACGACACGTCCGGTGGCTCCTCCGACGAGGCGACCGATCAGGTCAGCTCGACCGTCGCGTCGACGAGCGACGCGGTCGAGGACAGCACCGACACCGTGGACGACGCCGGCGAGGCGGTCGGCGACACGACCGACCAGGTCAGCTCGGTCGCGGACGGCGCGGGCGACGCCGTGGAGAGCACCACGGACGGCGTCGGCGACACCGTCGGCGGGCTGCTGGGCGGGTGACGGGAGCGTCGCGGGCGGCCCGGCGGGCGCGTGGTCGTCACCCGGTCGGGACCTCTACTGTGACCCCCGTGGACACGTGGACGCGGAGCAGCCGGTGAGCTCTCCGCGCGTGGTCGCCGGGCGGTACCGCCTCGAGGAGCGCATCGGCTCGGGGGCCATGGGCGTCGTCTGGCGCGGCACGGACGAGCGGCTGGGACGGGTCGTCGCGGTCAAGCAGGTCTTCCTCCACGCCGGCCTCGACGACCGCGAGGCCGAGGAGGTCCGCCAGCGCACCCTGCGCGAGGGCCGCATCGCCGCGCGTCTCCAGCACCCGCACGCCATCTCCGTGTTCGACGCCTCCATCGAGGGCGACGAGCCGTGGCTGGTCATGGAGTACCTGCCGTCGCGCAGCCTCGCGAACGTCCTCGGTGAGCAGGGCACGCTCGAACCCCGCACGGTGGCGCGGATCGGGCGCCAGGTCGCCGACGCCCTCGACGCCGCGCACCAGGCGGGCATCGTGCACCGCGACGTCAAGCCCGGGAACGTGCTCCTCGGCGCCGACGGCACCGTCAAGATCACCGACTTCGGGATCTCCCGCGCCAGCGGCGACCTGACGCTGACCCGCACGGGGATGCTCGCCGGCACCCCCGCTTACCTCGCCCCCGAGGTCGCCCGCGGCGACGACTCGACCTCGGCGTCCGACGTCTTCTCGCTGGGCGCGACGCTCTACGCCGCCGTCGAGGGCATCCCGCCGTTCGGGGCCGACGACAACGCGCTGGCCCTGCTGCACGCGGTCGCGGCCGGCAAGGTCGTCCCGCCGTCCCAGGCCGGGCCGCTCACCGCGCTGCTCATGCGGCTGCTGCGCGACGACCCCGCCGAGCGCCCGACCGCCATCCAGGCCCGCCAGGAGCTCGGGCGCATCGCCCACGCCGGGGGCCGCGCCGAGGAGCCGCTGGCCGATCTCGTGCCGCTCGGGGGTCCGGCGTCGTCGGGGGGTGCGCCCCCGGTCCCCGAGGCGCGCTCCTCGTCGGACCCGTGGACGCCCGGAGCGGTCGGCGGCGGCGCCGCCGGCAACGGGGGCGCGTCGGGTCCGGCGCCGGCCGGGCCCCCGACCCGGCAGGGGATGCCGCCGCCCGACCCGGCGCCGGCACGTCGCCGCCCGCGCCGTCGCCCGACGGTCGCCGTCGTGGTCGTCGTCCTGCTCATCGCGCTGGCCGCCGGCGGGGTCGTCGGCGTCAGCCTGCTGGCGTCGTCGACGTCGGACTCGACGGGCGCGACCGTCGGCGCCGCCCCGAGCGGAGAGCCCGCCGACCCCCGGGCCGCGATGGTGTCGGCCGTCCGCGACTACTACGGGATCGTCACCCGCGACCAGGCCGCCGGCTGGGCCCGTCTCGGCCCGAACCTGCAGGGCCGCAACAACAGCTTCGCGAACTACCAGTCGTTCTGGTCGACGATCTCGTCGGTGACGGTCGTCGACGCCACCGCGGTCGACGCGGACACCGTGCGCGCCACGCTCGACTTCTTCCCCGAGGGCCGCGAGCGCACCCGCGAGGTGCACGAGCTCGGCATGGTCCGCGGCGCGGACGGGAGCTGGCTCATCGACGCCGACGAGAGCGTCGACGCCTCCAGCCCGCGTGCCGCGGCGACCGGCCTGAGCCTCGACACCCCGGTCGCGGAGGCGCAGACGACGGAGACCCCGACGTCGTCGGCCTCGCCCTCGCCCGCGCACGGGGAGGACCACACCGCCGGTGACGACCACTCGGGCGGGGGTGGCCACGGCGACGACGACCACGGCGGTCACCGCGACGGCGGGTCCGGCTCGGACGACAGCGGCGACGACGGCTGACGAGAGCTGAGAAACGGCCGGCGGGTCAGACCAGCCGGCGGTCGGTGGCCCAGCGCGACAGCTCGTGGCGGTTCGACGACTGCGTCTTGCGCAGCACGCTCGACACGTGGGTCTCGACCGTCTTGACCGAGATGACGAGCTCGGCCGCGATCTCCTTGTACGACCACCCCCGCGCGAGCAGGCGCAGGACGTCGCGCTCCCGGCGGGTGAGCTGGTCCAGCTCGGGGTCGACGACGCCGGCGGCGCCGGGCCGGTCGGCGAACGCGTCGAGCACGAACCCGGCCAGGCGCGGGGAGAACACGGCGTCGCCGGCGCGCACGCGCACGACGGCGTCGGCGAGCTCGCGACCCGAGATCGTCTTCGTGACGTAGCCGCGGGCCCCGGCCCGGATCACGGAGATGACGTCCTCCGCGGCGTCGGACACCGAGAGGGCGAGGAACACGACGTCCGGGTGGTCGGGGCGGGTCCGCGCGAGGACCGCCGCGCCCCCGCCGTCGGGCATGTGGACGTCGAGCAGGACCACGTCGGGTGTGCGGTGCCCGATGACGGCCACCGCCTCGTCGACGGAGCCCGCTTCGCCCACCACGCTCACGCTGCGGCGCGCGAGCGACTCGAGCTCGGCGCGGACCCCGCGCCGGAAGAGCGCGTGGTCGTCGACGACCACCACGGTGACCGGCTCCTCCGGGGTGACGGGCTCGCTCATCGGGCCTCCTCCTCGCTGGCTGCGGTGGCGGGGGTGGTCGCCCCGCGGCGGCGGGGCAGCACGAGGCCGACCTCGGTGCCCTCCCCCGCCGTCGAGCGCAGGCGCACCCGGCCGCCGTGGCGGGTCATGCGGTCGCGGACGGAGCCCGCGAGGCCGCGCCGGTCGTCAGCCACGGCGTCCGGGTCGAACCCGCAGCCGCGGTCGCGCACGTAGACCTCGACGGTGTCGGTCTCCACCTCGGCGTAGACGTCGATCTCGTCGACCCCCGCGTGCTTCGCGGCGTTGACCATCGCCTCGCGGGCCGCGGCCACGAGCGCCGTGGTGTCCGGGTCGAGCGCGGTGTCGCCGACGACCACGGGCGCGACACGGATCCCGTAGTCGTCCTCGACCTCGCCCGCGGTCGACGCCAGCGCGGCGGCGAGGGTCGCGTCGCCCGGGCCGGCAGGGTGCCCGGCGTCGCCACCGGGCGGTCCGTAGAGCCACGCGCGCAGCTCGCGCTCCTGGCTGCGCGCGAGGCGCCGCACGTCGCGGCCCGCGCCGTCCTCGCCGGCCTGCTTCTGGATCAGCGCCAGGGTCTGGAGCACGGAGTCGTGGAGGTGGGCGGCGATGTCGGCGCGCTCCTGCTCCCGGATGCGCTCGCGGCGCTCGACGCCGAGCTCGCGCACCAGGTGCATCCACCAGGGCACGGTCAGCACCGCGACGCCGGCGAGCGTCGCCAGCGCCGCGAGCAGGCCGAACTGCACCTGCGAGAGGTCGACGTTGCCGAGCAGGAACGCCGCGATGCCCAGCGCGACGAGGATCGCCCCGGCGAGCAGCCGCAGCAGGCCCAGCCGGCGCCCCGCGAGCCAGCGCGACCGCCACCCCGTGTCGCCCGCGGGCCGCGCGGACCCGGTGTCGGCCTCGCGCCATACGAGGGCGACCCCGACCAGCACCACGCCGAGCGGTCCGACGACCCAGCCGGACAGCTGCCCGCCCAGCCCGGAGAGCACGACGGCGAGGAGCACCCCGAGCGTCGCCAGCCCGAGGCCCTGACGGCGCTCGCGCGGCGGCACCCGGCGCTCGACCCCGCGCGGCTCGATCGGACAGAAGAGCCACAGCCCGGCGTAGACCGCGAAGCCCGCCCCCGCCGCGGCGACGAGCAGCACGAACACGAGGCGCACGCGCAGGATGTCGACACCGAGGTGGTCGGCGACCCCGCCGGTGACGCCGGCGATCACGGAACCCTGCCGGCGCCGGCGGATACGGCGCACCACGACCGGCGGGGGCCCCGCGGCGGGGTTCTCCGAGGTCGCCGGCGCCTCCGGGGTCTCCGCCCCGGGCGCCGCGCGCGTCACCTCGTCCACCGCGTCCACCTCGCTCACACGGCCATCGTCACACGTCACCCACCCCCGCGGGCCCGGAGCGACCCGGGTGGTCCTCGGGGTCGTCCCGGGGTCGGGACCGGGGTGGCTCCCGGAGGTCCGGGGCCTCGCCGTCGCGGAGTGTTCGTGGCACCGAAAGCATGCAGGCCGAGGAGGATGAGGACGATGAGCAGTCCGGGGCAGGGGTCGCGGGCGCCGGCGGGGGCCGACGTGGGCGCGACCCTGCGGGAGATGTGGGCGACGCGCCCCGCCCGCCTGAAGGAGGACCGCAAGATCGCCGGCGTGGCCGCGGCGATCGCGAGGCGCTACGCGATCGACCCGACGCTCGTGCGCGTCGCGTTCGTCGTGTCGCTGTTCTACGGGGTCGGGCTGCTGGTGTACGTCGCCGGCATCCTCGTGCTCCCGCGGGTCGACGAGCGCGGGCGGCGTGAGACGCCGGTGTGGGCGATCGTGCTCGGCAGCCTGCTGGGGATCGCGGCGGTCGCGTCGGCGTTCTCCGGCGACCTCGGCACGGTGATCGGGGTCGTGGCGACGGTCGGGCTGCTCTACGCCCTGCACCGCAGCCGCGGGCACCTGCGCGACCCGCAGCGGCCCCTCGCGCCTGCCGACGGGACGAGCGAGACACCCGGCGGCGACGACACGCGCAAGCCCCCGTCGTGGGACCCGCTGGGCGCCGCACCCTTCGCCTGGGACCTGCCCGAGCCCGCGGAGCCCCCGGCCCCGAAGCCGCCGCGCTCCCGGCTCGCCCCGGCGACCCTGGGCGTCGCGCTGCTCGCGGCCGGCGCCGTCGTGGGGCTCGGCCTGCTCGGCCTGCTCCCGCTCGGCGCGACGCCGGCGATCGCGACCGCGCTCGCCGTGGTCGGCGCGGGCCTCGTGGTCGGCGCGTTCCTGCACAAGGGCCGCAGCCTCGTCGTCGCGGCGGTGCCCCTGGCGCTGGTGCTGGTGGCGGCCGCGAACGGCGGGCCCGACGACCGCGGCGTGCCGCCGTGGATGAACGGGTGGAGCGACGACGCCCGCCCGGGCACCGTGCAGACCCTCGGGGACGCGCAGTGGCGGCCCGCGGCGAACCAGGTCGCCCCGGCCTACGAGACCGCCTACGGCGACGCCCGTCTCGACCTGCGGGACGTCCCCGCCGGCGTGCCGCCGGTGCGCACCCAGGTGCAGAGCGGCGCCGGCGACGTCAGCGTCGTCGTGCCCGCGACCGCGGACGTCACGGTGACGTGCACGTCCGGTGGCGGCGACGTCGACTGCCTGGGCCGCGGCGAGAGCGCCGGTGACACCACGGTGGTCGACCTCGGACCCGACGGACCGGGTGGCCCGGTGATCAACCTGCAGGCCCTCAGCGGCGGCGGAGACGTGGAGGTGCGCCGTGGATGAGCGCTCACCCGAACAGCCCTACACGATCCATCAGGACGTCGACACCGTCGGCGCGGTGGACACCGACGACGTCGAGGGCCGCGCGAAGACCCCGGCCCGTCGCGGGCCGGACCCGCTCGGTCTCGTCGCCGGCCTGGCCGCGATCGTCGTCGCGGTCCTGGCCCTGACCAGCACGCTCGCGGCCGTCGACCCGCGCTGGGTCCTCGCCCTCGGTGCGGTCGGGGTGGGGCTCGTGGTCGTCGTCGCGACGGTGCGCCGCCGCCGGGACTGACCGCACGCGCGAGGGGCCGGTACCGCTCGTCCGAGCGGTACCGGCCCCTCGGCCGTTCCTACGAGTGGCAGTGCCCGTTCGACGACGGCGGGACGTCGAGCGTGGGGTTGCGGTCGAAGAACCCGACGGGCATCAGCCGGAAGCCGGCGTAGTCGACGGGCATGATCGGCCAGTCCTCCGGGCGGGGCACGTGCGTCAGCCCGAAGGTGTGCCACAGCACGACGTCGGCGCCCCGGCCGCCCTCGTCGAGGGAGCGGTCGGCGGCGGTCCACGCCGGCAGGCCGGCACCGCCGGGGTGCTGGTTGACGTAGTCGCCCGCCGGGTAGCGCTCGTCGGCGTCGTAGGCGGTGACCCAGAGGTGCCGGGTCGCGAAGGCCGCGCGACCGGCCACGACCGACTGCGGGTCGGACAGCAGCGTCGGCCGCCCCTCGGACTGCAGGCCGTACGCGACGGGCCTGCCGTGCCGGTTGGTCGAGTCCGGGTTGACGACCTGCCAGCTCCGCCCGGTCCCGGGGCTCGCCGTGCGGCCGCCCTCGGACTCGCGGGTCAGACGCGTGCGGGACTCCGCGAACGCGTTGCCCCACGGGTTGCCCTCCCCCGTCGGCACGGGGACGGCCTCGACCTCCTCGACGGCGTTGCGGGTGCCGTCGACGGTCATGTCGAGGCGCGCGGAGAACAGGTGCTGGTGGAACGGCAGGCCGAGCCCCGGTGCCACCTCGGTGGCGTACGGGTGCTCGCCCTCGGGCATGCCGGAGGTGAACGGGATGCCGGTCAGCTTCGCCTCGCACCCGATCGTGCCGTCGAGGTAGAGGTACCAGTAGAAGCCGTAGTCGTAGTTGCCGATGGTGGTGAAGAACGACACCACCATGCGGCGCTGGCGACGCGTCTCCTGGGCCTGCGTGAAGATGTCGGTGTGCTTCCAGAGCACGCCGTAGTCCTCCTCGTGCAGGCAGATCGCGTTGCTGATCGTCCGCGGTGAGCCGTCGTCGTCGGCCACCACGACGTCCATGTACGTGATCTCGCCGAGGCAGTCGCAGCCGAGCTCGAGCGAGTTGGCGTACCGGGCGAACATGTACTCGCCGGCGTCGAAGTAGTTCTGCCAGAACCGCACCGGCGACGGGTCGCCGTAGGGCACGACCATCTCGGCGATCGACGCCCGGTAGACCACCGGGCGGCCGTGGATGCCGATCTGGTGGAGGGTCAGTCCCTCGCGCTCGTTGAACCCGACCCGCAGGTCCCAGCCCTCCCAACGCAGCCGGTTGCCCTCGAGGGAGAAGCTGACGCCCTCGGGCTGCGTGATCTCGATGGGCTTCAGGGTCGTGCGCTGCGGCCCGACCTGCTCGGGGTCGTCGAAGTTGCCGGGCTCCTCGGGCACGGGGATGTCGGCGTGGTCGATCACCCGCGTCACCTCGCGGCGGGTGAGGTCGACGTAGGCGACGACGCCGTCGACCGGGTGGGCCCAGGGCGAGTCCTTCTCGTGGTCCTGGCGGAAGCCGAGCACGCGCGCCATGCGGTGCCCGACCTCCTCCGGGTAGTACGCGCCGGCCGACAGCGGCACGGCCCGGACCGTGGCCGGGTCGATGCCGCGACGGCGCAGCGCGTCGCACCACTCGCTCGACGCCAGGACGATCTCCTCCATGATCTCGAACTCGGCGTCGATGATCGGGAGCTGACCGCTGGTGGCCGGGTCGAGCTCGACGGCCGCGTCGACCTCGCCGCGGGTCGCCGAGACGAGGACGTCGCGGGAGGGGCCGCCGCTCATGTCGAGCAGCAGGACGCGGAATCGCCGGTCGACGGGGTCGCCGTCGGTGTGCGCGAGCACGTCGGACTTCGCGGGCTCCTCGAGCCCGGCGAAGCAGAAGCGCACCGCGTCGCCGAGCAGCCCGGCGGCCGCGAGCACCTCCCGGACGGCGGCGAACTCGTCGGCGGTGGCGAGGTCGAGCGGGTGGGTCCCAGATCCAGGCGTAGGGCCGGTCGCGGTGGCACGCGGGGCGGTGGCGGTCACGGGGTGATCACTCCTCCTCGAAGGGGATGTTCGGGACGATTCCGGCTCACGCCAGGTCGGGCAAGGGGCGCCGGCGCACCACGCCCATGACGACGCCGACGAGCGTGACGACGACGAGCACGCCGCAGATCGCGTACGCGAGGCCCGCCGAGCCGCCGAGCAGCGTCGTGAAGTTGCCGAGGGTGAGCACGAGGCAGACCAGCAGGCCGACGAGGCCGAGGGCTGGGGCGATCCGGGTGTTCCAGACCCGCCGGTCGACCCGGTTGCGGGCGAAGAACACGAGGACGGCCAGGCAGGTCAGCACCATGAGGCCGAGCACGCCGACGGTCGCCGTGCCGCCCATCCACGCGAAGACCTGGGCGACGGGGTCGAGGCCCGCGACCGCGAAGATCGCGATGAGGACGAACGACAGCGCGGTCTGCGACAGCGACGCGACGTGCGGCGACCCGTGCCGCTCGTGGGTCCGCGCGCACGCCGCCGGGAACGCGCGGTGCCCGCCGAGGGCGAACCAGTACCGCGCCGCGACGTTGTGGAACGCGAGGATCGCGGCGAACAGGCTGGTGACGAGCAGGACCGTGACGATGTGCAGGCCGACCGGGCCGAGCCAGTTCTCGAAGGTCCGCAGGAGGAACGTCGCCGGGTCCGCGGCGGACTGCTCGACCGCGGCCTGGTCGCCCCACGCCGACACGACGGCCCAGCTCGAGACCGCGTAGAAGACGCCGATGACGGCGAGCGCGACGTAGGTGGCCCGCGGGATCGTGCGCTCCGGGTCGCGGGCCTCGTCCCGGAACACCGCGGTCGACTCGAAGCCGATGAAGCTCGCGACCGCGAACATGATCGCGATGCCGACGGCGCCCGAGCCGATCTGCGCGGGATCGAGGGCGGCGGTCGACAGGCCCTGGGCGCCACCGCCGGCGACGACCACGACGTCGAGCACGACGACGATGGCGATCTCGGCGATGAGCAGCACGCCGAGCACGCGGCTGGAGAGCTCGATGTGGCGGTAGCCGAGGACGGCGACGATCGCCATGACGACGAAGGTCCACACGAACCACGGCAGGCTCGGCCCGCCGAAGCTGGTGACGAGCTCGTCGATCGCCGCCCCGATGTAGCCGTAGACCGCGGCCTGCACCGCGGTGTACGTGGCGAGGGCGAGGAACGCCGTGCCGAGCCCGAGGGGACGTCCGAGGCCCGCGCGCACGTAGGTGAAGAACGCGCCGGCGTCGGGGACGTGCGGGCTCATCGCGCAGAACCCGACGGCGAACAGCAGGAGCACCACCGCGCAGAGCACGAACGTCGCGGGGAAGGCCGCGCCGTTCCCGGCGCCGACCCCGAGCGGGATGGTGCCGGCGATGACGGTCAGGGGCGCCGCGGCGGCGACGACCATGAAGACGATCGCACCGACACCGAGCCTGCCCGAGAGGCGCGACGGCGTCGCGGGCACGGAAGCGGTGGGTTCTGGGGGCGCGGCCATGGCGACTCCTGAGAGGGACGGGAGAGAAACGGCGGGAGGGGGCCAGGGAAATGTCGCGGGTCACGTTTGCGGAACCGTTCCGGCGGGGTCAACCCCTCGTTGAGCTGGGTGGACCAGGATGAGATCCGGTCTCCCGCGAACAGTCCGAATGCCGCGCGACATTCTCCGAACGGAGAACGGGACCGTGCTCCGGGTGGCCGAACGAGAATCCGCGGCGACCGATTCTCATTCGGTGCCGTGACGTCTTCGCTCCGGGCTGTCCGCGCTCTACGGTGACCGTCGTGACGAGGATTCCCGGGCTGCGCTCGCGGTCGCCGGTGGCCGGGCTGCGGCGCCGCGCGCTGCGCCCGCTCGGGGTGTTCGCGCAGTCGGTCGCCACCACCGCGCCGGCCGGTGCCATGGCCTCGGTGCCGCTGCTCGTCATCGCCGTCGCCGGCCCCGGCGCGCCGGTGTCGTTCGCGGTGGCGGCGGTCGTCGTCGGCCTCGTGGCGATCTGCATCGCCGTCTTCGCCCGCCGCATGGCCGCGGCCGGCGGTCTCTACAGCTTCACCGCCCAGGGCCTCGGGTCCGGCGGCGCCTACGCCTGCGCGGTGTCGATGGTCGTCAGCTACGGGATGCTCGTGGCGGCCGCGTTCACCGGGGTGTCGTGGTACGGCAGCTCCCTGCTCTCCCGGCTCTGGCCCGCCGCGGGCTCCCCCGTCGTCGCGGCCGCGCTCGCCGTGGTGCTCGCCGCCGTCGTCGCCGTGTGCGCGGTGCGGGGCATCCGGCTCGCCGGGCGGGTCATGCTCGTGATCGAGTCGGTGTCGATCGTCGTGATCCTCGCCGTGCTCGTCACGCTGGCGATCACGACGGCGCCCGCGCCCGTGGCCGCGGCGCCGGCCGTGCCGGGCGGGGCCCTCGGGATCGCGCTCGGCGTGCTGCCCGCGCTGGCGGCGTTCATCGGCTTCGACAGCGCCACCGCGCTGGGCGTCGAGGCCCGCCGGCCGTTCGCGTCGGTGCCCCGCGCGGTCACCGCCACCGCCGCCGTGACCGCCGTGCTCTACCTCGTCGCGACGCTGGTGCAGCTCGCCGCCCCCGGCGCCGCGGTCGGGGCGACGAGCCCGTCCTCGGGGCAGGCGGGCGGGCTGAGCTGGGCGGCCGTGCTCATGGACCTCGGCATCGTCGCGTCGTTCGGCGCCTGCGCGCTCGCCGCGCTGAACACGCTGGTCCGCGTGCTGTTCTCCCTCGCCCGCGACGGCGTCGCCCCGGCCGTCCTCGGGCGGACCCACCGCCGCTACCTGACCCCGGCGGTCGCGATCGCGGTCGCCGTCCCCGTGCTCGCCGTCGTGGCGATCGCGGGTGGGCTCGCCGGGGTCGCGCCCGCGGCGGTCTTCAGCGGACTGCTGTCGGTGGGCACGCTCGCGTTCCTCGTGACCTACGTGCTCGTCTGCCTCGCCGCGCCGCGATTCCTCGCGCGGATCGGCGAGCTGACCCGCGGCGTCGTGGTGGCGGCAGTGCTCGCCGTCGCCGCCCTCGTCGCCACCCTCGTCGTGGTCCTGCTCAACGCGGGCGCCGCCATGCTGCTCACCCTCGCCGGCCTCGTCGTGGTGGCCGCCGCGGGGTGGTTCGTGCTGCGCCGGCGTCGGCGCGGGGCGTTGCAGGCCATGGGCGTCTACGACGAGACCACCACCGCCGACGTCCTCACCGCGGGCTCGGAGTGACGTCTCCGATCAGCGGGCGCCAGCCGCAGGCCGTCCGCAGCGCGCTGCGCATCCTCGAGGCGGTCGCGGCGGCCGGGGTCGGGATCACCGCGAAGGAGATCTCCACGTCGCTGCGCATCCCGCCGGCGACCACCTACCGGCTGCTGAACCTGCTGGTCGCCGAGGAGTACCTCGTCCGCCTGCCCGACCTGGGCGGCTTCGCCCTCGGCCGCCGCAGCGCGAACCTCGCCCCGGCGCCGCTGACGACGCCGACCGCGGCGCGTGCGGTGATGCACCGGCTGCGCGAGCGCGTGCGCTGGGGCGCGCACCTCGTGGCCTTCGAGCGGCACCGCCTGCGGTTCCTCGACGCCGACCCCGACCACCCGCCCTCCGACGCCGACGAGATCTCCCGCCACCTGCACGCCACCGGGCTCGGGCGGCTGCTGCTCGCCGACCACGACGACCTGCCCGACGGACCGCTGACGCGCCTGACCCCGCGCACCGTCGTCGACCGCGACGAGCTCAAGGAGGCCCTCGCCGAGGTCCGCCGCACCGACCTCGCCCGCCAGTGCGGCGAGCTCCACGCCGCCCTCGGCTGCCTCGCCGTCCCGGTCCGCGCGCCCGGCGACGGCCGCCTCGTCGCGGGCCTCGCCCTCACCGGCCCCGCCGACCGCGTCGCCGCCCCGAACACCGAACTGATCGACCTGCTCCGCGACCACGCGACCGAACTGGGCCCCCTGCTGGCGTGACGGGCCGGTGCCTGACGGCATGTGAGCACTTCGGAGTGCTCCAGCACTCCGAACTGCTCACATGCGCGGAGCGCACCCGGCGATCACCGGCACCGGCGCCGGGACGTCGACGCGGTTGCGCCGCCCCGCCAGCCGCGGGAAGCCCGGGATGCGGGCGAGCGAGCGCAGCACCGGGGGCGGGCCGGGGTCGCCGCTGTCGATGCGCGCCGCCGCCGCGCGTTCGGTCCGCACCTGGGCCTGCTGCTCGCGCTCGACCGCGGGCCGGCGCGCGACCTCGAGGCCCGCGGCCGCGTCGTCGAGCTGCGCCGGGTCGGGCGGGGTGCGCCGCAGCGGGCCGATCAGGCGGTTGGCGAGGTCGGCGGCGTCGGCGATCGCGAGGTTGATCCCGTTGCCGCCGACGGGCGAGACGACGTGCGCGGCGTCCCCGAGCAGCACCAGACCGGGCGAGGTCCAGCGCTCCACCGTCGTGATCCGCACCGGCAGCAACGTCAGGTCGGCGACGTCGCCGAGGTCGTCGAGCCGGCCCGCCAGCCACGGCAGCACCCCCACCGCCGCGTCGCGCAGCGCGCCCACGCCCCGGCCGCGGACGTCTGCCAGCGATCCCGCGCGGATCGTCCACCCGAGCTGCCAGTCGTCGCCCTGGTCGAGCAGGGCGACGCTGCCGGTCGGCGTGCCGAACAGGTCGAGCCCGGAGTACGACGGGTCGTCGGCGCGGCGCGGGAAGGCGTGCCAGAGGATGTCGAGGCTCGCCCCCAGCTCGGTGGCCGCGATCCCCGACGCCGCCCGGACCTTGGAGTTCCGCCCGTCGGCGCCGACGACCAGCGCGGCGTCCAGCTCGCGGCGCTCGGCGTCGACCGTGTACTCGACGCCGCACACCCGCCCCGCGGCGTCGTGGCGCAACGCCGAGAACCGCGCGCCCATGAGCACCGTCGCCCCGTGCGCCCGCGCCCGGTCGGCGAGCCACGGCAGGAACTCCGCCTGCGGGATCAGCGCGTAGAACGGGAACCGCCGGCTCGCGCCGCGGTAGTCGACGAGGGTCCAGGTGCGCGACGCGGTGTGCCAGCGGAACGCGTCGGAGCGCGTGTGCGGCACCTCGTCGAGCAACGGCCGCGCGAGGCCGAGCGTGTCGAGGTACTCGAGGACCCCCGGCGCGAGCGTGTCGCCGCGGAACCGCCGCGCGAAGTCGTGCCGCGACTCCAGCAGCGTCACGCGCGCCCCGCCGCGCGCGAGCAGGTAGGTCAGCAGGACCCCGCCGGGTCCGCCCCCGACGACCACGACATCGTTCACTTCTCCATCGTATCTCTCGATGGTGGAGATATCTCGCGGCCCGCGAGGGCGAGGAGCAGCGCGGCGGCGTCGGCCGGGGCGGTGACGTCGCGCCCGGTCAGCGCGGCGACGCGCCGCAGGCGGTTCAGCACCGTGTTGCGGTGGCAGAACAGCGCCGCGGCGGTGTCCGCGACCGACCCGTCCTCGGCGAAGCGGCGCACCGTCGCGACCAGGCGCTCGCGCTCCGGCGGCGCCACCGCGTCCAGCCCGCCGAGCTCCGCGGCCACGAGGTCGGCCCCGACGTCGCCGAGACGCGCCGCGGCGAGCGGGAGCCACACCGAGGCCAGGGTCCGCGGCACGGCGGGACCGCCGACGGCGACGTCCGCGATCTCGCCGGCCAGCCGGGCGCGACGCGGCACGTCGGCGAGCCCGCGGGCCGTCGGCGCCACCCCGCACCGCACCCCGTCCAGCGCCGCCCGCACCGGGGCGCCCTCGGGCCCGTCCCACCGCGCGAGCAGCACGCTGTGGCGGCCGGTCGGGTGCACGTGGACCGGCCGGCCGTCGGCGCCCAGCCGGTCCGCGGCGCGCCGCAGCACGGCGGCGTCGGGGCCGGTCGCCGCCGCGACGAGGACGTCGTCGTCGGGATCCATCGCGAGCGCGATCGCGGCCCGGGTCACGTCCTCGGGGCCTGGACGGTCGGCGGCGAGGAGCGCCGCGACCAGCGCCGTGCGCTCGTCCGCGCGCTCGCGGGCCAGCACCGCCTCCTCCTCCTGGTAGCCGCGCCGGACGCGGGTCGTGTAGTCCTCGACGACGGACCAGACGGTCTGCACGCCGTCGACGAGCAGCGCCGCCTCGTCCGCCGTGGCCCGCGCCCGCAGCGCCTCCCACAGCACCCCGAAGTCCTGACGGACCGCGGTGAGCAGGTCGTCGAGCGGGACACCGCGCCGCGCCCGGTCGCGGCCGATCGCCGGCCCGATGTCGCGCAGCCGCGCGGGCGCCGGCCGGCCCGCGAGCTCGGCGAGGAGGTGGGCGAACGTCGCGTCGGCGTCGGCCTCGAGCCGGTCGTCCGGCACCAGCCCCCGCGCGTAGGCCGGCACCGCGCGGACCCGCGCGGTGAACGCCGTCCGCAGCGCGTCGGCGTCGTCGCGCACACGCTCGACGAGATCGCGCCAGCCCTCGTCGTTGTGCATCCGCCCAACCTAGAGCGCTCAGGACGCGGCGGACACGCCTTCCGGGCAGCTCCTCCGACCAGGCATCCTCGGGCACTCGCCACCAGTGGAGGCCGCCGTGCACCTCACCCCGCGGGAGCAGGAGAGGGTGCTGCTGCACAGCGCGGCCGAGCTCGCCCGCCGCCGCCTGGCCCGCGGCGCCCGGCTCGGGGCCCCGGAGGCGATCGCGCTGGTCTGCGACGAGATCTGCGAGCTCGCGTGGGACGGCCACGACCTCGACGACGTGGTGCACCGTGCCCGGGAGGTCGTCGCGCCCGACCGGCTGGTCGACGGCGTCGCCGCCGCCGTGCCGTCGGTGCAGGTCGAGGCGCTCTTCCCGCACGGCACCACACTCGTCCACGTCGATCGCCCGTTCGGCCCGCCGGCCCCCGACGGGCCGGGAGCCGTCCGCCCCGCCGCCGGGGCGATCGACCTCGCCCCGGGCCGCGCCCGCAGCGAGGTCGTCCTGCGCAACGACGGCGACCAGGCGGTCTGGGTGAGCTCGCACGTGCCGCTCGACCGGCTCAACCGCAGCCTGCGCGTGGAGGTCGCCGACGGCACCGATCCCGCGCGCCTGCGCCTCGACGTCGCCGCCGGGACCGCCCTGCGGATCGAGGTCGGCGCGACGCGGGACGTCACCGCCGTCCGTCTCGGAGGTGCGTCCGCGTGACGACGATGCCCCGCGCCGAGTACGCCCGCCTCTACGGCCCGACGACCGGCGACCGCCTCCGCCTCGGCGACACCGACCTGTGGGTGGAGGTCGAGGCCGACGACACCGAGCCCGGCGAGGAGATGCTCGGCGGCTGCGGCAAGACCGCCCGGCAGGGCGCGCTGGTCGCCGACCGGGCGCCCCGCGACAGCGCCCTCGACCTCGTCGTGCTCGGCGTCCTGCTGATCGACCCGGTCCTCGGGGTCCGCAAGACGTCGGTCGGGGTCGCCGACGGGCGCGTCGTCGGCGTCGGCCGCGCCGGCAACCCGGACGTCCAGGACGGCGTCGAGCTCGTCGTCGACGCCCACACGGCGATGATCCCCGGCGAGGGCCTGATCGCGACGCCCGGCGCCGTCGACTCCCACGTCCACCTCTCCAACGCCGACCTCGCGCCCGCGGCCCTCTCGGCCGGGGTGACGACGATCGTCGGGATGGGCATCGGCGGGGTCTGGGACGTCGGCGCCAACCCCGCACCCAACCTCCACACGCTGATGGCGTCGTGGACCGGCGCCCCGGTGAACGCGGCGTTCCTCGCCCGCGGCTCGTCGGGGTCGGCGGACCTCCTGGAGCGCGCGGTGCTCGCCGGGGCCGGCGGTTTCAAGGTCCACGAGGACTGGGGCGCCGGGCCCGACGCCGTCGACACCTGCCTGGGCGTCGCCGAGCAGGCCGATCTCCCCGTCGCCCTGCACACCGACACCCTCAACGAGTCGGGCTACCTCGACGACACCCTCGACGCGGTCGGCGGCCGGACCGTGCACGCGTACCACGTCGAGGGTGGCGGCGGGCATCCCGACCTGCTGCGCATCGTCGGCTCCCCGTCGGTCCTGACGTCCTCGACGACACCGACGCTCCCGCTGACGCCCGCGACGGTCCGGGAGCTGGGCCCGATGACGATGACCGTGCACCGCGCGCACCCCGACCTCCCCAGCGACCGCGACATCGCCGCGAGCCGCATCCGCGAGCACGCGATCGCCGCGGAGAACCGGCTGCACGACGAGGGCGCCATCGCGATCGTCAACTCCGACGCCCTCGGCATGGGCCGCATCGGGGAGACCGTGCGTCGCACCTGGCAGCTCGCCCACGTCCAGGCCCACCTCGCCGGCGAGACCGGCCCGGACGTCGCCAACAACGCCCGCGTGCTGCGCTACCTCGCCAAGCTCACGCACAACCCGGCGGTCGCGCACGGGCTGGCCGGCCACGTGGGCACGGTCGCGGCCGGGCGGATCGCGGACCTCGTGCTGTGGTCGCCCGCCTGGTTCGGCGCGGCGCCCGAGCTCGTGATCAAGTCGGGCTTCGTCGCCTGGGGCGCGGCGGGCTCCGGGTCGGGGTCGACGCGGCTCGGCCAGCCCCGGCGGTTGCGCGGCTTCCACGGGGCCCGCGGGGGCGCGCCCGCCCGCTTGTCGCACCAGTTCGTCGCCGCCGCGTGCCTCGACGACCCGGCCGCCCGCGCCGCGCTGCCCGTCGGGCCGCGCTACACGCCGGTCGCGGGCAGCCGGGGTCTCGGCGCCGCCGACATGGTGCACAACACCGCGACCCCGCGCGTGGAGATCCCCGGCGAGCCGGCCCCGGTGCGGATCGACGGCCGCGAGGTCCCGCTGCACCGCGCCGTCGACCTGCCGCTGACCCGGCTGCACCACCTGGGCTGAGGATGAGCACCGTGGAGATCGATCTTCTGCTGCGCGACGCCGACGTCCTGACCCTCGACGACGCCCACCCGCGGGGACGCGCCGTGGCCGTGCACCACGGTCGCGTCCTGGCCGTCCTCGACGACGGGGAGCTCCCCGCCGGCGTGCGTGCCCGGCGGGTGGTCGGGGCCGGGGGCGCCACGGTGGTCCCCGGGTTCGACGACGCCCACCAGCACGCCGCGTGGTTCGGGCAGTCGCTCGCGGAGATCCCGTTGGCGGGCCTGCCCGACCTCGACGCCCTCTACGACGCCGTCGCGGAGCGGGCCGCCGGGCTCGGACCGGACGCGTTCGTCGTCGGCAGCGGCTACGACGACGTCGCCCTCGGCGGCTCGCCGGACCGGCGTGCGCTCGACCGCGCGGGCGGCGGGCGGCCGGTGTGGCTCAAGCACCGTTCCGCGCACGTGTGCGCGGTGTCGACCGAGGTCCTGCGGCGCGCCGGCGTCCTGGACGGCTCCGCGGCGATCCCGGCCGGCGGCGTCGTGGTCCGCGACCCTGCCGATGATCCCGACGGCGACCCGACGGGCGTCCTGCTCGAGGCCGCGCAGGCCCTCGCCGGCGACCTCCTGCGTCCCTACTCCGTCGAGGACCTGGCCGACGCGATCGCGAGCGCCACCGCGGTCTTCGCCGCCCAGGGGCTCACCCACGTCACGGAGGCCGGCATCGGCGGCGGGTGGATCGGGCGCTCCCCCCGGGAGCTCGCGGCCTACCAGCTCGCCCGCGAGCGCGGCGACCTCGCCGTGCGCGTCGACCTCATGCCCGAGACCTCCGTCCTGCACGACGTCCCCGGCGGGCCGGGCCGCGGCCTCGACCTGGGCCTGCGCCCGGGCCTCGGCGACCTGGACCTGCGCATCGGGCCCATGAAGATCTTCTTCGACGGGGCGCTCAGCTCGCGCACCGCGGCGATGCACGAGCCGTTCGCGGACCGGGAGCACGCGGGCTACCTCGGCGACGACCCGGAGGTCCTGCACGCCGCCGTCGTCGAGGCCGTCGCCGGGGGATGGACGGTCGCCGCGCACGCCATCGGCGACCGCGCCGTCGACGCCGCCCTGGACGCGTTCGAGGACGCGGCCGCCCGCCCGTGGCCGGGGGTGCGCCCGCCACGACACCGCCTCGAGCACGCCGGTGTCGTCGGCGACGCCGCGCTCGCCCGCCTCGCCGCCCTCGGCGTCACGCCGATCCCGCAGGCCCGGTTCCTGTACGAGATCGGGGACTCGATGGCGGCGGCCGTCGGCGACGAGCGCGCCGACCTGCTCTACCGCCACGCGTCCTTCCTGCGCGCCGGGCTGCGGGTGCCCGCGAGCTCGGACCGGCCCTGCGTCGGCGACGGACATCCGCTGCGGGGCATCCGGTCGATGGTGCAGCGCCGCACGTCCTCGGGACGCACGCTCGGCCCCGACGAGGCCGTCGACGCGGAGACCGCGCTGCGCGCCTCCACCGTCGACGCCGCCTGGATCGCCGGCGACGAGGACGTCCGCGGGCGCCTGGCGCCCGGCTTCGCCGCCGACCTCGTCGTCCTCGGCGACGACGTCACCCGTGTCGAGCACGACCGCATCGGCGACATCGAGGTCGTCGCCACCCTCCGGGCCGGACGCGCCACCCACGGCGCGGACGTCCTGGGCCTGCCGCCCGACGGAGAACCCTCATGAGCAACCCCACCCCCACCGCCGCCGACGCCCGCCGCGTCGCCGTCGGCGCGTTCGTCGGCACCGCCCTCGAGTGGTACGACTTCTTCCTCTACGGCACCGCCGCGTCGCTGGTGTTCAACCGCCTGTTCTTCGCGACCGACGACGCCGTCGTCGCCACGGCCGCCGCGTTCGCGTCGTTCGCGGTCGGTTTCGTCGCCCGCCCCCTCGGCGGGATCGTCTTCGGCCACCTCGGCGACCGGATCGGGCGCCGGGCCTGCCTCCTGATCACCGTCGTGATGATCGGCGCGGTCACCGGGGTCATCGGCGTGCTGCCCGGGTTCGCCGACATCGGCGTCGCGGCGCCGATCCTGCTGACGCTGCTGCGGCTCCTGCAGGGCGTCGCCGTCGGCGGCGAGTGGGGCGGCGCGATCACCCTCGCCGTCGAGCACGCGCCGCCCGAGCAGCGCGGGCGCTACGCCGCCATGCCCCAGATCGGGTCGCCGGTGGGCACGCTGCTGTCGTCCGGCGCGTTCCTGCTGGTCGCGCTGCTGCCGCCCGACGACTTCGACGCCTGGGGCTGGCGGATCCCGTTCCTGATCGCGTTCCCGCTGCTCGGTGTCGCCCTGTGGCTGCGCCGGCGCGTCGAGGAGTCGCCGCTGTTCGACCGCCTGCTCGCCGAGGACGCCCGCGCCTCCGCGCCGGTGCGCGAGGTCGTCGTGCGGGCCTGGCCTGCGCTGCTCGTCGGGGCCGGGTCGGCGCTGCTCGGAGTCGGCGGGTTCTACCTCGCCACGACGTTCGTCATCAGCTACGCGACCGGCGACCTCGACCTGCCGCGCCCGCTGGTGCTCGGCGCGACGCTCGTCGCGGCCGTCGTGGAGATCGGCGTGCTGGTGCTGGGCGGACGCCTGGCGGAACGCTTCGGCTCGGCGCGCGTGACCGTCGCCGGCGGGGTCGCGTCCGCGCTCGTCGCGCTGCCGATGTTCTGGCTGCTCGACACGCGCAACGCCGTCGCGGTCGTCGTCGGGGTGACGGTCGGGGTCGCGATGCTCTCGATCCCCTACGCGGTCTCCGGCGACCTGCTCGCGCGGCTGTTCCCGGCGCGCCTGCGCTACAGCGGCATCGCGCTCGCGGCCAACATCGCCGGGATCGCGTCGGGCTTCGTGCCCCTCGCGGCCACCGCCGTGCTCGCGGCCGCCGGCGGCAGCTCCTGGGCGCCGGGGCTGCTGCTGGTCGGGCTCGCGCTCGTGACCGTCGTCAGCGGCCTCGCGGCGCCGCGGCTCTACGTGTCCGACGCGGAGATGACCGTCGAGGGCGTCGCGGCACCGCGGGTCTGACCCTCGACCTGGGTGATCGAAGTACCGATACGGACGCTGAGCGTCTGCGACGGCACTTCGCTGACAAACCCCGCTACAGCTTGCGGAGGCGCAGGAGGGCGTCGGCGAGGATCTCGTCGCGTTTGCAGCAGGCGAAGCGGACCTGGGTCTCGACGCCGACGGGCGAGGCGTGGAAGACCTGGTTCGGCACCGCGGCGACGCGGACGCGTTCGGGCAGGGTGCGGCAGAACTCGAGCGAGTCGGTGACGCCCAGGGGCGCGACGTCGGCGGTGACGAAGTAGGTCGCCTTCGATCCGAACACCTCGAGGCCGAGCTCGCGCAGGCCGTCGGTGAGCAGGTCGCGCTTGCGGGCGAGGTCGTCGCCGAGGTGCGCGAGGCGGTCGTCGGGCAGGTCGAGGCCGGTGGCGATGCCGTGCTGCAGCGGGGTGCCGGCGGCGAACGAGAACCACTGCTTGACGCCGAGGACCTTCTCGACCAGGTCCGCGGGGCCCGTCGCCCAGCCGATCTTCCAGCCGGTCACCGAGAACGTCTTGCCGCCCGAGCCGACGGTGATCGTGCGCTCGAACATGCCCGGCAGGGTCGCGATGGGGATGTGGGTGTTGTCGTCGAAGACGAGGTGCTCGTAGACCTCGTCGGCCAGCACGACCAGGTCGTTCTCGATCGCCACGTCCGCGATCGACTGCAGCTCCGCCCGCGAGAGCACCGCCCCCGTCGGGTTGTGCGGCGTGTTCAGCACGATCATCCGCGTCCGCTCGGTCACCGCCGCGCGGAGCGCCGCCTCGTCCACCGCGTAGTCGGGCGCGTGGATGCGCACGGGCACGAGCGTCGCGCCGAGCAGCGTCGCCGTCGCCCCGTACAGGTCGTAGAACGGTTCGAGCGCGATCACCTCGTCGCCGGAGCGCAGCAGCGCCGTCATCGCCGACGACAGCGCCTCCGACGCCCCCGAGCACACGACGACCCCGCCGTCCGCGGCGACGTCGAGGCCGTACCAGCGGCGCTGGTGATCCGCGATCGCGCGGCGCAGCGACGGGATGCCCACCGCCGGCGGGTACTGGTTCCAGCCCTTGTGCATGGCGGCGACGGCGGCGTCGACGACCTCGAGCGGCCCCGGGGTGTCCGGGAAGCCCTGACCGAGGTTGATCGCGTCGTTCTCGGCCGCCAGCCGGGACATCTCGCTGAAGATCGTCTCGGCCATCAGGAGGTGACCTCCGGTCTCGTGAGCACTTTCGCGGCCCATAGCACCAGAAAGTGCTCACCTGCGCGCAGCGCACCTACTCCCACTCGATCGTCCCCGGCGGCTTGCTGGTCACGTCGAGGACGACGCGGTTGATCTCGGCGCACTCGTTGGTGATCCGCGTCGAGATGCGTTCGAGCACGTCGTAGGGCAGGCGCGTCCAGTCGGCGGTCATCGCATCCTCGCTGGAGACCGGCCGCAGCACCACCGGGTGGCCGTAGGTGCGGCCGTCGCCCTGCACCCCCACCGAGCGGACGTCGGCGAGCAGCACCACGGGGCACTGCCAGATCGTCTGGTCCAGCCCGGCGAACGTCAGCTCCTCGCGCGCGATCGCGTCGGCCCGGCGCAGCGTGGCCAGCCGTGACGCGTCGACCGACCCGATGATCCGGATCGCGAGCCCGGGGCCCGGGAACGGCTGGCGGCGCACGATCGTCTCGGGCAGCCCGAGCTCCGCGCCGACCTTGCGGACCTCGTCCTTGAACAGCGCGCGCAGCGGCTCGACCAGCGAGAACTGCAGGTCGTCGGGCAGGCCGCCGACGTTGTGGTGCGACTTGATCGTCGCCGCGCCCGACCCGCCGCCGGACTCGACGACGTCGGGGTAGAGCGTGCCCTGGACGAGGAGGTCCGCGCCCTTGCCCTCGCTGACCGACCGGGCCGCGCCCTCGAACGCGCGGATGAACTCGCGTCCGATGATCTTGCGCTTCTCCTCCGGGTCGACGACGCCGTCGAGCTCGCGCAGGAACGTCTCCTCGGCGTCGACGGTGACGAGGTCGACGCCGGTCGCGGCGACGAAGTCGCGCTCGACCTGGGCCCGCTCGCCCTCGCGCAGCAGCCCATGGTCGACGAAGACACAGGTCAGGCGGTCGCCGATCGCGCGCTGGACGAGGGCCGCGGCGACGGCGGAGTCGACGCCGCCGGAGAGCCCGCAGATCGCGCGCCCCTCGGGCCCGACCTGCGCCCGGACCGCGGCGACCGTCTCGTCGATGATGTTGGCGGTGTTCCAGTCGGCGTCGACCCCGGCGACGTCGCGCAGGAAGCGGCGCAGCACCTCCTGGCCGTGCGGCGAGTGCCCGACCTCGGGGTGGTACTGCACGCCGGCGAACCGGCGGCCGACGTCCTCGAACGCGGCCACCGGGGCGCCCGGCGTGGACGCGGTGACCGTGAAGCCCTCGGGCGCCTTCGTGACGCCGTCGCCGTGGCTCATCCACACGGGGTGGGCGTCGGGCAGCTCGGTGTGCAGACGCCCCGGCTCGCCCGCGACCGCGAGCTCGGTGCGCCCGTACTCGCGATCGCCGGTGTGCGCGACCGTGCCGCCCAGCGCGCCGGCCATGAGCTGGAAGCCGTAGCAGATGCCGAACACCGGCACCCCGGCGTCGAACAGCGCCGGGTCGACGCTCGGCGCGCCGTCCTCGTACACGCTCGCCGGTCCGCCCGAGAGCACGATCGCGGCCGGGTCGCGGGCGAGCATCTCGTCGACCGGCATCGCGTGCGGCACGACCTCGGAGTACACCTGCGCCTCCCGCACCCGGCGGGCGATGAGCTGCGCGTACTGGGCGCCGTAGTCGACGACGAGGACGGGGCGCTCCCCACTGGCGGTCACGCGCTCCATTCTCCAGAACGCGATTGTTGCGGCATCCTTGCCGTCTTAGTGTCGACGACACTAGTCTCTGCGACACCATGACTCAGCGCTCCGGCCTCGCCCTCGCCGTCCTCGCCCTCGCCGCGGAGGAGCCCATGCACCCGTACCGGATGCAGCAGCTCCTGCGGGAACGCGGCAAGGACCAGGTCGTCAACGTCGGCCAGCGCTCGCAGCTGTACAAGACGATCGACCGCCTGGTGCGCGACGGGCTGCTGGCCGCCCAGGGCACCGAACGCGCGTCTGCGCGCCCGGAGCGCACCGTCTACGCCGCCACCGACGCGGGCCGCGAGCTCGCCGTCACGTGGACCCTCGACATGCTCACCGCGCCCCGCCACGAGTTCGCGGAGTTCACCGCGGCGCTCTCGTACCTCCCGCTGCTCGACCCCGAGGTCGCCGCCGACGCGCTCGCGCTGCGCCTGTCGGACCGCCGCGGCGAGCTCGAGCGACAGCGTCGCGAGCGCGACCACGTGGCCGGCGTGCTGCCCCGGGTCGTGCTGCTCGACAACGAGTACGCCATCGCCCACCTCGAGGCCGACGTCAGCTGCCTGGCCGGCCTCCTCGACGACCTGCGTTCCGGCGCCCTGACCTGGGACCGCGACGAGCTGCTGGACATCGCCCGGCGGATGGACGCCGGCGGGGAGGACACATCATGAAGGTGATCATCATCGGCGCCGGGACGGGCGGGATGTGCCTCGCGCACGGGCTGCGGCGCGCGGGCATCGAGGTCGCGGTCCACGAGCGCGACCGCACACGCACCAGCGGGCTGCACGGCTACCGCGTCGGCATCTCGCCCAACGGCGCCCGCGCGCTCAAGGCCTGCCTCGACCCGGAGCTCTTCGCGACGTTCGTGGCCACCACCGCGGCGCCGTACACGACGCTCGCGATGCTCACCGAGCGGTACCGGCCGCTGATCAGCATCGACTTCGCCGACCTCCCGCACACCTCGGGCGCTCCCGAGGACAGCGAGCACAACGTCAGCCGGATGACGCTGCGCCAGGTGCTGTTCACGGGCATGGAGGACGTCATCACGTTCGACCGCCGGTTCACGCACTACACCCAGCACGCCGACGGGAAGGTCACGGCGCATTTCGAGGACGGCAGCGAGGACACCGGCGACCTGCTCGTCGGCGCCGACGGCGCGAGCTCGCGGGTGCGCCGCCAGTACCTGCCGCACGCGACGCACACCGAGACCGGGCTCGTCGCCCTCGGCGGCAAGACGCTGCTCACCGAACGCTCCGAGCAGCTGGTGCCCGACCAGGTCCGCCACGGCTTCGGCATGTACTTCGACCGCCGCGGCCAGTTCGGGATCACGCACATGGTCCGGATGCCCTGGGGCAGCCATAGCGACGAGGAGCTCATCGCCCGCTACCCGGGCCTGCGCTTCGACAACACCACCGACTACGTCTCCTGGGCCATCACGACGTCGCGGTCGATCGCGCCCCCCGACCTCCTCGAGCGCACCGGCGCCGACGCCCTCGCCCTGGCCGGCGAGCTCAGCGAGGGCTGGGACCCGCGCTGGCTCGACCTGATCGCGACCGCCGACCCCGGATCGACGGTGGCCCTGGGCATCCGCACCGCCGATCCGGTGCCGGCGTGGACGCCGAGCACGGTGACGATGGTCGGCGACGCGATCCACACCATGACCCCGGGTCGCGGCGCGGGCGCCAACACCGCGCTGCGCGACGCCCGCGAACTGCGCGACCGCCTCGTCCGGGTCCGCGACGGGGAGATGGCCCTCCTCGACGGCATCGGCGAGTACGAGGACCTCATGCGCCGGTACTCCTCGCTCGCGGTGCGCGAGTCGCTGGAGTTCATGAACGACAACGGGACCGCCCGGCGCCCGGTCATCGGGCCGCTGTCGGTGATGGCGCAGCGCACCGGCATGCGCGTGATCGACCGCATCCCGCCGGCCAAGCGACGCATGGCCCGCGGCATGCAGAAGGTCCGTGACTCCGAGCTGGTCTGACCTACGTGAGCGAACTCTGGGCCTATAGGCCCAAAGTTCGCTCACATATCAGCCGATGAGTTCCGGCGCGCCCGGCCGTCACACCCGGAACCCCCGCCCCGCGAGGAAGGACCCCCATGACCGTGACGACCGACGCCGCCGATCTCTGGGCCGCCGCCCACACCGAGCGCACCGCCCTCGCCGACGACCTCGCCGGGCTCACCGCCGCGCAGTGGGCGACCCCCTCGCTCTGCGACCGCTGGACCGTCGAGGAGACCGTCGCCCACCTCACCGCGGCCGCGAGCATCGGGCGGTGGCGCTGGATGCGCAGCGTTCTGGGCGCCCGGTTCGACTTCGATCTCCACAACGCCCGGCGGCTCGCCGAGCACCGCGGGGCCACGCCCGCAGAGACCCTCGCGCGGTTCCGGGCGATCGCCGACAGCACGACGTCGACGTGGGGCCCGACCGCGGCGTGGCTCGGCGAGGTGGTGGTCCACGGTGCCGACGTCCGGCGTCCGCTCGGGATCGCGAACGGCCCGTCACCCGAGGTCACGACACCGGTGCTGACGTTCTTCGCGAGCCGCGACTTCACCGTCGCCGGGAAGACGGTGAGCACCGACCTGCGCCTGCGCGCCACCGACGGCCCGTTCACCGCCGGCGACGGCCCCGAGGTCAGCGGCCCGACGCTCGCGCTGGTGATGGCCCTGGCCGGAAGACAGGCCTACCTCGACGACCTCGAAGGTCCGGGGGTGGCGACCCTGCGCGAGCGCCTCTAGAACGCCGCGGAGAGCAACGCGGTGAGGCTCTCCCGCGTCACCGGCACCGGGTTCGCGTAGGGCGCGGCGAGCACCTGCTCCACGACGTCGGGCAGGCCGTCGGCGGGCATCCCGATCGCGGCCAGGGACGTCGGCGCCCCGAGGTCGCGGGCCCGGGTGGCCAGGGCCTTCGTGACGGTGTCGGCGTCGGCACCCACGCCGAGCGCCCGGCCCAGCGCCGCCACCGCGGCCGGCGCCCCGGGCGCGTTGTGGGCGACGACGTGCGGCAGCACGACGGCGTGGGTCTCGGCGTGCGGCAGGCCGTACGAGCCCCCGAGGACGTGGCAGAGCTTGTGGTGCAGCGACATCGTCGTCGCCCCGAGCACCGCGCCGCAGAGCCACGCGCCCTGCAGCGCCCCGGACCGCGCATCGAGGTCGTCGGGACGGTCGACGACCGTCGGCAGCGCGGCCAGCAGCGACCGCGCCCCCTCCTCGGCCATCACCGCGGTGATCGGCGTGCCGTCCGGGGCCCACAGCGCCTCGACCGCGTGGGCGACGGCGTTGAGCCCGCTCGTCACCGACAGCCCGACCGGCAGCGTGAGCGTGAGCTCGGGGTCGTAGACGACGCTGCGCGGCAGCACGGCGCGGTCGCGCCCGGTGCGTTTGACGCCGTCCTCGGTGAGCCCCCAGATCGGGGTCATCTCCGAGCCGGCGTACGTCGTCGGCACCGCGACGACCGGCAGCCCGTGGCGCAGCGCGACGGCCTTGCCCAGCCCGACCGACGACCCGCCGCCCACCGCGACGGCACCGTCGGCGTCGAGCTCGCGGGCCCGGTCGGCCGCCGCGGCGGCGATCTCGGCCGGCACGTGCTGGCGGGCCTCGGCGAACACCCCCGCGGCGCGGTCCCCGAGCCCGTCCACCGCCCGTTGCAGCGTCGCGCCCTGCTCCGGCGTGCCCAGCACCAGCACCCGCCGCAGCCCGAGCCGCGCCACCTCCTCGCCCAGCTCGGCGAGGCGCCCGGGGCCGAAGACCACGCGCATCGGCAGGGCGTCGTGGACGAAGGAGGTGCTCACGGCACCCAAGCTACGTCGGCCACGGCGCGTCAGAGCCGCAGCAGCCGTTCGGCGTTCCCGTGGGCGATCTTCGCGCGGTCGGCCTCGCTGATGGGCGCCGTGCGCAGGAACTCCGTGGCGACGTCCATCTCCTCGAAGGGGTAGTCGGTGCCGAACAGGATGTGGTCGGCGCCCAGCGCGAGCAGCGAGCACAGCAGCGGCGCGGCGGAGCAGACGCCGCTGGTCGTGATGTAGAGGTTGTGGCGCAGGTACTCCGACGGTCGCCCGCGGGCGAGCTCGATGCCGTGGTGGGCGTGGAAGTCCCACCGGGAGTCCAGGCGCCACAGGGTGAACGGCAGCGCCTCGCCCATGTGCCCGAGCAGCAGCGTCGCCTCCGGGAAGTCGTCGAACACCCCGGAGAAGATCAGGCGCAGTGCGTGCGACGCGGTGTCGGTGCCCCAGCTCCACATCGGGCCGATGAGCTCCGGGTGCCCGGACAGCACGTGGGCGGCGTCGACGCCGTTCGCCGGGTGCAGGTAGAGCGGCACGTCGAGACCCTGGGCGTACTCCCAGACCACCCGCAGCTCGGGGTCGTCGAGGTAGCGCCCGAGGGTGTGCGCGTTGACCAGCGCGCCGCGCAGCCCGAGCTGGGTGACCGAGCGCTCCAGCTCCTTCGCCGCGGCCTGCGGGTCCTGCAGCGGCAGCGCGGCGAACCCGGCGAAGCGCGTCGGGTGCGCCTCGATCGTCGACGCGAGCAGGTCGTTGACCGCCGCCGCGCGGGAGACGGCGAGCGCGGCGTCCGGCTCGGCCTGCAGGCCCGGCGAGTTCAGCGAGAGGACCTGCACGTCGAGACCCGCCGCGTCCATCCGCTCGAGCCGCGCCCCGGTGAGGTCGAGCAGCCGGCGCGACATCTCCTCCCAGACGTGCGGCTCCGCGATCGTCGCGGTACCCGCGCCGTACGCGGCGAGCTCCGCGGTCACGAAGTGCTCTTCCAGCCCGATCGTCCGCATCCTGCCCTCGCTCCTGTTTTCACCATCGCGCATTGACTTCCCCAATGATGAAACCTAGCGTTCGGCGGTGTCAAACCTCACAGAAGGAGGCCCCGTGGAGGACACCGTCGACGTGGCCGTCGTGGGCTACGGGCCGGTCGGGATGGCGACGGCCGCGCTGCTCGGCGCCGCCGGCCACCGCGTCGTCGTGCTGGAGCGCTACGCCGGGCTGTACAACCTGCCGCGCGCGGCGATCTTCGACGACGAGACGATGCGGACGTTCGCGCGGATCGGCATCGCGGCGGAGCTGCTCCCGACGATCCACGTGCAGCGCAACTACGAGTGGCGGAACGCGGCGGGCGAGCTGCTCCTCGAGCACGACTTCGCCGAGACCGGCCGCAGCGGCTGGGCCGAGTGGTACATGATGTTCCAGCCGCAGCTCGAGGAGGCGCTCGACCGCCGGGTCCGCGACGCGGGCGTCGACGTCCGCCTCGCCAGCCCCGTGACGGCGCTGACCGACCACGGCGACCACGTCGAGCTGGAGGTCGACCGCGACCACACCGTCCGCGCCCGCTGGGTGATCGCCTGCGACGGCGGCAACAGCTTCGTGCGCAAGGCGCTCGGCCGGACGATGGACGACTACGGGTTCTCCGAGCCCTGGATGGTCTGCGACTTCCGCTTCCGCGACCCGTCCGCCCCGCCCGCGGTGCCGACGGCACGCCAGGTCGGCGACCCGGCCGGCCCCACCTCGATCATCTCGCTCGGACCGCGCCACCACCGGTTCAGCTACATGCTCGACTCGGCCGGGGACTTCGCGGTCGAGCGCGACCCGGAGAAGGTCTGGGCACGGACACGGCGCTGGCTCTCGCCCGACGATGCCGAGCTCATCCGCGTCGCCACCTACACGTTCCGCTCGCTGGTCACCGACCGCTGGCGCGTCGGGCGCGTCCTGCTCGCCGGCGACGCCGCGCACCAGATGCCGCCGTTCCTCGGGCAGGGCATGTGCTCGGGCGTCCGCGACGCCCAGAACATCGCGTTCAAGCTCGACGCCGTCCTGCGCGGCCGGCGCGGCGACGAGGTGCTCGACACGTACCAGCAGGAGCGCGAGCCCCACGTCCGCGCCGTGATCGAGAAGGGCATCGAGCTCGGCCGCCAGCAGACGGTGCGCGACCCCGAGCGCGCCGCCGAGCGCGACCGCGTCCTGCTCGCGCGCCGGGCCGCTGACCAGCACCCCGAGAAGATCGCGTTCCCCGGCCTGGTGGACGGCCTGCTCTCGACGGCGTCGGGCCCGGGGCGCGGCGAGCTCGTCGCCCAGGGCGTCGTCGACGACGGCACGACGCGCGACCGGCTCGACCAGGTCGTGGGCGCCGGCGGGCACCTGCTGCTCGACGCCCGCCGGGTCGTCCTCGACGCGGGGGTCGCCGACGCCCTCGCCGAGGTCGGCGTCCGTGTCGTCCCGCTGCACGGGTCCGGCGTCGCCGCCCCCGACCACGTCGTCGACGCCGAGCACACCCACCTCGCGTGGCTCGCCGCGCACGACGCCGTCGCCGTCGCCGTCCGGCCCGACTTCTACGTCTTCGGCACCGCGCCCGACGCGGCCACCACCGACGCCCTCGCCCGGGAGCTGGCCGCCGCCCTCGGCGCGCCCGCCCCGGCGCTCATCCGCTGACCCTCCCGCCAGAGCCGCCAGGAGTGCCGATGTCCGCCCCACCCACCGAACGCCTCATCCTCGTCCTCTCGGCGGGCTTCGCCGCGCTCGAGGGCTACGACCTCGCGTGCTACGGCGTGACCGTCCCGTCCTTGCTGAAGGACGGGGCGATCGGCGCCGACACGACCGCGGCCGGCACGGTCGGCTCCCTCGTCGCCATCGGCATGCTGGTCGGTGCCGCGGTCTGCGGGGCGACGATCCGGCGGGCGGGGAGCCGGCGCCTGCTGCTCGGCGGGGCCGCCCTGTTCTCGCTGGGCATGCTCGTCTGCGCGCTCGCCCCGACCTTCGCCCTCTTCGGGGCGGCCCGTCTCGCCGTGGGCATCGGGCTCGGCATCGTCCTGCCGACCGTGACCGCCTACGTCGCCGACCTGTCCGCGCCGGGGCGCCGCGCCCGCAACGTCGGGCTGATGATGTCCGGCTACGCGGGCGGGGCGCTGCTCGCGCCGCTGCTCGGGGCCGCGCTGCTGAGCGACGCGAGCTGGCGCTGGATCTACGTCATCGGCGCCGCGCCGGCCCTGCTGCTGCTCCCGCTCGCCTTCCGGATGCTGCCGGAGAGCCCGGTGCACGAGGAGGCCGACGGCCCCCGCCGCGGCGACCTCCTGGGTCTGCGCCCGCTGCTCGCCCGCGGCCGGTGGGGCACGACGCTGCTGTTCTGGGCGATGTCGTTCTGCGGCCTGCTGCTCGTCTTCGGCATCAGCACGTGGCTCCCGACGATCATGCAGAAGGCCGGCTACTCGCTCGGGTCCTCGCTGCTGCAGACGGCGGCGATGTGGGTCGGCGCGGGCGTCGGCATGGTGCTCGGCGGCCGGATCGCCGACCGGGTCGGCATCAAGCCCGTCGTCGCCGTCGCGTTCCTCGCCGGCGCCGCGAGCCTGCTCGTGATGAGCGCCCGTCCCGCGCTGGGCTTCCTGTTCCTGCTGATGTTCGTCAGCGGCCTGGGCTTCATCGGGTCGCAGGCGCTGGTCAACGCGTTCATCGTCGGCCACCACCCGCCGGAGCTGCGCGGCCGCGCGATCGGCTGGGCCCTCTCGGTCGGGCGCCTCGGCGCGATCACGGGCCCGCTCGTGGGGGCCGCGATCCTGTCCTCCGGTCTCGGGGTGGCGTGGAACTTCTACCTGTTCGCCGTCCCCGGCGTCCTCGGCGCGCTGCTCGCCGCCGCGGTGCCGGCGGTCCGCGCCCGGGCGGCGGAGGGCGACCCCGACACGGCCCGGGTCAGCGCCTGAGGACCGCGGCCGACGTCCGCGGCGGTGGCCGTGACTAGGGTCGGCGCCATGGCCGGCGAGGACGACCCCGAACCGGCGGCGGGCGCCTCCCGCCAGGGCATCCAGTCGGTCGAGATCGCGATGACCGTGCTCACCGCCCTCGAGAGCGGCGGCGGCCCGATGAGCCTCACCCAGATCGCGCAGGCGAGCGACATGGGCCCGAGCAAGGCCCACCGCTACCTCGTCAGCCTGGGGCGGGCCGGTCTCGTCGCGCAGTCGCGCAGCTCCGGGCTCTACGACATGGGGCCGGCGCTGCGCCGGCTCGGCGCCGAGTCGCTGCGGCGCATGGACGAGGTCGGGCTGGTCTCGCAGTACATCCCGGGGCTGCGCGACCGGACGGGTCACGCCGTGAACCTCGCCGTCTGGGGCGACCACGGCCCGGTCATCGTGCGGTGGGACTACGGCGCCTACGCCCTGCCGATCACGGTGCGGGTCGGGGCGACGATGCCGCTGCTGACGTCGTCGGTCGGCCGCGTCTACCTCGCCCACCTGCCCCGCTCGCTCACCGAGCCGGTGCTGCTCGCGCAGCAGGCCGACACCGGCGAGCACACCGCCGCCGAGGTCGACCGCATCGTCGAGGAGGTGCGCCGGCGGGGCCACGCGCTGACCTCGGGCGGCGTCATCCCGGGCATCGCCTCGGTCGCGGCCCCGGTGCTCACCACCGGCGACTCGCTGCCGCTGGTCGTCGCGCTGGCGCTGCCCGAGCGGGCGGCCACCGACGCGGTGCTGCGTGACGTCACCGCCGCGCTGGTGGAGGCGACCGCGGCCATGTCCGCCGAGCTCGGCGCCGCGTAAATCCGGGGCGCCGCGCCCGGCGGCCTGGCTACCGTCTCGACCCGGGCCGACGGCACCCGAGCCGCGGAGGGGAGACGACCGGACCATGGAGAAGATCAGCGACCGCCTGCTCAACTGGGCGTCGATCCTCGACGCCGGCACGCGCGAGCAGGCCGAGCGCACGGCGAGGATGCCGTTCATCCGCCCGCACCTGGCACTGATGCCCGACGCGCACCTGGGCCGCGGCGCGACCGTGGGCTCCGTCATCCCGACGCTGCGGGCGATCATGCCGGCGGCGGTGGGCGTCGACATCGGGTGCGGGATGGCGGCGGTGAGGACGCAGTTCGACGTCGGACAGCTCCACCAGAAGGGCTCGCTCGCCCCGCTGCGGGAGGCCATCGAGCGCGCGGTCCCGCTGGGCGCCGGGCACCACAACCGCAAGGTCGTGGCCACCTCGGTGCCACGGGTCGAGGAGCTCACGGCCATGGCCGAGGAGGCCGGGTTCGACCCGTCGCGGGACAAGAAGGGGTGGGAGGCGCAGCTCGGCACGCTGGGCAGCGGCAACCACTTCATCGAGGTCACCGTCGACGAGCAGGACCGGGTGTGGCTGTTCCTGCACTCCGGCTCCCGGGGCGTGGGCAACAGGATCGCGCAGCGGCACACGGCCGTGGCCCGCGAGGCCTGCGCCGCCGTCGAGCTGCCCGACCGGGATCTCGCGTACCTCACCGAGGACACCGAGGAGTTCTGGACCTACATCCGCGAGCTGCGGTGGGCGCAGCACTACGCGCTGCTCAACCGTGACGAGATGATGGACCGGGTGGTCCGGCAGACGGCGGAGTTCGTCGGCACCGACGTGGTGGAGCAGGAGCGGGTGAACTGCCACCACAACTACACCGCGCAGGAGACCCACTTCGGCGAGCAGGTGTGGGTGTCGCGCAAGGGAGCCATCGACGCGTCGACGGGGCGCGCCGGCCTGATCCCGGGGTCGATGGGCACCGCGTCGTACGTGGTGACCGGCAAGGGCGACGCGATGTCGCTGACCAGCGCACCGCACGGCGCGGGGCGGGCGTACTCGCGGACGAAGGCCCGCGCGACCTTCACCCACGACCAGCTGCGGGCGGCCATGGTCGGGATCGAGTACCGGGACACCGACGCGTTCCTCGACGAGATCCCCGCCGCGTACAAGGACGTCGACGTGGTCATGGCCGACGCGGCCGACCTCGTCGAGGTCCGGCACACGCTGCGGCAGATCGTGAACGTCAAGGGCACGTAGGCCCTCTGAGCGCGCCCGGCGGGACGGCGGTGGTGCCCCGCGCCTACACCACCGCCGCGTCGCCCCAGATGTCCTCGAGGTACCGGCCCGAGGACCGCAGGCCGGCGAGCCAGGCCTCGCCGTCGGCCTCGCCCGCGCCGGTCTTCGCCCGGAACACCGCGACGAGCGCGGCCCGCACGCCCGGCGCCATGGTGGAGGCGTTGCCGCACACGTAGACCACGGCGTCGTGCTGCATCGCGGCCCACACGTCGTCGGCGGCGGCCTCGAGGGCGTGCTGGACGTACCGGTGCGGATAGCCCGCCACCCGCGAGTACGCCGGGTACAGCGTCGCGACGCCCGCCTTCTCGAACGCCGCGAGCTCGTCGGCGTAGAGCAGGTCGTCCTCCGGGTCGCGGCAGCCGAGGAACAGCAGCGACCGCGCGATCGGCACGCCCTTGGCGCGCAGCGACTCCCGCTCCTGCAGGAACCCGCGGAACGGCGCCATCCCGGTCCCCGCCCCCACCATGATCATCGGGACGTGCGGGTTCTCCGGCGGCCGGAACGCGATGCTGGGGCTGCGCACGAACGTGAACACGGTGCCGCCCTCGGGGACGTCGTCGAGGTGGCCCGAGCACACGCCGCGGTAGGTGGTCCCGTCGCCGGCCCGCGCCGGGCCCTCCAGCACGCCGACCGTCAGCGCGACGTCCGACGACGCCTGGGGCGACGACGAGATCGAATAGAAGCGCGGGCGCAGCGGCGGCAGGAGGTCCAGGAAGTCGGCGAACGCCAGCTCGCAGTCCGGGTGCGCCTCGAGCAGCTCGAGCAGCGTGCGCCGCGGCTTGGCGATCTGCTCGCGGTACGCCGCCTTGGCGTCGTCGTCGGTGCCGGCGAGCGCGGCGAGCCCGTCGCGCTCCGTCCCGGCCGGCATCGCCGCCGCCATCGCCGCGAGCCCGGCGCGGCTCGCTACGTCCTGCAGCTCGACACAGCCCGCGAGGATCGCGAGCAGCGGGTACGGCTCGCCGACGGGCAGATGGGTGGGCGCGCTCCCGCTCGCCGTCAGCGTCACGAACTGCCCGCCGTCGAGACGGAAGCGCGCGATGGTCCGGTTGACCAGGCCGATCGGGTTGCGGGGCAGGACGCCGAGGTGGTCGCCGGTGCCGTAGGTGGCGCCGGCCGGCATCGCGATCTCGAGGTGCCGCACCGACCGCCCGCCCGGCGTCCCCGCGCGGGCGGTGAGCTCGCGGTTGATCCGCACCGTGGCCGCCTGACCCCGGTAGGACTGCAGCACGGGGCTCGCGGTGCGGCGCTGCTCGAGCACCACCGAGAGGCGCGGCCCGCCCGCGGCCGTGGCCGTCGACGCCGCGTCGAGCCCGAGCGCGGCCCCGAGGGCGTCCCACAGCCCGCCGTACCAGTCCTCGAACTGCGCATCGAAGTCACCGCGGGCGTCGCCCTCGCCGCGCGGGTACACGCGCGCCCCGCCCTTGGCCTCGAGTCCGGCGTCGACGCGGGTCGGGACGGCCTGGTAGGTCGCTGCCCAGTCGCGGTTGCCGCACCCGAAGACCGTGAACCGCACCCCGGTCGCGGAAGCGGCGTCGGAGTCCAGCCAGGCGCAGAACTTCGCGGCGTTGTCCGGCGGCTCGCCGTTGTACGACGACGTCACGACGACGACGGCGCCCTCGGTCGGCAGCTCGCCGACGGCCTCGTCGAGCGCCGCGGTCCGGGCGGTGTAGCCGCGGTCGGTCGCCTCGCGGGCGATGCGGGTGGCGAGGTCCTCGGCGGCGCCGAGGTTGGAGCCGAACAGCACGAGCAGCGGCGTGCCGTGCCGGTCCGAGGGCGCGACGGCCAGCGTCGCCGGGCGCGGCTCGGCCGCGGTCACGGCCGCCGGGCGCGGTGCCGAGCCCCAGGTCCGTCCCTCCCGGGGCCGGACGGTGATCGTCAGCCCCTGCGGCTTGATGGTCAGCGACTCCTTGATCTTCAGCTGGTAGTCCGCGTGGTCGACCAGCTCGAAGCGCTGCAGCAGCATCCCGAGCACGAGCGTCGCCTCCTGCAGCGCGAACTGCCGCCCGATGCAGGCCCGCTGCCCCGAGCCGAACGGCCGGTAGGCGTTGGGGGGCAGCGCGTCGACGCGCTCGGGGGCCATGTGGTCGGGGTTGAACTCGCGCGCGTCCGGGCCCCAGACCTCGGTGAGCCGGTGCAGCATCGGCGTGAGCGCGATGACCGACGTGCCCGGGTCGAACGGGCCGTACCCGCCGACGGTCTCGCCGGGCTGCCGCGCCTGGCGGGTGAACGCGGGCGCGGTCGGCCAGAGCCGCAGGGTCTCGTCGAGGATCTGGCGGATGTAGCCGAGCCGGCCGATCTGCGCGACGGTGGGCGCCGCGTCCGGGTCGGTGCCGAGGACGCGGTCGACCTCCTCCTGGGCGCGGGCGACGACGTCGGGGTTCTTGAGCAGGTAGTACACGGCGAAGGACAGCAGCCCGCTCGTCGTCTCGTGCCCGGCGATGAGGAAGGTCCCGCACTGCGCCACGATGTTGTGGTCGGGCAGCGTGTTCCCCTGCTTGTCGGTGCCGACGAGCATGTGTCCGAGCAGGTCGCTGCCCGGCTCCCCGGACGCCCGCCGTTCCTGGACGATCTTCTCGATCGTGTCGTCCATGAACTTGCCGTTGGCCACGAAGCGCTTCTGCGCGCCCCGCCGCAGCTTGATCTGCGCCGGGAACATCCGCTGGCGCTTGTTGCTCTCGGCGAGGGTCGCCATCATCGCCTCGACGAACGGGTGCTGGGAGTCGCGGTAGAACGAGTTGAACCGGTACCCGAACCCGCAGAGCGCGATGGTGTCGAGCGTCAGCCGGGTCATGTCCGCCGCGACGTCGATCGGCTCGTCGGGGTTGAGCCGGTCCCACTTGAGCATCAGCTGCTGGGCGATGTCGACCATCGGGTCGAGGTAGCCCTTCATCGCCCAGGTGGAGAAGCTGGGCAGCAGGATGTCGTGCGCGGACTTCCACAGCGGGTCGGCGGTGTCCGCGGTGAACAGCCCGGCGCTCTGGTGGGTCTTGCGGATCTCGCGCTGGCCGGACCCGACGAGCTTGTCGAAGCGGGCGTCGTCGCACAGGTCCTGGACCATCTCCAGCCCGGAGACGACGTACGACGCGCCGCTCGGTGTGTGGATCGCGAAGATCGGGCCGTACTGCTCCGCCAGCTCCATCACGCTCTGGATCAGCCGCGTCGTGTCGATGTCGCGGGCGTTGCCGATGATCGGCAGCGGCTTCGGCCCGGGGATGTCGGCGAGCGAGTGCGCGGGCGCGGCGGGGGTGGTGGTCATGGCTCGCTCCTCGGGGCCGGGACGGGGGTGGGTTCAGGGGTCGCCGCCGGCTCCGCGGACACGCGTCGCTGGTGGCGGTCGAGGCGCAGCAGCACGACGGCGACGAGCAGCACCCAGGCCGGCAGGACGAGCAGGCTCGCGGGGTGGTCGGTCGCGGTCAGCAGCAGCCAGGCCGCGAGGAGGTAGGAGACGATCGCGGCCCCGCGCGGCATGACGCCCGCGGCGCGCAGCATCCCCGTCGTGGTCAGCGCGAACATGCCCGCGCCGCGGACCGAGAACAGGAAGACGAGGCCGTAGCCGAGCGCGGACAGCCCCCGCGCGATGTCCGGGTCGAGGGGCGCGCCGCCGCCGATCGTCGTCAGCAGGACCGGCGTCGCGACGGCCGCCGTCCCGGCGAACAGGAGGGTGACGAACAGGACCGCCGACAGCAGGTTCAGCCCGTGGGCGATGGCCGACGGGTCCGACTCGAGGGCGTCGAGGACCGAGCGCAGCGCGACCGCGAACCAGAGGAAGGCGATCCCCGCCAGGGGCACGAGATAGATCGCGACGGCCGTGACCACCGTGTCGCCCGCGCCGCCGTAGAAGGAGCCGTAGTCGGTGTCCGACGCGCCGAGGTGCGGGACGTTGTTCACGGTCAGCATCGCCGCCACGAAGAGGGCGGCGAACACGACGCCCATGATCGCGGCGAACCGCGGGCTCGCCGGCGTCACGACGACCACCGGTCGGTGCCGGCGGGGCCGGGCCGCTCGGGCTGCAGGTCCTCGAGGATCCGCAGCAGGTCGAGCGTGCCCGAGAAGGCCTGTTCGCGGCCGGTCTCGGTGATCACGGTGCCCTCCAGACGCCCGTCGGCCGTGCGGAGGAGATCGACCGTCAGGTGCATGGGGGCCTCCTCCTCGACGTCGTCGAGGGTGCGCCGACCGGGTGATCGCCCACCCCGGCCGGACGTTCCAGTCGGCCTTCCAGTGGTGCGCCTCCGGCGCATGTGAGCACTTCGGAGTGCCCCAGCACTCCGAAGTGCTCACATGCGCCGCAGCCGCACCTGGAGCTCGCGGCGGGAGGCGACGCCGAGCTTCGCGTAGACGTTGCTCAGGTGGTAGGCGACGGTGCGCGGGGTGATGAAGAGGTCGCGCCCCACCTCGCGGTTGGTCAGGCCGCGGGTGACGAGGGCGACGACGGCCTCCTCGTGCGGGGTGAGGCCGAGCGCCTCCTGCGCGCCCGCGGGGGTGAGCCCGGCGCCGTGCAGCAGCGCGTCGCAGCGGGCGCGCCACGGCGCCGCGCCGAGGCGGGCGAGCGTGTCCCGCGCGCCGCGCAGGAGGTCGACGCCGGCCCGGCGCTCGCCGGCCGCGAGCAGCCCGCGGCCGGTCTCGGCCTCCAGCCGGGCGAGGGCGTGCGGCGCGACGACGCCGTCGGGCACCGGGGCGGAGCCCCCGAGCCGCGCGTGCAGCCGGGCGGCGTCGACGGCGTGCCGGCCCGTCGCCCGCGTCCCCAGCTCGGCGAGGGCGGCGCTCGCCTCCTCGACCCGCCCCAGCGTGATCAGCGCATCGATCTCCAGCGTGCGCGGCGCGAGCATCCCGAGGCCGTCGGTGAGCGCGCGTGACGCCCGCGTCGGCACGAGCGCGCGCAGGACGGCGTCGGGGTCGTCGGTGACCTCGGCGAGCACGGCCGCGGCGATCGCCGTGCACACCTCGATCCCCCACCACCGGGGGCCCATCTCGGCGGCGGCCGCGAGGTGGGCGCGCGCGTCGTCGGTCCGGCCCCGCACCGCGAAGGCCTCGGCGGCGAAGGCGTGCGCCAGGGCCCCGGCCAGCGTCGTCCCGCCGTCGCGGGCGAGGGTGACCGCCAGCTCGAAGCCCTCGACGACTCCGTCCGGTGCGCCGACACGGTCCTGCACCGCCGGCCGGTAGGCCAGCGCCAGCGCCAGGCCGCGGACCGGCTCGCCCGCCCGCCCGCGACGCACCGCCTCGTCGAGGTCCACGGCCGCGGCCGCGTCGTCGCCGGCCAGCGTGGCGAGCACCCCGCGCACCACCAGCACGTCCGCCGGCGTCGGGTGGCCGTCCGCCGCCGCCCGGTCCGCGACGCCGTCGAGGATGCCCCGGGCCGCACCGCCCTGCCCGCCCGCCGCCAGCCCGAGCACCATCGCCAGGCCGCCGGGCAGGCGGACGTCGTCGCCGCGCGCGTGGTGCGCCAGCGCGACCCCCGCCGTCGCCACCGCCCGCTGCGCGTCACCGGCCAGCAGGTGCAGCAGGGCGAGGTGCGCCGCCGCGCCCGCCCGCGCCCGGTCGCCCGGGCGCCCGTCGCCCGGCCCCTCGGGGTCGGTGGCCACGGCGGCCTCGAGCCGTTCGCGCGCGAGGGCGAAGCGCCCGGCGAAGAGCGCGAGCTGACCGAGCACCGCGGTCCGCCAGGGCCCGGGCCGGCACGCCTCGACCGCCTCCTCCAGCGCGACGGCCCGCGCGACCTCCCCGTCCGCGAGCAGCCGTGACGCGGCGGCCAGCACCCGGCGCTCGCGGTCGTCGGGGTCGGTGGACAGGTCCGCGGCGGCCCGCAGGAGGTCCGCCGCCTCGGTGCCGGCGAGCCCGGCGCCCGGCTCCGCGACCAGCGCCTCGAGCTCGGCGGCCAGCCCGGGGTCGGGTCCCGCGGCCGCGGCGACGCGGTGGTCGAGGGCCGCGCGCCCCGCCAGCAGTCCGGCGGCGGCGGCGTGCAGGGCCCGGCGCCGCGCCGGGGGCAGGTCACCGCGCACCGCGGCGCGCACGAGCGGGTGCACGAACCCGATGCGGGCCGGCGGCCCGCCCGGCCGCTCGGTGAGCAGGCCCAGCTCGACGGCCTCGTCGAGGGCGGGCGCCGGGTCGTCGAGCCCGGCGACCGCGGCGGCGAGGGTCAGCGGCGCGCTCTCGCCGAGCACGGACGTCGCGACCACCAGCGCCTCCGTCGCCGGCGTGGCCCGCGCCAGACGCACGAGCACGACCGACGGGAGGCTGCGCGGTGCCGGCAGCACGTCGGTGGTGCCGGCGAGGACCTCGGCGGGCAGCTCCTCGAGCAGGGTGCGGGCGTGCAGGGGGTGCCCGAGCGTGTGCCGCCACAGCCGCTCGGCGGCCCCGGTGGACCCCAGCGGACGCCCGATCGCCGCCGCCAGCTCCGAGAGCTCGGCCGGGTCCAAGCCCTCGAGCCGGATCCGGTGCACCCCCCGGCCCGGGGCGGGCAGCCGCTCCCACCAGGCGTCGGCGGGTGCGTCGTCGGGATCGGCCCCGGGGACGCGGACACCGGCGAGGACGAGGACGCGGTCGTGACGCAACCGCCGCAGCGCGAACACGAGCGCCCGCACCGACGCCGCGTCGGCCCACTGCAGGTCGTCGAGCACCACCAGCACGGGGTCGTCCCCCGGCACCGCGCCCAGCGCGCCCAGCAGGTCCGCCCCCACGGCGAGGGGGTCGGCCCGCGGGTCGCGGTCGGGGCGCAGCAGCGGGAACCGGTCCGCGAGCCCGGGCGGCAGCTCCGCGGTGAGCTGGTCGAGCAGCCCGTGCACCAGGGTCGTCTCGGCCGCGTCACCGGTGGCCGACAGCGTCACCGCCGTCCGGCGTCCGGCCACGGCGTGCGCGAGGAACGCGGTCTTGCCCGTCCCGGCCTCGCCCTCCACCCACACGACCCCCGGCCGTCCCGCGCGGGCCTCCTCCCAGGCGGCCTCGACGACCTCGAGCGACGCACGCCGACCGACGAAGACGGACCTCGTCAGGACGCGCCGGGGCCCCAGCAGCTCCGGGCGCGTCGTCATGATTCAGACGACAACGCACCCTTCGCCTCCTGTCCAGGAACACTTCCGAGTGGCATCACCCGGTTGCCGAGCGTCAGCGGCGCACGGAGAGCCCGACGCGTTGGAACTCCTTGAGGTCGGAGTAGCCCGTCTTCGCCATGGCGCGGCGCAGGGCGCCGAAGAGGTTCATCGTCCCCGCACCGGAGCGGGCCGGACCGGTGAGCACCGTTGCGAGATCGGGGGCGACGGTCGGCACGCGGGTGATGCCGCTGCGCGGCAGGTTGGGGTGCGCGGCGGCCGGCGTCCAGTACCAGCCCGCGCCCGGCGCCTCCTCCGCGGCGGCGAGCTGCTCGCCGAGCATCACGGCGTCGGCCCCGCAGGCGATGGCCTTGGCGATGTCGCCCGAGGTGCTCATGGCGCCGTCGGCGATGACGTGCACGTAGCGCCCGCCGGTCTCGTCGAGGTAGTCGCGGCGGGCGGCCGCGGCGTCGACCAGCGCGGTGGCCATCGGGACCCCGATGCCGAGCACCGCGTCGGTGGACGTCGCCGCCGCCTGCCCGTACCCGACGACGACGCCGGCCGCGCCGGTGCGCATGAGGTGCATCGCGGTGCGGTAGTCGCCGACGCCGCCCGCGACGACGGGGATGTCGAGCGCCTCGATGAAGTCCTCGAGGTCCAGCGGGCCCTCGGCCTCCCCTTCCTCCCCCGAGACGTGCTCGGCCGAGATGATCGTGCCCTGCACGACGAGGACCTCGACGCCCGCGGCGACCAGCGTCGGCGTGAGCTCGCGGGCGTGCTGCGGGCTCACGCGCGCCGCGACGGTGGCGCCCGCGGAGCGGATGCGCTCGAGCGCCTCGGTGAGCAGCGCGGGCTGGACCGGGGCGGCGTGCAGGCGCTGCAGCTCGGCGACGGCCTCGGCCGGGTCGGTGGCCGCGCGGGTGACGACCTCGGCCAGCGCCTTCTCCGCCTCCGCGTGCCGCGCCCAGAGCCCCTCGGCGTTGAGCACGCCCAGCCCGCCCAGCTCGCCGACCCGCGCCGCGGTGGCCGGGCTGACGACCGCGTCGGTGGGGTGGGTCAGCAGCGGGAGCTCGAACCGGTAGGCGTCGAGCTGCCACGCGGTGGACACCGCCGACGACGACCGCGTCCGCCGCGAGGGGACGATGTCGAGGTCGTCGAAGACGTAGCTGCGCTGGGCGCTGCGGCCCCGCCCGATCTCGACCTGCTCGCGCACGGCGGAGCTCCCTGAACTAACGCGCCCCGTAGTTCGGGGCCTCGGCGGTCATCGTGACGTGGTGCGGGTGCGACTCGGCGAGCCCGGCCGCGGTGATGCGGACGAGGTGCGCGCGCTGCAGCTCCGCGATGGTCCGCGCGCCCGTGTAGCCCATCGCCGCCCGCAGACCGCCGACGAGCTGGTGGGCCACCTGGGCGAGGGGCCCCCGGAAGGGTACGCGGCCCTCGACGCCCTCGGGCACCAGCTTGTCGTCGGAGAGGACGTCGTCCTGGAAGTAGCGGTCCTTGGAGTACGAGCCCTGCTGCCCGCGGCTGCGCATCGCGCCCAGCGAGCCCATGCCGCGGTAGGTCTTGAACTGCTTGCCGTCGAGCAGCACCAGGTCGCCCGGGGTCTCGGCGGTGCCCGCGAGCAGCGAGCCCAGCATCACGGTGCCCGCGCCCGTCGCCAGCGCCTTCGCGATGTCGCCCGAGGACTGCAGTCCCCCGTCGCCGATCACCGGCACCCCGGCGGGCGAGGCCGCGGCCGCGGCCTCGTGGATGGCGGTGATCTGCGGGACGCCGACCCCCGCGATGACCCGCGTGGTGCAGATCGAGCCCGGCCCGACGCCCACCTTCACCGCGTCGGCGCCCGCGTCGACCAGCGCCTGCGCACCCGCCCGGGTGGCCACGTTGCCGCCGACGACCTCGACCCGCTCGCCCAGCTCGTTCTTGAGCTTGGCCACCATCGCCGTGACCGCCCGCGAGTGCCCGTGCGCGGTGTCGACGACGAGGACGTCCACGCCGGCGTCGACCAGCGCCATGGCCCGCGACCACGCGTCGTCGCCGACGCCCACCGCGGCGCCGCAGAGCAGCCGCCCGTCGGGGTCCTTCGTGGCGAGGGGGTACTGCTCGGTCTTGACGAAGTCCTTGACGGTGATGAGCCCGCGCAGGATCCCGGCGCCGTCGACCAGCGGCAGCTTCTCGATCTTGCGGCGGCGCAGCAGGCCCAGCGCGGCCTCGGCGGTGACGCCGACCTGCGCGGTGACGAGGTCCTCGGCGGTCATCACCTCGCGCACGCGACGCGAGTGGTCCACCTCGAAGCGCATGTCCCGGTTGGTGATGATGCCGACCAGGCGCCCGGCCTCGTCGACGACGGGCAGACCCGAGATGCGGAACTTGGCGCAGAGCGCGTCGACGTCGGCGAGCGTGTCGTCCGGCGAGCACGTCACGGGGTCGGTGACCATGCCGGCCTCGGAACGCTTGACGACCTCGACCTGCGCGGCCTGCGCCTCGGCCGGGAGGTTGCGGTGCAGCACGCCCATCCCGCCCTGGCGGGCCATCGCGATCGCCATGCGCGACTCGGTGACCGTGTCCATCGCCGAGCTCACCAGGGGCACCCGCAGCGTCACCCGACGGGTGAGTCGGGCCGACGTGTCCGCCTCGGAGGGCACGACGTCCGACTCGCCCGGCAGGAGCATGACGTCGTCGAAGGTGAGTCCGAGCAACGCGAACTTCTCGGGCAGACCGGGCTCCGTCAGCACCATGACACCGATCGTAGTCCGCCCGTCGGAGCAGTCCCCCGGGCGCGCGGACCGCCGCTGGGTGACGCGCGCCGCCACGCGGGTAAATTGCTGGTCGTGGCCTACGAAGCGTTGCCGCCCGATCCGTTCGCGGGGGATCCCGCGGACCCTGCCCGCGCGCTCTCGGGACAGGACGCCGACGCCCCGGACGACGCTCCCCTCGACGACGCCGAGCGCGACGAGGTGGTGGCCGACCTCGGCGACCTCGCGGTGTTCGAGGCCCTCCTCGCCCCGCGCGGCATCCGCGGCGTGGTCGTCGACTGCGAGGACTGCTCCGAGCAGCACTACCACGACTGGGACCTACTGCGGGCGAGCCTGCAGCAGCTGCTCGACGAGGGGCACATGCGCCCGCACGAGCCCCCGTTCGACCCCGACCCCGCCGCCTACGTCACGTGGGAGTACTGCCGCGGGTTCGCGGACGCGACGCTGGCCGAGTAGGCCGCACGGAGCGCAGCGGAGCT